>JAIPAP010000004.1 GCA_021740045.1 Bacteroidales bacterium
AGTTCATGTTGAGATCTTGCCTGCATATTGGCTCCCATGCAGATCAATAAAAAAGTATTCAATAGAATAAGAATACTTGCTGTATTGCTTTGAACTTGTTTCATACTCATTCGGTTGATTTTGAAAGAACCACTTCAACTGATAAATTGCTACCTTCAGGGAGCAGTATAAATTGTTTTTCAGCATCGTAGTTATTATAAGCTTTTCCATCGATCCTTACGTGCCGTACCGTAACATTATGATCTTCAATTGGTAAAGGATATAACTTTTCACCTTCCTGCGAATTTCTGATCAAAAAATGCATCGTGACCGGCTTTTCATGAACCCACAAATCAGCATACAAATAATTCAACAGGGAATGCTCAAGGCTGTGATAGGAAGTTTTAGTCCTGACCGCTTTATCACCCTTCTTTATGGAACCATCTGAATTTACTGCTAAATAGGCCCCTCCATAAGTCTTATCTATTAAATAGTTATTCCAGAAATCAGCCCCTTTTCGGAATGCCTTTAAATACGTCTCTTTTGAGGTTTGATGATACAGGTATAAGGATAGCATATTCCCATAGGCTTGTATCCACCAGGGTGTGGAATTGCTATGAACCGAAGGCTCCTCCAAACCGGTCCGGTGGTACCAAATTCCTGAATCTTCATCAAATCCAAATTGATAGAGAACTTTGGCCATATGCAGCGCTTGTTGTCGATAGGTATCGTCTCTATTCATTTCAGCCAATCGCAACAGCATCCAAATGATCTCTGCATTATGGCCGGTATTTAATTCGGTGCTATCGCCTTTGGGTGAATAGGTATAATTCCATTCTTTGTCGAAGCGCTCCAACACCCATGGAGAACCGGTTTTTCGCATTTTATTCAATGCCAGATCCATTACCTTTTTCATTTGTTGCAAATAGGCATCCTCGCGAGTGGCCAGGTAAAGATATACGAGGTATCCTGAAACTGGAGCCAGTTGTGGAGAGAAACTTTTATTATCCTTTGCTACACTCAGGTCGCGGTTCAACTCACGGTAATAGCCACCATACTTATCGTCCCATGCTTCATTACTCAGAATTTCATGGGATCTTTCCACATAATTGAGCACCTGTTTGTCATGGGTAACCAGGTAATACATGGCAAGGCCGGTAACGGCATAAGCCTGATAAAAGCCATCTTTGCTTGAATCGATCACGTTACCCTGCTGATTAAGCGTGTTATACCATCCTCCGTATTTTTTATCCCACCCGTGCCGGATAATATAATCCACCAGTTCTGTGGCTTTATCCAGGTATTTCTTGTTACCGGTTAATAAATACCCTGCTGAATAGCTAAACACATGCCTGGAAAGCATGCCAGGATACTTTTCCTTTTGATTATAGGGTTTCCATTGGCGATCGAGGAAAGTATGGAACGTCCCATGGCTGGTATCGATAGCATTTTTTGTCCAGGGTTCGAGGATGTGGTTAATTCCTTGATCCACCCAGAACTTTCCTGTTGGAATGTGACTCGTTTCATCCGTCGAAGTTTGGCAAGCTGTATTGAACATCACAACCATCAGCAACAAGGCAACTGAGTATATTTTTAAGGCTTTCATCATCTCCTTTTTATTTGATCATCAGTTCCACAGGTTCATCCGGCTTCAGGATTAAAGATTTGGGGCGCACATGACTACCCATGCTATTGATCTCCACCCAGCGGGGCTGTTCTTCTATAAACCGGGTGATCTCCTGTTCGGTCACATAGTTCCGTGTTTCGCGGTAGGGAACCACATATATGGCACTAAGTTTTGAATGATCACTTTGCCCGGGCGTTTCAATCCTAAGTTGTATTTTCCCGTCTTTTTCACCACTTATGTATTTTTCCCTTGATAGGCCATGAAACGCCAGGGCATGCCATCTTTCATGATAGGTATAGATGTATTTTTCCCGGGCACCTTCTTCATAGGCCTCTTTATCCTGCTGCGGATTAAAATGCCCTATCTTCTCCCATGAATTATTGGTTTTAAGATAAAGGGTATGTTCATTATGGTCGAAATCAAAGCCGTATATCCAGAGGTCGAAATGGGTATTGGCCCTAACTGCATGCTGTTTCTCCAGCATTCGTAAATAAGAATACACAAAACGGTCTTTGGAAGTGCCATAAACGGAACCGGCCGGCCCTATTCCACCCCAGGCATTAGGAACAAAAGGATCGAATGATACTTTGTAGCCGGTAGCATTACCGATGCCTTGGCGGGATTGCCGTTTATAACCGGTGGAGGCATAGTTGGGCCAATACCAGCCGATACCGTCAGCGTTGCCTTTAAGCATAGCTTCTATATTGCGGTCAATTTCGTAACGGCTTGGTGTGTATCCCAGTTTTATGGTATGCATCTGCCCAAGCTGATAAGCTTTTATCCTGTATTTTTCTGCAATCTCTTTGGTATAGGCAGCCACATCCGTTATATAGGCATCCGTTTTTTCCATGCCATAACCCCGGTTAAAATACCCCCGGTACACATCGGAAAAAATAAAATCAGGAAGGGTTCCCAGCTCATTGCACTCCTTAACAAACTCACCGATTACCGAATATTCCCCGGCCATTTCTTCGGAGGCATTGTGAGGATGATGCATAAAAATGCCCACTTCAGCATTGGGCATGGCTTGTTTTAGATTTTTTTGCAAATGGGAATACGCCTTTGGTCCATACTGCATGAATTGCTCCAATTGCTTGATATATCCATTATCCTCTCCCTTTACCATCCCGAAGGCTCCTAAAGGTGCTTCATCAAAAAGGGTGACACGGGCAAACTCCGGGTAATGCTTCCGATAAATCTCTCCCAGTTTCCTGAAATTTTTTAGTATAGTTTCGCGAGCCAAGGGTTTTTCCACAAAATCCCGAATGCTGACCTCTTTTCCCGGACCAATCTCAATCCAGGTTTTTGGAATATCCAAATCCTTGCAAGTGGACAAAAACATTTCCAGTTTCCGGGGTTCATTCATACCCGAAGAGTAGGGAATAATGCCATTACGGCGGGCAAACAAAAGCATGTTTTCCAATAGCATTGGATCTTTATCTTGTAACTTTTGTGCGCCGACCCACATAAAAATTTCAAGCTCATCATCCTGCCCTTTCAAAGGGGTTTCCAGTAAAAACAGCATGAGGAAAAACGCTAGAAAAAACCGGATCGTTTTGCTTTTTTTGTTTTTCATACATTCCAGGTATTAACCCAATAAAGATGGATAAAGATAAAAAAGATTTATTTACCGGTATCGGGATTATTAAGGGTTGTGCATTTTAACAGTGTTAAAAACAAAAATAGTTGCATACTTTTTAAACTAAGTTTATATTTATACACTGCTGTATTAGCAAAAAACTATACCATTGAAAATCAATACAAACTAAAATAAAGCTGGGTATGTCAAGATTAGATAATATTCTAAAACTTGGAAATTCGCGTTTACACCAGATTTCCGAACCCATCAGGGAAAATGAATTAAGCGAGGCTCACATGGTGGCCATTGAAATGAATAAGCTGATCATTGATTTCCGCCGCGAATACGGAGCCGGACGGGCTATTTCGGCACCACAAATCGCCTACAAAAAACGCTTGATCTGCATGCATAACGAAGGCATGCATGTTTTCATCAACCCCGAACTCTATGATGAAAGCGATGAAATGATGGAACTGTGGGATGATTGCATGAGCTTCCCGGAACTATTGGTGAAGGTAAGAAGGCATAAATCCTGCAAGATGAAATACCGTGATCTGAACTGGGAAGAAAAACATATTGAATTGAAAGATGATCTGTCAGAGCTCTTCCAGCATGAGGTGGATCACCTCGAAGGTATCCTGGCCACACAACGAGCTATTGATGATAAGGCGTTTATGTGGAGGAGTGAGAGGAAAGTTTAAAGTGGAAAGTGGAAAGTTTAAAGTCTAAAGTTTAAAGTTTCTCCCATCTACCTTCTATCTTCTACATTCTTTCTTATTTTTTCGCTGAAGCGGATTTGTAATCCGCTCTCCATCCCCTGTTGCTTCCGGATTATGTGGCCGGGTTACAAATCTGGCCGAGCGGGAGTGTTTACCATCAACTTTTTATCTTATATCAGATTATGTGCTCATTAAAAGGGTTTTTTCAGATGTTGCTTTATTCATCCTTTATCGGGATTCATTTTATTGAAAGAAAAAACACCTCAAGTTGCAGGTTCATACCGGTAACACGAAACCCAAATAGTGAGTTGCAGCCGGTCATAAGAATCTTATTCGAGCGAAATAACTCTCCAAATTAATCAGTAATTCCCATTTCTTTCATTAAAAAGGAAGCATTAAGTTTCTGGCTAATCCCTGGTTTTAGTTTGTAATCGAAATGCAGCTGATTATCGCGAATTTCCACTTCAAAACATTTATTGGTAATCGCTCCGGGATAAGATTTTTCAAGTTCTCCCAGGGCAAGATCATGGGTAGCAATAATTCCTGCGGCCTTATACCGAAGCAATTTTTCGATGAATTTTTCGGAGCCGGCATGTTTGTCCTTGGAATTGGTACCCCTTAGTATTTCGTCAAGCAACACAAATACTTCTTCATCTTCTTCGAGGAGCCCGATGATATTTTTGAGTTTTTTGAGTTCAGCAAAAAAGTAAGATTCATTTTCAAAAAGGGAGTCATTGATCCTGATCCTTCCCTGCAAACGAATGGGGCTAAAAACCATGGAAGAACCGATTACCGGTGAACCCATCATAGCAAGGATCAGGTTAACGCCTATGGTTCTCAAAAACGTACTTTTTCCTGCCATATTCGCCCCGGTGATGATAGTAAATTTATTTAGGCCTTCTATCTTAAAATCATTATTCACGCGCCTTTCAGCAGGTATTAACGGATGCCCGGTATTTTTTGCGTCAAAAATAAAATTGCCGGTATTGCATTGGGGGAAACAGGTGGACGCATGATTATTATAACCAAATGCCGACAGACTGTTCAAAGCATCGAACTCGGCTATCACGTCAAACCATCTATCCACATCATCGAAATATTTATTTTTCCATTTTTCGAGCCGGTAAAGGTTGTGAAGATCCATCATTACAAGGGCATTAAGCAAAAAACCCACAAGCAGGTTAAGTCGGGTATCGAACCGGTTTAAGATCCGGGAAAGCTTATGGATTATCCAACTTGCCGTATAATCACCATGCTTTAACTCCTCTTGCAGTGATCTTAACTTATCGGATTTAAAGGTGTTATCTTCTATCATGCTGAGCAAAGTGGCATAACGTTCAAGCGTGGAGGCTTGCCTCGAAAGCATATGGTGATTCCGGTTGATACTGTTCAGGTTTCGCCCGATGATCATCAGGTTAAGGATGATAAATGCAATGGGCATGAACCAATGAATAATTCCGGCAATAAATAAACCGAATGTGAGCAAAGTCAATGCAGGTATAACATTGAGTATAACCGGCAGCCATTTTTTTCCTAGAAGAATAAACGGCTCCTGAAGCCATTTCAGCAAGTTTGCTTTCTCACGCCCGGTACCTTCCAGGAGCATTCCCTCGGCCTGGAATTGTTGCCTGAATTCGGGATGATCAATCATTTCACTGCACGCTTCCTGGTTGGCTTCAATTTTTTTCTTATCCATAAAAGGCTCCTTCAACCATGTTGCCAGCTTTTGACTACCGGGAGCAGTGACGCAACGGTTGAGGTATTGAAATAATGAAGCCTTTCCAAAAACATCCAAATCATATAAATAAGGATGTTCATAATCCATAAAGGCCATCCCATCATTGCGGTGGACATAATTATGATCAAGAAATTGCAACTCGTCCTTATTAACCGTGATCTTGTTTTGGAGCAATTGTTTGTACCGTTCAATACGGTTATGGCGGCCTGCGACAATGCCAAAAACAACAAGCAATCCAAAAAATCCGGAAAGGGCAACAGCCAGGTTGCCGGCATTGATAAAATATCCCAGAACCACCAGGGAAGATATAAAGGTAACCAATCGTAAAACAGTATAAAGATCAATCCTTCGTTTTACCTGTTGAAGCTCTCCTTCCAGTTTATCAACGTTCCATTGATATGTAGCTTTTGGATTAAATTGCATAATAATTTTAAATTTTATTGACTAACGGTTTATCCCCTATAAACCAGGTACAGGAGATAAGCCACATAGCACATTACGAAAAAAACACCGCTATACCTTCCGATATGGCTTTTGCGATTGATTACAATAGCGATAATGATAAGGGTAGATGAAAGCACCGTGACCAGGATGTCGAGGTTACTGATCAAATTGAAGGGCAAGGGTTTAATAAGGGCGCTCAGGCCGAGCACCCACAGAATGTTAAAAATGTTCGACCCCACAACATTACCCACGGCGATGTCGGCATTTTTCTTCATAGCCGCTACTATGGAGGTCACCAGTTCGGGCAGCGAAGTCCCGATGGCAACAATGGTGAGCCCAACGAAACTTTCACTCAGTCCTATTAGTGTGGCTAGGTGCACCGCTCCGTCAACTACCCATTTTCCACCAAAAAACAGCATGACCACACCCGCACTTATTAACAGCACTGATTTCCTGACAGCCAACAAAGGCTCTTCGCCTTCTAAACCAGGTTCTTCCTTTTCCCTTGACATAGCAAACACATAAGCCATAAAAAGAATGAAAAAGAACATCAGGATACCGCCATCGGCACGACTGATGAGCAAGGTTTGTTTTACATCAAACAGGGCGGCATTAGCAAGAAAACCCAATAAAACCGCCGCAGCCAAAGCAAAGGGTATTTCCGAAAAAACCGTACTCCGCTTAATCGGCAAGGGTTGAAAAATAGCCGAAAGTCCCAGTATCAGCAAAACATTGGCAATATTACTACCCAACACATTTCCGATGGCGATGGGAGCATTGCCCGTTGCACTTGCAAAAACATTAATGATCATTTCGGGTAAGGAAGTCCCCAGGGAAACGATGGTAAGGCCAATGACCAGTTCGCTTATGCGGTAACGGCGGGCCAACGATGAAGAACCTTTTACCAGCCAATCGGCCCCCTTTATCAACAAGACGAATCCAATTATAAAGAGCAGATAGATCATTGCTTTTGTTGCTCCTTGATGGTAAGTTGCAGGGGATTGATCTCTTCACCCCAATAAACGGTTGTATGCGGGAACGGTATTTCGATGTTTTGTTCATCAAAAGCCTTCTTAAGACGTTTTCGGTATTCCCGTCCTATGGTCCATTGTTGTATGGGTTTTGTCTTGAGCCGTGCCTTAATAATGATGGCGCTATCCCCAAATTTATCCAGCCCAAAAACTTCGATGGGTTCAATTATATGGTTTCCAAATTCAGGGTCTTTCTTAAGCTCATCACCCACTTCTTTCATTATTTTCATTACCTGCTCGGTATCCTCTTTATAGGCTACGCCTACATCAAAAACCATCGCCGACCACTCCTTGGTCATATTCGACATGGTGTTTATCTTTCCATTTTGGATAATATGCACCACCCCCGAAAAATCGCGCAAAGTAACGGTGCGAAGCTCGATCTTTTCTACTAAACCACCGGTACCGTTAATAATAGCTACATCACCGGTTCGAACCTGGTTTTCGAGCAAGAGAAAGAAACCCGAAATAATATCCCTGACCAGTTCCTGCGCACCAAAACCGATCGCCAATCCGACAATTCCGGCACCGGCCAGCAGCGGGCCAATGTTGATCCCAAAGTGCTTTAGCAGGATCATGATCAGGATAATCCACAAGGTTATCTTGGCAGCTCCCTTAAAAATCCCAATAAGTGTGTTGATACGTTTGTCATATTCGCCTGTATCCTCCGTTTCCTCTTTCTCCAGTTTACGCTTTTCAACCGTTTTCCTGATCTTTTTTTCAAGAAGGTTAATTGACTTCAAAGCGATAATGAAGACAATGATAGCCACTAAAATGGCCGGAAGACTTTCGGCGACCCATTTGTTAAATTGAGCTAGAATATTGCTTATAAGCTCATTATCAATATTCAATAATTCCTTCATAGCTTGCCTGTTTCTATGTATTCCATACTAAACCACCCGGAGATAATCATTCCCCGCATATTGCAAAACTAAGAAATTGTATTCTATTGTGTCAATGAGGAATATTTCAGTATAAATCCTCACTTCCTTTGTGGCTTTAAAGGAATACCGGCGCTAATCCTGTTTTGTATAGGAACCCGCTTAAGAGGATTGATTCGCTCTTATTAAAATATATCGAGAAGCACCTCGCCCAGACCAAGGAATATGGCCAACCATATCAATCCTTTTATAAAAAAGAACAGAAATCCTGCTATGCCGAGGCGTTTAAGCCAATATTTAAACTTTTCCATTATTCCGCAATCACTTTATACGTTTTGAATGTACTTTTCATAGGGGGATCAAGCCCTTGATCCTTCGCCTTTCTAATGTCTTCGAATCCCCGTTTATGCCCTTCCACAAATTCGGGGGAATTGGTCCAGGCCCTAAAATGCTCCTCCTTTTCCCAGTGGCTTACAATCAAGTAATCACCTCCTTCTTCGGGTTTGAGTACTTTCATCCACTTAAAGCCGGGCATACGGTCGATGGCCTTAGCCCGGCTGGCAAATAACTCTTCAAACCGTTTCTGGTAATGATCTTTACAACTTATATAATTAATTGCTACAAACATGTGCCATGTTTTTCAGCAAATATAATCATTATTTGGAACGATTCCATATAAAAATAATCGATACTGATTCAGTGGCACTTAGATTTGTTTTATTACTGTATTTTGCCAAAGACCAACGCTAACTTTTAATAAGGGCATTTGGCGATTGGTTTCAAAAGCATTCATCATATCTTGCCATACACCGTGACGGTTCTAAAAGCCAATACATAAAAAAGCCCCCTGATTAATGCAGAGGGCTTCGAGTTATGTTTATAAAGTCAATTATTTAATCCCAATCAGGCCGGTGATCTCAAGATCAAGGGTAACTTCCGAATTAGCTTCTACGTTAACACTACCCAGCAGCAAGCCATCGATGGTACTATTGGCCTGGAGCATACCTTCAAAGGTCACATTGCCATTGCTGTCTTCATTGTATGAGGCGCAATGGATCTCGTATTCACCTTCATCGAGGAATGACAGGCGGTAACTACCATCGCCCTGTATTTGGGCACTGGTAACAGCATTGGCAAACCTTACATCGCTACTACCCTGTCCGTGGGTCTCGGTACTTGAGTTGAATTCACCTTTGTGATAGGCATACACAACGATCTTATCACTTTCATTGTAGTTGTCTTCGGCATTACCTTGTATATGGCCCGACTCGCCTTCAACCACCATCCGCATGGCGTTATTCATTTCAGCATCGGTTACAAAGCTATACCGGCTTTGCTGACTTTCGCTATGCGTTACGGCTTTGCGAAGGTTGAAGTCAACCACCAGATCTGTGGTTGATTCCGAATCAACATCAAATCCATTGCTGATGGTAAATTCACCTTGTCCCTGCGCTGTTGCTGCAAGATTGTGCTTTTCATTGTCATCGGTCATTACATAGCAACCGGGGCTGTTGCCCGATGCGTCCTGCTCATAATCCAGCACCATGGTAAGTTGGTTATAGCTACCCACTTCCATATCATCATCCAACAATACTTCGGTATTACCTTGTTGGTAAGCGGTAAGATCGATCGTTTGCTTACTGAAACCACCAACCGACTCCCCGTCAATCATCACTTCACTAACAGTTACAAAGGCTCCCTGTACTTCAGCATTATCTATAGGTGCATCGGTCATTTTAACCCTTACACCTGCATTATCATCATCATCTTTACCACATTGGGTAAAAACCAGGATTGATCCTACTAAAATTAAACTCATTAAAATTCTAATCAACTTCATCTTTTCCTCCTTTTGTTTAAAATCTATTAACTCTTTCAACAAGAGGAGCAAGGTGAATGTTTACTATAAATATTCGGTGATATCCAACAAGTAGCGCCTGCACTAATTTACACGGCTCATGTACAATACCGGTCAGGCGCTATATCAGCGTGCAGAAAAAATTCTCTTTCATAAACTCGTAGATGTATAAACCCGTAGGCATTTATCCAACTTCCCGTGATAAACTAACGCAAACACCTTAGGCCTTACATACCAAAACTCCACGATCCATGCGGAATTCCTGAAAGGAGCAGAAAGATAACGATCAGAAAGCCTATAGCAATTATTTTATGCCCACGAAAAGAAGTCTTGTTCTTAGCTTTGGCATAGCTGATATGAATAGCTGCAAGAGCGGCCAACATCAAAAGGGGATGCAGGTAACTGATAAAATGATCGCCCCCTAGCCAGCGCTTTTCCATTACATACAGGATCAATCCCACAAGAACATTAATATCCAAAACAATGGAGGAAATCAGCGGGGTTACCCTGTTGCCTTTAGTCCAATCCGATTTCCTGACCCATTGAATAAGGCTTACTACCATTGTAATAAATATCAACAGCACTACTATCCAACGCCATAAACTATGAAACATAATTAATTCACCCATGTAGTTCTCCGGTTTTTGGTTATTTGGTAAAAAAAATATATCTTACAAACGATGGAACCAATAAGTTGTTCATTACAAATAAATACATACCATTATGACAAAGAAAAGAAAAATACAAAAGAGGAACAAAGGAGTAGTTTTTCTTAGAAGAACGCTGATGCGCGGCATTATGATGACCGGCAGCTATTATGCCGGTAAAGGCCTTGATACGGGCTATCATTTACTAACCGGTGACGAGGCCCCAAAAGACCCGGGTAAAAAGAAGAGTAACTGGACCAAGGTAATTGTATGGGCGGCCGTTACAGGGGCCATTATTGGTGCTGCCAAGGCTGCGATAAGACCGGGAGTACGAAAATCGCTTGATCGTATGCTTCCGGAATAAACGCTAATCTTCTACTCGATTTCTCAGGTTATGCAATGTTTTATAAGGAGCATTAATGATCTTCCAGTTAACAAGCCAGGCGGGAAGCTTGCCTCCCGGATTGGAATGGAGCTGATAAATAGTGTGGGTTGAGCTACCGGTATCGACCAGTTTCCAAAATCCTTTCAGGGCCTCTACCCTGGTGTAGTCCTGTTTTTCCGGTAAATAACCTGCTTTATATTCGGAACAAAGCCACAAGGTATCGGCTTCGCGTTTAAACTGTTGTTCAAACACAACATCACGGTCATTTATAGGCCAGGGCAGGTTGTATTGCATATAAACAATTTCCTTTCCTTCTTCGATTTCCCTGAGCAAACGCGCATGAGTAATATCCGGCGTCCATTCAGGCACTTTGTTAAGATTTAACAACACCGCCATAATAGCCTTAGGCTCGGCATCAATGGTAGTGGTTGCCCTGAAGGATTTGAAATCGGAACCTATTGTTTGCCGGGTATAAACACGAATACCATCTTCCTGCTTGCGTAATTTCCACTTTGCTTTTTTTTCGGCTGTGTTGAAAGCGCAGATAAAGGAGATTATTAAAAACATATTAAAACTCAGGGCCATGCTTTATACCACCTATCATTTAAGTCAATTTGTGTTAATAGCAATCAACTATAATAATGGTGAAGTGTTCAATTTAAATTGCACAATCGTTGTATATTGCACCTGCTGATAATCAAAAAAACGAAACATGCTGCATACATCTTATATTGAACTAAGCAAGAGTGCATTGAACAATAACATTCAATACATGAAAAGCAAGCTAAACCCACATACCCGCTATTCTATGGTGGTTAAAGCTAATGCCTATGGGCATGGCGTGGAAGACCTCATACCCATGGCTGAGCAATGCGGTGTGGATCATTTTTCCGTGTTTAGCGCTGCCGAGGCTGTTAGAGTCAACAAGGCCAAACAAGGCCATTGTGAATTGATGATCATGGGTTTTGTGGATAATGATCAACTGGAATGGGTAATTGAGGAAGATATTTCATTCTTTGTGTTCTCGATGGAACGATTAAAAGCGGTGGAGAAAACTGCACGGAAAACCTCAAATCCCGCCCGCATCCATATTGAATTGGAAACGGGTATGCATCGCACAGGGTTTACCGAAGACGAACTGGATGAAGTGATGGAAATTATGAAAGGAAACCGTGAAAACATAAAGCTCGAAGGGCTATGTACACATTTTGCCGGAGCCGAAGACTTTAGTAATTTCCACCGTATCAAGAAACAAATTGCCAACTTCAACCGCCTTACTACGCTTTTTAAAAATAACGGGCTGGTTCCACGCTATCACCACACAGCTTGCTCGGCCGGTGTTTTGAACTTTCCCGAATCGGTTATGGACCTGGCCCGGGTGGGGATCTCCAATTACGGTTTCTGGCCCAGTGACGAAAGTAAACTTATTAATGGTGAACAGCATATTGGTGATAATGACCCCTTAAAACGGGTTTTATCGTGGAAAAGTAAGATCATGAGCGTAAACCGGGTTGCCGAGGGAGAATATGTAAGCTATGGTTCGAGCTTCATGACCAATCGTGATAGCCTGATAGCAACAATTCCTGTGGGATACGGCTATGGATTCAGCCGCAACCTGAGCAACCTGGGGCATGTGTTGGTTAACGGGAAACGGGTAACGGTAATCGGGGCCGTGAATATGAATATGATGGTGGTGGATGTGACCGATGTACCCCATGTTAAGATTGGCGATGAAGTGGTGCTTATTGGTTCGCAGGCCAACCGTACCATCTCGGTAAGTTCGTTCAGCGATATGAACAATAGCATGAATTACGAACTGCTAACCCGTTTGCCGCAGCATATTCCGAGGTACGCGGTGGTGTAATTAAGGAGGTAGTCATAATGTGTTGACAGGAAGATTCGATTACCAGCGAACCTTAACCAATTAAAAATGATCGCCGGAATTTCAGTATCTACTTTTTTTACCAGGCGCTTTTAGCCGATTTAAATAAAACGCAAACCGGTGTTGGTGCATCAATTTGGTGTACATACTCCAATTGACCGGTAGATTTATCACGTTTAAACGAAACAATATTATTGATGTAGCGATTAGCCACCAGTAAATGCTTTTCATCGGGTGATAAGGAAAAATTACGCGGACCATCACCATGGCAGGATTGAAATCCAATCAGGCTTAATGAGCCATCATGTGCATTTACCCTAAACATTGCAATGCTATTATGCCCCCGGTTGGAAACATAAAGAAACTTACCATCCGAAGAGATATTTATATCGGCAGCGGTATTGTGCCCAGTATAACCGGATGGTAAGCATGAAACAGAACCACCTTTAACATATTTATCCTCATTTGTTGTTTGTAGCATTGTAACTGTGCAATCTAGCTCATTTAAAACATATATCCAATTGCCATTTGGATGAAATGCAAGGTGACGCGGCCCTGCTCCCGGCGCCATTTTTATTTTTTGCGGGTCAGAAGGAAGTAGCTTTTGCCTTACCGTATCCAAATGTGAAAACCAAAGTTCATTGGTACCCAGATCAGCGGAAATAATCCTATCGCTGCCAGGCATGAAATAAACCGAATGTGCATGTGGCCCCTCCTGTCGTTGCGTGGTTCCGCTGCCGTTATGTTGTTCCACATCCAGTAAGTCGGTCAGTTCTCCTTCTTCATCCATCCGAAGCAAACCCAGGTTGCCTCCCGTATAATTGGCTGCCAATACAAAACCTTGTTCATTAATGGTGACAAAACAAGGATGAGCACCTCCCGACGAGCTCCGGCTTATAAAACTGAGGCTATCGCCCTTAACCAAAAATGACTCGACTGCACCACTCCCCTTTTGGTTGGTTTCATTAACAGCCAAAAGAAATTTTTTATCGGGAGTCATAGCCAAAAAAGAGGGATTCTCAGATAAAGCTGATAATCCAATGCGTTTTATAGTACCATCTTCTTTCAGCAGGTATTCATAAATACCCTGACTCTCTTTATCAGTGTATGTCCCTACATAGAATGAATACGTGTTATTCTTCTGCATAGTTGCATTTTTATTTGTCTTACAGCCCGCCAATATAAGAACTGTTATAATTAAGAGATAAATTTTCATAGATTCCAGATTATTGCCATAAAAACGCGATTTCAATTCACGGCCTGCCTGTTAACATCAAGGATTAAGAAATTGAAAACTATTTAACTTATATTTCTGCAAAAGCAATTATATAATTATGCCCGTATTTCTTGGCGCATTTGGGACAGGTGGTGTAATAAAAATAATAGTCCTTTGCCTTCTTTCCCTGTTCCTCCAGCTCCTTGTTCATGGTTTTGATGTACCTGGGAATGCCGCTGTATGGTCCATCGAATACCCTGCTGATAAAGGTTCCGCTAATTTTGGTGTTGTCCGCTCCGGGTATTTCCTTATCAACCGCCAGGTAATAATGGCCTTTCCATGCTGAGTCGTCCCGTGCTAACAGGAGAAAATCTTTTTCCTCCATATCGGTACCGGCTTCATTCGCCTGTTCCCATAGCTGAGTAATCACCTTATTCACTTTGGAAGGAAAAGGCATGTGAAAAAACAGGGGAATGGAAGCTTTAATGAATAATTTGTTTTCCCATTCATGGGTTTTGTGATTCCACACAGAAGTATCAACCGGTGGGCAGCACTCATGCTGATTGTTGTTTGTTTCCATTTTTGATTAATTTTTAGTCAGAAATTTGTTGATAAGATAAAGAAAAATTGGGGTTCAGTTCAAGTATTTGTTAAAAAATTTTTCGTCAATTATAAAAAAACCCCCAGCCAAAAGCTATGACCGGGGGTTTTTGCAAAATGTAAATAAAAGCGCCTATCTAATAATCACTTTCTTGGTTGTTATGTTTTGATCCAATTGAATCCGCACCACATACACGCCTGTCGGTATACCCGATACATCCAGATCGAGGTTGTTTTCCTGGTTCATTTTCTGTATCAGCACTTTACCCGTATTGGTGATGATCCTGAGATGATCGATAGCTGATGTTGAGCGGATATGCAATACATCGCTTGCCGGAACCGGATAAACGCTCAGCTCGCTGCCCTGTCCGTTAGCCAGCAAAATTGCCGATTTGCTGAATTCAATCACACTATACCGGCCATCTTCGCCGGGGAATTCGGGAGTCATCCATGAATTATAAACTTGCCTGTAAGATGTTTGCAACGGCAATTCATTGCCCTTATCCTGATCCCAAACTTCAAAGCGGATGGTGTTACCTGCCGTGTAGCCCTTACCATTGTTAAGGGTACTAAACAGGGCCAGTTCGTTATCCTTCCAGTTGCTGGAAACGAGTTTCACAGAACCCACCATCTTATCACCATCAAAAGCAGCAATTTCATCGCCTATAGAAATGCCATTGCCGGAGCTGATGTAAACCGTATAAACCGGATCGGCGGCGTTACCTCCCTGGAACCGGAAATGGGTCGGATAAATATGAGCAATACCCGACTTGAAGCCATCGAGGTTATAAACCAACTCATCGGCGGCATTCATCCTGACCAGGTAACCCTCTCCGGGCGCCATATCACCTATACCATTCACCCAGTTGGGACCTATCTTGCGCAGCATATCACCCTGGCTGTTCCGCATAAAATCCATGTTTTCCAATATATTCTCCACAGCCGCCTGGGCGTCGATGGGATAATCGGGCAGGTAACTGATGAACTGATAACCTTCCTCCACAGGGATGGGAGCGAGCGGGTCCATAGCCGTACCCGCAATGATGAGGGCATCACTGGGATTGTTCATCCGGAAAAGGTAGCCCTCTTTGGTAATCCACTCGCCGATGCTATTGACCCAGTTGGGACCTACTTTCCGAAGCATCAAACCGGCTGTGTTTCGCACAAAATCGAGATCGGGAAGCAGGGCCTCCACAACCTCCTGCATATCGGGTTCTTCCGGTTGTATGCGGGTAGAAACAAACTGGTAACCGAAATCCAGGGAATATGCCTGGGTTGCACCCGTGGTGGTTACTTCCAGTTGAACCACATTGGAGGACTCGCTTTCGTTGCCATTAAAATCATATGCTGTTACCTGGTAGTAAACGATGTCGGAGCTCAAGTCACCATCCGTAAAGGTGGTATCGGTAGTCAGAGAATAGGGTTCCTCGGGGAAAAAGCCTTCTTCATCCGATTTGTAAAGGGCATAGTACTGGAAGTCTTCCGCATCGCTGGCATCCCATTCCAGTTCCACCTGCGGATCGATAAACTCGCCTGCCAGGGCCGGAGGTGCCGGGGCCAGGTTATCCACCGAGTATCCGCTGGCGGGATCCGAGGAATAGAGTTCATATTGGTCATGGAAAAGCACCTTAAAGGTGGAAAGTTTCATCCCGCTGGCGCAGGAGTCCATGAGTGTAGGAGCTACCACCGAGTAGGCGGTATCGGCTATGGCCGGAATTTCACCGACAAACGACCACAATTCATTCCCATTCAGCCAATAGAACAGGCTATGGCCCTGCTGCTTTATGGCCCAGGAGAGATCATCCGGATCGTTGATGATCAGGGCATCGGGGTCGCCGGGTACAGAATCAAGGCGCCAGAGGGAATAGAAGTTATCCTGAACATAACTCAGGTCATAACCGCACTTATCCCAGTTGACAAACACCTGCTTTCCCTGGTCTGCGGGAACATCGGTGATGTTGGTAATAAGCGGCATGCGTTGATCGAGGTGGGGTAATAAGAATCCGTAAAGTACGTCTTCTTCGCCATTGGTGGCTTCACCCTGTAGCATCTGGCCAACTGCAGTGGTTACCGTATAAGTACCACCTGATTGATGGCCGCCTGCGGTAGAAAACTGTCCCCTCTCCCAGCTATATTCCTGGCCAAATGTTATCAGTGGAATCAACAATATTATAAATAGTAGTTTTTTCATGATCACTGGGTTTTTTCAAGGTTTGCAATGCGTTTTTCCAAATTGCGGATCAGGTCCTCTTGCTTATCGATTTGTTGCTGCTGGCCGGTGATCACCTCCTGCTGTTCTTCAATAAGCGCTTGCTGTTCTTGCACCGATTTAACCAGCGGCATGACAAACTCGGAATAACGCAGCCCATAGGAACTGTTTTCATTTTTCGGTTTATCAACGCCATGAAAATCAAAACCAATGGAATTGGCCACCTGCTCTACTTCCTGGGCAATAAAACCGGTTTGCAGTTCAGCGCCCTTTAGTTGCTCACTTTCCGGTAAGCGCAGGCTATCAGGCGTGTTATTAAAGGCAGCAATGGCATCCATATCTAACTGATAAGTCACGGGCCTAAGCTTCATCACAAAATCCAGCCCGGGCACATTTTCCTTTACATTGGTTTTAAAGCGCTTATCGGAAACATTGGTCCAGTTGGCATATCCGCCAATAGTAGATACTGAAGTATTACCTAAACGAATCGAATTGGAAGCGCCAGGATCAGCGTTATATCCAATTGCAGTTGAATTATTATAACCAATTGCATCTTGCATAGCTATATATCCAACCACAGTATTTCGTTCACCGGAAACATTTTCATGAAGGGCCAACCTCCCAATGGCAACATTCATATTACCTGTCATATTAGCGGACATGGCCAATCCTCCAATTGCAATATTATCAGAACCATCCGTATTACTTAGCATTGCCTGTGAACCAAGAGCTACGTTATGAGTTCCTTCAGAATTATTAGATAATGCACCATAACCCAAAGCGGTATTATAACTACCTAATGTGTTTTCGGATAATGCACTTCTACCTATTGCTGTATTATTGTAGCCATCTATGTTATTATATAGTGCCTTATATCCAATCGCAGTACACTTATATCCAGTTGTATTGGAATACATAGCTGACCTTCCCAGGGCTGTGTTATCATAACCTGTAGTATTTTCAAAAAGAGCATTTCCACCTACAGCCGTGTTATGAGTGGCATGATAAACCTCGGTGGCGTCCTGTCCATTATGGTATAAGGCATGACTTCCTACTGCCACCAGGAGCTCTTTATTAACATTGTAATACAGGGCTTGAGTGCCAATGGCTGTATTTCTTGATCCCCATTCATTACTATTCAACGCTTCCATGCCGAATGCTACATTATAAATACCCTCAGTATTAGAATTCAAACTATTATAACCGGCAGCAGTGTTGTAAATACCAATAGTATTGCTATTTCCAGCATTGTTTCCTATAAAAACGTTCTGATTATCACTAAGGTCATCATTTTCACCGGCGCCATCGCCTAGAAATGTAGAACCTCCTAATCCGGATTGGGAAATATGTCCGGCCACTTCAAGTTTAGCGTTGGGACTAGTAACACCGATGCCCACATCACCTTCATCAGTTATGCGCATACGAGTAACGCCATCAGTAATTAACGCAATTTCCTTGAGGGCCGGGCTGGACAAACCGGTTTCTTCAGATCCATCACCAAAGGTAAAAGTAGGACTTGCACCTGAACCAAAATTGACCATTGATCTTCCCGCTATCTTAGCATCTCCGGAAACATGCAGTGGATACAAGGGGTTGTTTAGCCCTATTCCTACGTTTCCATCTAGCCGGTAAACATTAGCCCCATCAATGGTCCAGTCTTCGTCGGGCACGGCTTCTATTCCGGTAAGGCCTGAGCCATCACCGTAAAAGGTATTAGCGGTGACATCGCCATCCACTTCGATGTTCCCTTCGGTGGTGAATTGCACAAACATACCGGCATCCACACCGCCCAGCATTACGGCATCACCGGAAACATCAGCAGTTCCCGCCTTGAGCGAAAAGGGTACTGAATTCAATACCTGCCGTGGTTCTACTTCAATCCCACTCAAGGTAAAGGTGATGTAGAGTTCCGAAGCATCAAAAAGGTTAGTGGGAAATGGATTCATGCTTCCCAGTTCGACAGAAAAAATGCCGTCCACGATTTCAACAGGAGCATGGTCTTCGCTCCAGAGTGGCGTACCGCCGGTTTCAACATCATAAATCCTGAACTGCAGGCTGCGGATGTCGTTAAGTGGTTGTCCGTTTTCGTCTTTCACAGCTCCCTGGAAATTTATGGTAGGAGGCACATCAGCAAAAAGCAGCAGCGCCATTACTGACAACAGAATAGAAAAAACCATTTTTCTCATGATTGTAAATTTTTGGTTAATTGAATGATTTGAATTTTTGCGTTCATTTACAATTGACCAATAAACTTTTATATCAAGGCAAAAGGCATCAGCCAATTAGGAAGCAAGTTTATAACAACTCGATGCTGAAGGCATGTAAAATTACGACAAAAACATGGAGAAAAATGACAATTGCATGTACAGGAGGGACAAAGGGTGAATTTATTCGTACCTTTATTTTATTTTATTCGTACAATTCTATGAATAAGCTATTATCAAATTGATTTTAAGCTTATAACAAAAAAAAGGCCACCCAAGGCAGCTTTTTTATAAAAATTGACATTTAATGTCAATTTACTCGATTACTACTTTTTTGGTTATTACTTTATTGGTGCTTTGGATTTCGATAATGTATATACCTGCATCCAGGTGAGAAACATCCAGCTTATACTGGGAATCCTTTACAGAACTCGCCAATATTAGCTGTCCAACATTATTCAACAGACGTACTGAATTGATTTTCGACCGGGAACTTACAATTAAAGCTTCGGTAGCAGGAACCGGAAAAATATTCAAGTCATCTCTTTTCCGCTCTTTCATTCCAGGAGCCACAACCATTACCACATTTGAAGGCCCTGATTCACCACAGCTATACACGGCAGTTACATAATACTCGTATGTTCCTGCCTCCAGATCGTAATCGGTGTAGGTAGTTTCGATAATTAGCGTCTCATTGATAATTTCGTTGTTGCGATATACATTGTAGCCCAGTTCTTCCTTTTTTGGCGGGGGTGTCCAGGAAAGGACGGCATTATTTTCTTCCATGCTAACCTCCAGGCTATCCGGTGGCGGTAGATAATTGTCAAGCCATTTTTTCATGGCAGTGATGGTGTTCATGGTATAATTGTGTTGCAAAACAGCCAGGCCGGGCTCATCATCGCGTTGATAAATAAGGTGCAGCTTGTTATCGGCACTTGATGAAGCTATGGAGGGATAAACACATTCATCAAAGGTATGCACGGGATTTTCGGTCAGCCATACGAAATCACCAGTAGGCCAAATGCTTCCATTATATGAATGAGTATAAAACAGATGCCGGTAATTACGGCCGGAAGTTGAAAAGACTTCGCAAACGGCGGAAAAGACAACATGGATCACATCATTATCATCGATCATCATCTGCGGCATGCTGGAGGCACCCAGGTTATACAATCCAATGCAATCGGGCATGTTGCAAACCAGGTCTTCCACCCATACGCCGTTTTCATTGAGGTCGGGTACCCAACCGATCAGGTTATCACCTTCCTGTAGCTCGGAATCAGGATCATCATAGGGATTGAGGGCATCCAGGTTATCGCCACCGGCGTTAAACTCTTCATCATCCTCATTCCAGTAAGCCAGGCCGTCAACAAACGGGAACCATGATGTCTCCTCACCATCAGAACAGGCGCGATTGATCCCAAATACCACATGCACTTTGCCCCCGGAATCGAAAGCACCATGAACTGCGCCATCATTGCAGTAAAAGGTATCGGTTGCAGTGGGATTTTCCAAGTCGAACATGGGATAAGGGTGATTCCAAATCACGCTTTGATTCCATGTACTGCCGTTGTCAGTGGATTTCAGCAAAACCAGGTCAGTCCAGTCATCCCCCACCAGGAAAGCTATGTTGTCGTCCTGTGGCTCCAACCAGCAATAGGTATCTTCACGAAAACCTGTATAAAAATCTGCTCCAAGCCCTTGTACAATTTGGTCTTTGATCTCCCATGTTTCACCGCCATCCGTGGAGCAGGAATACAATAAAGCGCCGTCCAGTCCTTGATAATGTGAACCGCCATTGGTAACAGGGCGTGTAAGATAAATGAGATGAATAATTTCATGGTTGGTTCCTGAAGTGATCAAGCGCGGCCATAACACATCCTCATGACCCTCGGGGCCCTGGAACAGACTTTCCTCCCATTCACCGGTCCCCTTTTGCTCCCGCTTATTGATCATCAATCCCACATTCTCATTGCCGGTTAAATGAGCACAAACAATTTCACCCTCCGCTCCCCAGGGTGCATAGGATGGCCAGCCGGCTCTCTCACTTTCGATTCTACCGCCTGGAAAAGAATTCCAATTATCTCCATCGAAGGAATTATAGCCGGAGCCTCTATCGGGAAACATGGGTTGATCCATGCCATAATTCCACACGGCCGCTTCAAAATTATCAGGATAAACCACATAGCGATTTTGCATGCTATGATTGGTTTGCAGATCGTACATGGTTTCACCAATATCCGTTTCCTCGGGCGTATTCAGGGGTATAGTCTTTGAGTCTTTTGTTCCGATAAGATGGGTGCTGTGATCGGCCTGGATCAGCTTATTCACGGGCAGTGCCATATTGCAGTATTTTTCCGGAAGCTGTATTCTTGTACTTTGTCCGAATAATGAAAGGCTTATACTGCCCAGGATCAAAGCGATAAAATAGGAAATGCGTTTCATAGGTTATGATTTTACATATTAAAAACCCAAATTGAGCTATTCTCACTCACGATAAAGAAACCTGCCAGGAAAATAAATTTTTCCCGGCAGGTTAATAATTCGGTATTATTCAATCAGTAATTTTTCTTTTTTGATTTTATCCCTCATTTCAATTTCCAAAATATATAAGCCGCTCTCTATTCCCGACACATCAAGTTTGGTGTGAATATCAAAAATTGATTTTATCAGGATTACTTGTCCCAGGCTATTCATTAATCGAACTTTCCTGATTTGATTAGATGCTTTAATGCCAATGTAATCTACAGCCGGGTTGGGATATATGGAGAAGCTATGCTCTTCCAATCCCACAGCATTCTTATGGATTTTGGCAATGCTATAAACACCATCTCCTTTAGGATATGTATTAACAGACCGGGATTCCCAGGCACCCGATAATTCATAATTCAAATCCGAAAAACCATTTTCGGTCATGACTTTTAAGGAAAGCTGATTACCGGAATTATAACCTTTACCCGTTGTGAGCGTATTGAAGGCAGCCAGCTCATTATCCTGCCAATTTTCAGAAACGATCTTTACAGCTCCCACCATTTTATCATCATCAAAAGCGGCAATTTCATCACCGGTTTCAATGCCATTGCCGGGTTGGAGATATATGCTGTAAACCGGGTCGGCAGGATTTCCGCCCTGAAAACTGATATGTTTAGGATAGGTTTTTACCTTACTTGATTTAACGGGTGAAAGATTATAGATCAATTCATCGGCAACAAACATTTTTGCCAGGTAACCTTCTCCGGGAATCATATTTCCGATGTTATTAATCCAGTTCGGTCCTACTTTTCTTAACATAGCTCCTTCTGAATCGCGCATAAAATCCAGGTTATTCAGAATACCATCCACAGCTGCCTGGGCATCAATGGGGTATCCCGGTAAGTAGCTGATCATTTGATATCCCTGGGACATGGTAATTGGTGTTTCAGGATCTACCTCAAGGCCTTCTATAGATAGATCATTGCTGGCATTATACATACGATAAAGATACCCTTCGGTAGGTACCCAGTCACCGATATTATTGATCCAGTTCGGACCAATTTTCTTCAGCATTGCTCCCTGGGTATTGCGCACAAAATCCAGCTCTTCAAGAATAGGTTGGTTGACTGTTAACATATCCGGTTCAAAAGCTTCCACCCGGGAAGAAACAAACTGGAATCCAACATCCAGTGAATAATTCTGGGTCATAGAGCTAAAGAATTCCAAGTCTACTATGCTGTATTCTCCGTCATCCTCCGGGAAATAGGATTCAGTCCAGGCATCGCCATAGGGATTGGAAAAGGAGACCTCGAAGGCTGACGATTCAATTTCTTCACTGGCATCCCAGCATTTAAGCGTAATCGGGTTGCCGGGAACGTATCCATCGCCATTAGTAAGCGTACTAAAAGCCGTTAAGAAATGATCGAACTGGTCTTCGGGAGTCAGCACTTCATCAAGTTGGAAAGCTCCAACCAAAGTTTCGCCATCAAAGATTGCGATCTCATCTCCGGCCTGGAGGTTCATACCTTCCATTATGCCTGTAGCAAGATACAAGGTCCAAACTGGGTCGGCTGGATTACCGCCCGGAAAATCAAAATGCGGTGCACCGGCTTCTATAGTGGCCTCGACTGTATTTGAAGGGCCTGATTCACCTTCATCATAAATAGCTGTAACATAATACTCAAAAGTTCCCGGAGGCAAGCTTTCATCAGTATAATTTGTTTCGGTTACTACGGATTCATTGATCATGGAGCCGTCACGATAAACATTATAGCCTTGTAATGTCCTGTTGCCATCAAAAATGTTTTGTTCCAGACTTACCGGATTATTCTTTTTCACTTTCAAGTCAATGCTTGCATTTGTATAAGTTTTTTCCTCAATAGGCTGCATAGAAGTTATCGGATAGCCATCCATCTCAACTAAACCTCCCTGTATATTCCAGTTGTAATCCAGGCCGTACTCATTCGACATAGATACCCATGAACTTCCAAGCTTGATCATATCACCGTAACCGGCTACAGCTGGTCCTTGGTCACATCCGCCGGGATAATCACCGGCATCATAATCGATGGCGGCATACCCGAACCATAATTCCTGGCTGGCATCTATTGTGATTAACTGATCCAGTAATATTTCGTTCCAGGCTTCAATTTCCGGGTTTTCGACCATTTGTTCATGAATTAGATTGGAAGCGTTTTCACCGGTCCAAACTTTCAGTTTATAATCGGCAGTATAGCCCAAGGGAAAGAACCGAATTTTGGCAATGGCCATGCCGTCGTATGCCTGCAATTGTTCCATATCGAAGCGAATAGCATAATTTGTGGTACCACCGCTAGTAGCCCCAATGGAATTATAATTGGTTCCATCATCATAGTGTATCCACTCAGAAACTTCTCCCGGTTCACTCCAGGTAAGCTCCACATCAGTATCAATTACGGTAGCTTCCAGGTTAGCCGGTGGTAGCAGAAGTGGTGCCTGAATTGTTACTTCAACTTCTTCGGCCGGTGATTCGCCTTCGTCATAAACGGCGGTTACACCATAAGTAGAGGTACCTGCCGGAACGCCCATATCTTCATAGTAAAGATCTTCGATAAGGGCATCATTCAGCTTATCACCGTCACGGTATGCGTTATATCCCTGTAGCTCGGCCATCGGGCTATAAGTTGACTGGCTGGTTTCGGTTTCAACAGCGGTTAAGTCTTCGCTTTCATTGTTGAATTCGGTATTGGAAACTTTATTCAGTGCAACCGGCTCACCGTCGGCTTGCTCAACATAAGCCTGAACGTTCCAGTTATAATCGAGACCATACTCGGTTGACATGGATACCCATGAACTACCTGTATTCAGCATATCACCATAACCTGCTACGGCAGGTCCGCTATCGGTACCACCCGGAAAGTCACCGGCATCGTGTTCGATAACTTCATAACCTACCCAGAGTTCCTTCGTAACATCCAAAGCAACCGGGCTATCCAGTGTTACTTCATTCCAGGCTTCGATTTCCAGTCCGGTGAGGTCTTGTTCATATACAAGGGTGCCGGCATTGGGGCCTTTTTGTATCTTCAGCTTGTAATCACAGGTAAAACCTGCCGGGAAGATCTTCACCTTGGTGATGCTAAAGCCGTCGAAATCCATAATATGGCTCGGATCCCACTTAGCAGCCAATTCAAAACTACCACCACTGGTTAAGCCGATGGTGTTACCGTTTGTACCGTCGTCCCAGTGAATCCATTGTGGGTCTACACCGGGAGTTTCCCAGGTAAGCATAACGGTATTGTTGTCAACCTCAGCCTGGAGGTTGTTTACAGGATCAAGGTCACCACTTTCAATAAATACCTCAACCGGTCCGGCTGGTGAGGATTCACCTTCATCATAAACGGCGCTAACTGTGTAAGAATATACACCCGGATCCAGCTCGAGGTCATCGAACATGGTTTCTTCAATCGGGGTATTATTCAGCAACTCATTGTTACGATATACATTGTAACCAATCAATTCACGGCCGCCCAGTGTATTCTGAACAGGTTTTTGGTTGTTGGTAGACAGGGAATGTGTTCTTTCTGTTTTGTTATCGGGGTTGGTATTCAGAACTTTTTCATAACCACCAGGTCCAACTTCAGCAAGGGTACCATCGGTATATTGAACGATGGCACGGATCAGATATGCCTCATTCCACTGTGACCATGAACTGTTGTTATCAAAGTCCCAGCTACGGCCATTGTTAAGGTTCCAATCATATCCAAGATAAGTTGTACCGTTAATGGAACCGAATCCAACCACAAAATCACCGTCGAAAGTGATGTTTTCACCTGATACATCAAATTCCACCCAATCATCATCAATAGCTGTTTCGGTACCGGAATAAATAAGATTGGTTCCGGGTTGTGAGCCTTCCCATTCATACACGTTGGTATTAAAGGTGTTGTCGCCGTCTTCAATTGTAGTATAATACTTGAGAGTAAGAACCTGGCAGGGACCGGCCGGTGACATATGTGTAGCCATGGTATAGCCTTCATAACTGTATGAACCGGTGGCTGTTCCATTATCATAGATCAGCTCTTCGGTTTCACCGCCACCACTGGGAGCATCCCAGTCGAGGTGGACATCCATACCTTCAACTGTAGCAGTAAGGTTTTGTGGAGGTTCTAATGGATTAACTTCAAGTTGTTGGTAGGTTACATTATCAAAATAAAAATTGGGAGAATCACCACCGGGAGCATGGGCAAAAATATCCATCGCACCCAATTGATTCAAACCCGGATCACCTGTGTCTGTTAAACTCCATTGCCATTCATGTACTTTAACATCATTTACAAAGTAAGTTGCACTGTCCAACTCAAGATTCACAATGGTTTTTACGGGGAACCAGGCTCCGGTAGGATAGGTAAAAGTCGCCGCATTTGAACCGCCGGCATTGATATACCCACTACCGTCGGAAGCAAAGAAGGCTTCCATACCCCATTCTGAATCAGGTCCATCAAACTTATGCAATAGATTATAATAAGCTCCATGATTCGCAGAAACATACATATACAATTCAACTGCATATTTACCTGAGATTTTATCTCCTAACGGTAAAACCAGATCTGTAGAAGATCCTTCTTCGACTTTGACTGATTTTGTACCGCTGTATGCTTCTTCATTCACAATAGGTGCATCCTCCGATCCACCGGGTTGTCCGCTCCAGGTAGTCCATTCCTCCGACACTTCTGCAAGCATATCTCCAACATTGAATGCTTCAAAATCATCCTCATAAATAGGAGTTTGATAACCACTATTAATCAGATCGCCTTGATATACCATTATATCATCGACGTTGTTCGATTTGGAGTTTACTTCATTCCAATTTTCCTGCGCTATAAGAGAAGAGCACAAAAAACTCAATGCTATTAATACAATACTTTTCATAATATAAAAATTTGGTTAGTCAGTTGGTTATTTATTTGAGTTGTTTTTGTATCTAATTATTTGATTACAATTTTCTTAGTCAGCAACTTATCCACTAATTCAATTTCCAGTATGTATATTCCAGAGTTCAGGTTTGATATATCCAATTTGATTTGATGATCAAATATTGACTTCTGGATTATATCCTGTCCGAAGCTATTCATCAGGCGAAGTTGTATAATATCTTCTTGTGAAGCTATATTAAGATAATTCTTTGCTGGAATTGGGTATACGGAAATCCCAAATATATCTTCCATACCGACATTCATCTTATGGATTTTGGCAATGCTATAAGCACCATCTCCTTTAGGGTATGTATTAACAGACCGGGATTCCCAGGCACCCGATAATTCATAATTCAAATCCGAAAAACCATTTTCGGTCATGACTTTTAAGGAAAGCTGATTACCGGAATTATAACCTTTACCCGTTGTGAGTGTGCTAAAGGTTGCCAATTCATTATCCTGCCAGTTTCCGGAGGTGATCTTTACTGCACCAACCAGTTTATCTCCATCAAAGGCCGCAATTTCATCTCCTAACTCAATTCCATTTTCCGGTTCCAGGTAAATGCTGTAAACCGGATCGGCAGGATTTCCACCCTGGAAATCGATATTGTTAGGATAAGCTTTTACTTTATGGGATTTAACCGGTGAAAGGTTATAGATCAATTCATCGTCAGCATTCATGCGCATCAGGTAACCCTCACCGGGCATCAAGTTTCCAATATTATTAATCCAATTAGGACCGATTTTTCGAAGCATAGATCCCTCAGTATTGCGCATGAAATCCAGGTTATCCAAAATACTCTCCACAGCTACCAAAGCATCTACAGGGTAATCGGCCATATAGCTGATTATCTGGAAACCCTGAGCCAGTTCAATGGGTGTAACCGGGTCAATGGCCAATCCTTCGATGGCAAGGGCGTTACTGGGATTGTTCATCCTATAAAGGTAACCCTCCGTTGTGACCCAATCGCCGATGTTGTTAATCCAGTTAGGACCGATCTTACGCAGCATGGAACCTTCAGTATTTCTGATAAAATCAAGGTCTTCCAATATCTCAGAGTTTACATCCAGCATATTGGGTTCAAATGGTTCTATATAGGACGATACAAACTGGAAGCCCTCGTTAAGTGAATAAGTTTGAATAACAGAAGTATTGAATTCCAGGTCTACGATACTGAATTCACCGTCATTTTCGGGGAAGTAGGGTTCGGTCCATGCGTCACCATAAGGATCGGAGAAGCTTACCTCAAAGGAACCGGATTCTTCCTGCTCACTGGCATCCCAACATTTGAGGGTAATGGGATTACCGGGATCATAGCCATTTCCATAGGTAAGGGTGCTGAAGGCGGTTAAGAAATGCTCGAATTGATCTTCAGGGGTTAATACCTCATCCAGCACATAGGCTCCCACCAAAGTATCTCCGTCAAAAATGGCGATTTCGTCGTTGGGCTGCAAACTGAGTTCATCTAGGGTTGCCGTGGATAAATACAAAGTCCAGACCGGATCGAGTGGGTTGCCGCCTTCAAAATCAAAGTGGATAGGAAACTGTATGGTAACCTCTATGGTTTCTTGTCCCGATTCTCCCACATTATAAACAGCCGTAACGCCGTATAAATAAGTTCCTACTTCCAGGTTATCATCAATATAATACTCCTCACTTACAGGCTCTTCATTAAGCTTTTCATTATCTCTATATACATTATATCCCAACAGGTTTTCTTCAATAGGAGACTCCCATGTAAGTGATACTTCATCACCCGTCACTTCAGCCTGCAGGTTTTGTGGTGGGGTAAGATAAAAAGGTAAGCTTTTCTCAAGTGCTGTGATGGTATTCAAGGTATAAGGATCCAAATCTCCCTTAACTGCTAACCCCGGTTCAGAGTCCCGCTGATAAATTAAATGAATTTTATTACCTTCTACATAAGGAGAGACTGAAGGAAATACACACTCATCAAAGGTATGCACCGGATTCTCAGTAATCCATTCTATATCATCTGTAGGCCATGTGTTTCCGTTATTCTCAGAACTTGTATAAAAAAGCTGCCTGTAATTTTGACTATTATTATCCCGCACCTCGCAAACAGCAGAAAAGAAAACATGAATAACATTGAAGTTATCAATCACCAGTTGAGGCATACTGGAAGCGCCTATATAATAGGCACCGATACAATCTCCATAAATACAAACCAGATCTTCAACCCATGTACCGTTGCCGTTTATATCAGGTACCCAACCAATCAAATTATCACCGATTTCAAGTTGTGAGCCGGGATCATCAAAAGGGCTTAAGGCATTCAGGTTATCCCCCTCTGAATTAAATTGTTCGTCATTCTCATTCCAATATGCCAGGCCATCGATAAAGGGGAACCAATAGGTTCCATATGAAGTACCGTCTGAATAAGTTCGAGTTATACCAAAGGTAACATGAACTTCTCCATTAGAATCAAAAGCTCCGTGAAATGCCCCGTCATTGCAATAAAAAGTATCTGTTTGAATTGGGTTATTGAGATCAAACATGGGATAAGGATGATTCCAGATTACTGTTTTTTCCCAGGTCAGTCCGCCATCATTTGATTTCATCAAAATAAAATCCGTCCATTCATTTCCCAGCAAAAAAGCAATATTATCACCTTCCGAATCAATCCAAGTATAGGTATCACCGCTGAAACCGGTGTAATAATCAGCGCTAATTCCTTCAAGTAACCTGTGTTCATCTTCCCAGGTTTGTCCTCCATCAATTGAACGATAATACAGTAAAGCACCGTTGAGGCCTTGATAAGGCGATCCCATGTTTTCAACAGGAGGAGTTAGTGCGAGGATGTGAATTGCTTGATTATTCTCACCTGCTGTAATCATTCTCGGCCATAAAAGATCTTCATGATCCTCAGGACCTGGAAGAAATGTTTCATTCCATGTTCCGGTGCCTTTTTGCGCACGGGTACTTATAATCAACCCGCTGTTGCTTCCGCTGTGAGACACAACTATTTCACCGTTTTCATCCCATTTGTCATAGGAGGGCCAACCATTGCGTACGCTTTCGATACGCTCAGTTGGAAAAGGATCCCAATTATTTCCATCATAATTATTATATCCCGTGCCTCTATCAGGAAAGGATGGATTATTCATTCCGTATGTCCAGGTTCCTCCTCGATATCCATCAGGGTAAACTACATAGCGGTTTTGCGTACAACTGTTCGTTTGCAAATCATAATAGGTCTCACCTATATCTTGTTCTTCAATGCTCCTCAGGGGTATAGAGCTGGAAGTAACATTATTGCCCCGATTAACTGCTGGTGCAGATTCAGTTGTCTTCTCATGAAGCATTGATATCTTCCGGTATTCTTCCGGTAGGTTAATTTTTGAGGATTGCCCGAAGACCAAGTGGGCACAAAAAAACGCGAGCACGATAATAAGGTTGACTCTTTTTTCCATAACAGTTGAATTTTAGTTTATTAAATATTGATATATTAACTGGTTCTCAATTTTTTAAATCAATTATCACTGATGATCAAGAAAATCTCTATTTATTGCAAATACAGACACCGGAAAGCTAAATATGCTCCGGCACCACATTTATATTGATCATTCTATTATTATCTTTTTAATTATTACTTCATCCGAAATTCCAATCTCCAAGATATATACTCCCGGATTCATTTCTGATATATTTAATCTTGACTGAAAATCATAAACTGAAGACCCATATAAAGTCTTTCCAATACTGTTCATCAGGCGAATTTCATTCATCTTTGCTGAAGATTGAATGGTAATATAACTCTCAGCCGGATTGGGATATACCTTCACCCCTTCCCCGTCAACCTCATCCAATCCTTCAGTACCAACTTCAACCAGTGCATTGCTGGCATAGGTTTCAGAATCGATAACTACGGCGGTTACGCCATACAGATAAGTTCCTTCGGGTGCATCAAGGTCCTGGAAATTGGTTGCGGTAAGCACTTCATCATTAAGCTTTTCCCCATCGCGATAAACATTATAGCCACTTACACTGGGGTTAACATGTTCATTCCATTCCAGGTAAACATCATTCTCATCTACGCTGCTTGTAAATCCTTCCGGTGGAAAAACGTAAGGAATATCCATTTCAAAAGGCAGCGTATTGAATTCATTCGTGCTAAAGGGGTCTTCATCGCCCATTAAGGCCAGGCCGGGTTCATTGTCATCCTGGAAAGATATGATCGCCGGGTAATCTGCGGCAATGGCTGGAAAAACACATTCGCTAAAGGTAAAAGATGGGCTTTCGGTAAACCATTCCAATTCACTCCATCCATTACCATATTTGGAAAATCTTATAAACAACTGACGGTAATTCTGCTCACTAGTCTGCTGCACTTCACATACTGCCGAATAGATCAAAACCATTATATCGCCCAATTGCCTCAACAATGGCATGCTGGCTGCTCCCTGGTAATAAGTTCCAATGCACTGCGGTTCATCACATACCAGGTCGGAAACCCATTCACCGTTTCCGTTAATATCAGGCACCCAACCCACCAGGTTATAATTGGTGTAGAGTTCTGAGTCTTGATGACCATAGGGATTCAATGCATTAAGCTTATTAGAGAATACCGGCCGGTCTTCATTCCAATAACCAATACCATCATTAAATGGGTATTGAAATATCTCGCCGTTTCCGTTTGATTTCACTTTGGAAATGCCGAAAGTTAAATGCACTTTTCCTTCTTCAAGCAGGGTGCCGCTAAATGTTCCATCGGGGCAATAGAAGGCCTGAGTTTCCTCGCCATCCCACCCGGGATAGGGGTGTTCCCAGATAATGGTTTTTTCCCAGCTATTGCCCTGATCGTTTGATCGCATCAATACCAGGTCGTGCCACTCATCACTAACAATAAAGGCAATAGATTCCCCATCGCTCTCTACCCAGGAATACGTATCGGGGCTAAAACCGGGGTAATACTCCGAACCCAATTGATCAAAAGCCAGGTTTTCGATCTCCCAGCTTTCGCCACCATCATTGGAGCGGGAATACAATATGGCACCATCCTGTCCACTATAGGGACTTCCACCGAAGCTTTCGGGAGGGGTAAGTGCCAACACATGAATAATTTCGTTGTTTTCTCCTGAAGTGATCATATGCGCCCATTTAATGTCCTCATGACCTTGCGGGCCTTGCAGGAATGATTCTGCCCACACACCGCTTCCATTTTGTTCCCGGCGGTTGAAAATAATGCCCGAAACAGTTTCATCTTCCGAATGAGCACTCACAATTTCTCCTTCTGTTCCCCATGAGGCTATAGAAGGTTCGGCTACGCGGTAACCACCAAATAATGGTTCCTCGGGTGGGGTCCAGTTTCCGTTCAAGGTTTTGTGACTGTAGCCGATTCCAAGATCCGTAAAGCCAGGAGCATCGGAACCGGTGGTCCAAACGGCAGCCATGCTGGACTCAACATATACAGCCATACGTTGTCGGGATGTGGAGCGGGATTGCAAATCCCACAAGGATTCCCCGAGTGATTCGAAAAATGTGCTGTTTTGAAGACCGGACGTGCTTCCTTTCAGATTCAAAGACGCTCCTTGCACTTGTTCAATATATGCATTCCGGTATTGCTGAGGAAGGTCTACCCTGTTTTGTGAATAACCGGTTGTGCTCAAAAGCAATATCAGGCATAAAACGGCAATTTGTAATGGTGCGTTCATGTTTATGGATTTTAGGATTATTCATAAAGTATGATTGACTATAGTCTATTTGTGAATAAGTTATTGCCGGCATAAAGCAATTAATTCTAAATCAAATTAATAAACTGTTTCTATGAAGCTATATGGTTTATATGTTGTAAAGCTACTACATTTTTCTCAATTATCCTATTCATTTACTTGAATGTTAGGTTAATTATTCATGCCCTTTTAAGAGATACGTTGCATAAAGCATCTAATGTTACTTTTAATAATTCTTGGTGAAGAAAAATTTCTTCAATTTATAATGTTTCTTAATAGTTGGCGTGGCAGTGAATAAGGACTTGCCATTGAAAGCCATTTTGATCTCCGGCAAAAACCGCTATTTTTGCGATCCTTTAACGGGGTGATGTATTTTGAATCTGTACAACAATTTGTTAAGGAATTTTTAATCAGCTAAAAATGAGAAAAGCACTAATCGCATTAATATTGATAGCGACAGCTTTCGGGGTCAGAAGTCAGCATGTACAACTGCACTATGATTTTGGAGAGGGTAGAAATTACCTCACCTCCACCATCGAAATGTTCAAGCCCGATGATTGGGGCTATACCTTCTTTTTTGTGGACATGGATTATGGAGTAACGGATAATCTGAGCGGGATGAACCTGGCTTATCTTGAATTTGCCCGTTCGATCTCACTTGGAAAAAATTCGTCCTGGGGAGCCCACCTGGAGTATAATGGGGGTCTCTTCCAAATCAGTGAAGAGGTAACCATCAACATTGAAAACGCCTGGCTGGCCGGAATCGAGTATTCCTATAACAATAAGGATTATTCCAAGGGCATCACTTTCCAAACCTTATATAAGCACATTGCCGGAAAACATGATTTCTCGTTCCAGCTAACTGCGGTGTGGTATGCCCATTTTCTCGATAACAAACTCAGCTTTATGGGCTATGCCGACTTCTGGCGCGAGGACTTTGACCATAATAATGACGGTGACAAAACCCGGTTTGTATTCCAAACGGAGCCACAACTGTGGTATAACTTTAATGAGCATTATTCCATAGGAACCGAAATAGAGCTAAGCAAGAACTTCATCAGCGAAGATTTTGAGATCATGCCTACATTAGGGGTGAAGTGGCAGTTTTAAAAAGTTTCAAGTTTCAGGTTTCAAGTTCCAAGTTCTAAGTTCCAAGTTCCAGGTTTTAAGTTCCAGGTTTTTGAACAATCCCGCCCAAACCTTTTTGAGGCACCGGCCCTTTTTCACTTTATGGAACTCGAATCGCGCACTCCCCCAACTTTAAACTTTAGACTTTCAACTTTCAACTTTAGACTTTCAACTTTAATCTATACTAAACCAGCAACTTAGAGCACATCAAATGTATCAGAAATTATACGAAAACCCCAGTCCGAAAACTTCCTTAAACTGGGTTCGGGGGCCGGTATTGCCATCGGCATCTTCTATCATGATATCGTCATCATATATTAAGCGTAACTGGATATTGGCCGATAAATAATCATTGATCTTCATATTAACCATCGATTCCCAGTTAATATCAATATTCTGAGGCTCATTGTTGTATGCACTGAATAACTCCAGTTTGGTATTAAAGCTTACATTTTCCATTAAATTGGTTTCATAAACCGTTTTGATAAACCCCCCGTATTCATTAAAAATAGTTTTACCGGGTTCCACACCAAAAGCTCCGGCGGCCGAAAGGGTATCATTGGCTACAATGGTGGTTTTTCCGGTTATGGGAGAAAGCAGCAGCGAAAAATTATCGGTTGGTTTATGATCCATACCCAATGAAAGGAGGATGTAAGCCGGCGACATAAAATCGGAAATCAGCTCCCGATTGCCTTCCACCGGATAATTGTAGCCTTCGGCATATTGCGTTTTAAAACTCAACAAAGCGGTATAATACCAGTACTTACCTGTTTGATAACCATATTTGGAAGATATTTCCAAACGGTCATCAGCTTTCTTCATTTGCTCATTTTCAATTTTCACAATTCCATAACCGGTCTCCAGGGTGTTTTCCCAGCTTGTTTTAGCCTTTTTATAGTTGGCATTCCAAACCAGCAATCCATTCAACGAATAAGAACTCTCACCGCCGGCAGCCCAGTTGGTTAAAGATACCTGGTTAAAGGTAACGGTTGTGTTCCCATTGATGTCCCAATAGGTTGTATCCTGATCATTTTGAGCAAACAATGTTGATGCTGATAAGAGCAGGATTAATAAGCTTACTTGTTTTTTCATTTCACCTTTATGTTTGGTTTTACTTTTCCTGGAATAAATGTACGTCATGTTGAGGAAATGGTATAGAAATTCCTTGGGCATCGAAAGCTTTTTTTACGCGTTCCCAAATCTCAAAATTTAAGGGCCAGTAATCGGCGGCATTCACCCAGGCTCGCATCAGAAGATTCACCGAACTATCGCCCAGCTCACTTACGGCTATCATCGGCTCAGGTTCTTTCATAAAGCGTTCTTCATTATCAAGAATATCTTGTAAGATCTGTTTGGCTTTATCCACATCATCCTGGTATGCAATGCCAAATATAAAATCCATGCGCCGGGTTTCTTCCATGGAATAGTTTACCACCGAACTTGTCGATAGTCCGCCATTAGGGATGATAATAGTGCGGTTATCGGGAGTTTTCAATACGGTATTGAAAATCTGTATCTCATGCACGGTTCCACTGTGCCCCTGGGCCGCAATATAATCACCCACCCTGAATGGTTTGATGATCAGTATTAAAACTCCTCCTGCAAAGTTTTGCAAGGTACCTGATAAGGCTAACCCCAGGGCCAGTCCGGCAGCTCCCAAAATAGCAATGAAGCTGGTCATTTTGATGCCCACCATGGTCATCACACTGATGATCAGCAGGACTTTTAAGCCAATGTTTACCAGGCCTTTTAAAAAGGGTAATAAAGAAGGATCGATTTCTCTTTTCTTCAGGGTTCGCTCGAAACGCCGGGTTATCCATTTTATAACGGCAAGGCCCATGATCAGGAATAAAATGGCCAGCAGGAGCATGCCCCCGTATTTCACAATCCAGTCAAGCACGGTATTCATATCCACTTGGTTCATAACACTACTTTTTTGTCTACAGCAATGAACAACAAAGAAGAATGAAAAATGGTTTTTGAAAGGGACATTTAAAAAAGGAATTAATATATTTGATGCCTCACTAAAAATTACTCCCATGAGAAATTCAAAAGAAAATGGCGTTGACCGCCGTAAATTTTTTAAGGTTGCAGCACTTGGAGGACTCGGAATCTCATTTGCACCGTCATTTATGGGCAAGAGCATTGCCCAGGAAGTAAAGGATGGTAAAGAACCGGCAAAACCCAAAACGAATGTGGAAGATGCTTTAAAACACCCCCGCACGGCTACTTCCATGCCGGGAAAATATCCGGCAAAAGTAGTGCGGGTGAATCATCAAAACGCTGTGGTCGACAACAAACCGGGGAAAAAGGCAGCAGCCGAAATGCTGGAAAAAGCGATGCTTAGCCTTACCGGGGCAGCTACTTTAAAGGAAGCCTGGCTGCAATTTGTTAAACCCGGCGAAAAAATTGGACTAAAGGTTAATCCGGTTGCCGGAAAATCGTTGACTACCAGTCATGCTGTAACACAGAGCATTATTGCACAACTGGAAGATGCCGGTATTCCAAGGAAAGATATTGTGATTTGGGACCGGCGGGAATTTCAGCTACACGAAACCGGTTACACCAAAGAAAACTATCCGGGTATAAAAATAACGGGAACCGAGCGCAAAGATGAAGAAGGCTCCTACTATAACAAAGAAGGGGATCTATACAGTCTTGAAATGATCGATAAAGACTGGTATTACTGGGCCGATGTGGACGGTGAATACGATGAGTATACCTTGCCCTACATGGTGAATGAAGGAAAATATTCTTACTTTTCGAAGATCTGCACCCAGGAGGTCGATAAGATCATTAATGTTCCTATCCTGAAAAATGCCGGGGCTTCGATCACGCTGTGCATGAAAAACCTGGGATATGGAGCTATTACTAATACATCACGTTTGCATAAACAATTATGGGGCGATACATCAGCCGAGGTTTGCGCTTTTCCTCCCCTGCGCGATAAAGTGGTACTGAATATCGTTGATGGTCTCAAAGGCTGCTTTAACGGCGGGCCTGGAGCCAACCCGCAATATATCATCAACTACAACACCTTGCTGGCCGGCACCGATCCGGTTGCCGTCGACCGTGTGGGTTATGACATCGTGATAAAAAAGCGCATTGAGAAAGGAGTTCAGGAAAAAGACTCACCGCGGGGAAGGAAATTTATGGAAATGGCAGCCAACCTCAAGCTGGGTGAACATCGCCTGGAAAAGATCGATTTGAAAGAAATCAACTTAGGTTAACATTCTTATGAGATACACATTCGCATTATTCACGTTGCTCTTTCTATTATTAACAGTTGCTCAGGTGATTGCCCAAACAGATTTACCCGATTTGGACGCCAAAGAAAAGAAAGATGTTAAAATTGAGCGTAATGAGGTTTATAGCGGAAATTCACTATGGGGCTATATCAACGGAGGCGCCGATCTGTACCTGGAATATGGCTTTGACAAAATGCGGGTGATCGATTTGACTATTGAAGACGAAAACCTGAAGATCGATTTATATAAGATGGAAGATGCGGTATCAGCCTACGGCATCTTCTCTGTTAACCGTTTCCGATGCAACGAAAAGGCCAAAGGCTGGATGCATAGCTGCATTACCGGTTATCAGTTACAACTGGCCACCGGCCCGTTTTATCTTTCCATCATCAACCAAAGCGGATCGGAAAAAGCCATGAAAGCAAGCCTTGCCTTGGCAAACAAACTTATGGGTAACTGGCGGGATGATTATTTGCAATTTCCAGGGATGCCCGGCAAGCCTTTTACCAAAATGCATTATTCAAACGCCAAAATCATCCAGGGCCGGCTGGGAATGGACAACGGCTTCCAAATGTGGGCAACCTATTTTGAAGGCCTGGAAAATTATACATTGATGGTGATACCGGTAAAAGAAGAAGAGGCCCGATTTAACCTTGGTTTTCTAACCGAGGTTAAAGGCGACGCTGTCGATATACTGATAAAAAATATAAAGGAGAAAACAGGAAGTGCAACATCGCAATGGTATTTCGCCAAAGCTGATAAAGCGCTTATCCTGCTGGAGAGCAAATCATCAATAAAAAAGATCACCGGCTATATCAAAGCTATTGAGGCCGCCTCAGAAGCTGAGCTACAAGAATTATAAAATAATCCCGGGTTCATTCCAAAGTGCTGACTTTGCTGGTTGTTTCGATAGTCAGATGGTAGAAGGCAGAAGATAGAGAGTATGGATGTAAGGTGTGGAGTTCTGGGCAAATGGCATGGGGCATGGGACACCGAACTTTTGCTTGAGCGGATTTGTAATCCGCTCGCACCGGTGTAGGACACAGATTACAAATCTGCGCGAGCTAAGGAGCTTGGGATTTGGATTTAAGACTTTGAAATTTGCCCTATTTCTCCCGGTTCCCTTCATCTAAACTATCCAATTGGCCCCACTTGCCAAGCAACTCCTGAACTTGCTTGAAACGAATGGGTTTGGCAATAACATCCACCATTCCTTTTTCCAGGTATTTTTCCTGGTCTTCGGGCATGGCATATGCGGTCATGGCAATAATCTTCGGACGTTCCGACTCGTCCCAGCGTTCGAAAATCTCATCGGTTGCCTGCAGGCCATCCATAACAGGCATTTGTATATCCATAAAGATGATATCATAATTGTTATTCTCCAATTCCTCAATCACCTCCTTGCCATTGGATACAATGGTTGCATTGTATCCCATACGCTTCATCAGCTTATCGGCCAGTTTACGATTGGTATCATTATCTTCGGCTACCATAATGTTAAGCGGTATCTTTTCGGCCAGCTTGCGGTCCACCTTATGATCATCTTCTTTTTTGGCTTTGAGCTTCTGTTCATAAATGGTTTTAAGTACCACTTCAAAAAGTTCAGCCAATTGAACAGGTTTCATTAAAGTAGCCTTAAATATCTCACTGGGCAGTTCATGAGTGAACTCCATGGAGGTTAGCATAACTACCGGTGTATTCCCTTTTTCCGGATGTTTTTTGATGGCTTTGGCCAGCTCAATACCATCCATTTCGGGCATTTGCATATCGACAATAGCCAGGGAGAACTTCTCCTGTGGTTCGGCCAGCATATCAAGAGCCGCCTTACCCGATTCAGCGGTAACCGGGATCATGCCCCAGGACTCAAATTGGAGGGTAAGAATATGCCTGTTCGTTTGATTATCATCAACAATTAAAACCCGCTCATTTTTTAGTTCGGGGATTTGTCCGCGGAACTGAACACCCGCATTTCCTGCTTCAGACCGCGCCATTTGAGCGGTAAAATACAAGGCAAATTGATCTTTCTGCGGTGATTCAACCCCCATTTCACCATTCATTAAACGAATCAATGCCTGTATAACAGCCAGGCTAAGGTCGCGTGTACTAAACTGCGAATGTTCGAGGGAATTCATTTCTTCAAAAGCACGCTCCAGTTGTTGAATTTTTTGCTTACTAAAACCGGTACTGGAATCGGAGAATGAAAATTTTATCCGCTGTATCCCTTTTGCTTCCCCAATTTTTTCAACCGTAATCATTATGCTGCCGCTGTCGATGTAGTTCATAATATGTTTAAACATCTCAACCACAACCTGGCGCAGCCGGGCAGTATCTCCTTTTAGATATTTGGATACCCCCTGTTCGATGGAATACAATAGTTCAACGCCCTTCTCTTTCGCATATGCATTAGCAATATCAATAGCGTCCTCAACACATTCTTTAATCTTAAAGGGCTCTTCTTTTAGCCTAAGTTTGTTATTTTCAATTTTCGAAAGGTCGATCAGTTCATTTACAATATTGGTGAGATGATTTACACTCACCCTGATGGTATCGAGCAATTCCTGTTGTTCTTCGGTTAATTTAGTATCGGAGAGCAAACTTGCCATACCCACTATGGCATTTAGAGGCGTCCTGATGTCATGACTCATCATTCCAAGGTATTCACGGCGGGATTTGCGATCGAACTCCTGGGCATCGTCGCTATCTTTTTGCCGCTTAAGATCAGCTATCCTGTTTTTTAGCTGTTCATTGGATTCCCTCAAAGCTTCCAACTCCTTATTTAACTCATCCAGCGTCGGTTTTTTGGCCATGTCGATATCGGCTTAACGTTATTTCAACCAAAATACAATTTATTTAATTTAAGTTATACACAGGGTTCGCTTCTTGGTCCTTTCGTCTATAATTCCCCCCTATATAACCCTAAAATATCAGGCTAAATTACATTTTTTAGCCATACCAAAATACAAGAATGCAAGTAATTAACTATAGACTTTGCTCAATAATTTGAATACAGGGATCATTTTTACTGCTGGTTATTGCTGTCATTGGCCGGTTTAAATTCAAGTGCGGCCGAGTTAATACAATACCGTAAGCCGGTTGGCTCGGGCCCATCGTTGAATACATGCCCCAGGTGACCGCCACATTTTGCACATAATACCTCATGACGCACCATGCCCAGGCTCCGGTCAATCTCGATATTCACATTGTTCTCAAGCAATGGAGCATAAAAGCTAGGCCAACCGCAACCTGCATCGAACTTGGTATCCGACTCGAAAAGAGCGGTTCCACATCCCGCGCAATAATAGGTGCCCTTGTTGAAATGCTGATCATATTTCCCGGTATAGGGCCGCTCCGTGCCTTTTTCGCGCAATATCTTAAATTGCATTGGAGTAAGCACTTCCTGCCATTCTTGTTCGGATTTATCTATTTTATCACTCATATTATTGGTATCATTTTTTACCAGTTTATTCAATACCTTGTTGCTTTCCTGCGAATTACAGGAAAGAATTCCAAAAGCTATGACTATTATCATTGAAATCAATCGGCTCATATCGTTATCTCCTTGGTTTCAAAACAAGCCCGGGTATTCGTTGTTCATCCGAACTTGTATAGTATTTGAATGGTTGATTAATTATTGATTTAATTGTTACTTTGTGCTCTTGTAATGATCGCATCCGTAATATGCAACATAATTAAATATGAATTTTAATGCATAAAATGGTAGATCAAAATATTAACGAATTATGAGCATGAATAATGCCTGGTGGGATCAGTATTTGGCACCTATTTTAATCCTTTTCCTTTTTGTAGCGGCCTTTAGCTTATATTACAAGGTTATAAGCTCGGGAAGAATCAAGCGAAAATTTGAACACCTGTTATCACCTGATTCTTTTACCATACGGTGGAATTTATTCACCCGCTTATTAGGATTCGGATTATTCGGGGTGCTCCCGGGATTGATCATGCTGATCAAATTCGCCAAGCCGCTTAGCCAATACGGGATGAACCTTAGCAATCAATCATTAACTGTATACTGGATTTTGGGATTAAGTTCGCTGGCTGTACTTTTTAATTATTTTGCAGCACGATCACCGCAAAACCTTAAGATGTATCCACAGATCAGGATTAAACGATGGAACGGCACATTGATCACCATCAATTCGATAAGTTGGATGGCGTATTTGCTGGGGTATGAATTTATGTTCAGGGGATTATTGCTATTTGGACTTCTCCCCTATTTTGATTTATGGATCGTAATTGGCCTGAATGCTTTGTTATATTCCCTAGCCCATATTCCCAAAGGCAGGCGGGAAACGCTGGCAGCTTTTCCGTTTGGTATTTTGCTTTGCATCATTTGCCTGGAAGCCGGGAACCTTTGGATTGCCTTTTTCGCGCATTCGGCACTGGCCTTGTCGAACGACATGTTCTCAATAAGGTATCAAACCAAAATGGAATTTATTAGATAATTATGAAAATATTAATCACAGGGGCAACAGGTTATATTGGTTCCGGGCTGGCAAAAAAACTGGCATCCAGTGGTCATACCGTTCATGCGTTGATTAGGAGTCCCGAAAAAGCCGGGCTGATCAGGCATGAAAACATTCATATTTTCGAGGGTACCATTTTGCAGCCCGATAAAATTGAAAAAGCCATTACCGGTTGCCAACAGGTTTACCATCTGGCTGCTTATGCCAAGCCATGGGCAAGGGATTCAAGCACCTTCTTCAGGATCAACACCCTGGGGACCGATCATATATTGAAGGCAGCTTTTGAACACAAGATTAGCAAAGTAGTATTTACCTCTACTGCGGGCACCTTCAATCCTTCCTTCAATAAGCCCGTCAATGAAGATACCCTCAGACTGATCGACTTTTTTAATGATTACGAAACCTCCAAATTCATTGCTGAAGAGCGCTGTCAGAAATACATCAGAAAAGGCCTCAATGTAGTGATAGTAAACCCTCCCCGCCTATATGGCCCCGGGCTTTTAAGTAAAAGCAATGCCGTTACACTAATGATAAAACGATATTCGGAAGGCCGCTGGCGTATTATACCGGATAATGGGGATAAAGTAGGGAATTATGTGTTTATTGATGACGTGATAAAGGGACACATTTTAGCTATGGACAAAGGCCGCTCGGGCGAAAAGTACTTGCTTGGCGGAGAAAATATAAGCTACTCGGGCTTTTTCGACACACTTGCTAAGGTATGCGGTAAAAAGTATAAAATGATAAATTTACCCTATTCGGTGATGATGGTCGCTTCAGGGTTGTTCTTGTTCTGGACCCGGATAAGCGGTCGTCCGCCGCTAATCACACCCGAATGGGTAAAAAAATATTTATACAATTGGGCCTTATCCAGCCAAAAGGCCATTGATGAATTGGGTTATCAGATTACACCGCTGGAAACGGGTATGCAAAAAACCATTGATTGGATCAGAAAACAGAGTGAATAAACATGGAGGAAAAGGCGCAGGAATACTACACATTAATTACTGGAGCCAGCGAAGGTATTGGCAAAGCAATGGCTTACGAATGCGGTAAACGGGGAATGAACCTGGTATTAACATCGCTTCCCGGACCCGGCCTGAAGAACGTTGCCGATATCATTATTAAGCAATTCGGCGTAAAGGTAATAACGCTTGAAAAGGACCTTACTGCCCCCGAGGCTCCCAAAGAAATTTACACCTGGGTGAAAAACCAGAACCTTAAAGTTAACATGCTCATCAATAATGCCGGTAAAGGATGCCTGGGGCCTTTCGACCATTTTAGTTATGAATTTTATTATAAAATGATGCAGTTAAACATGGTTTCCCTGGTGTTACTTTCCCGTCTTTTCATACCGGAGATGAAGAGTTACCCACAATCTTATATCTTAAACCTGGGTAGTGTAGCTTCCTTTTATCCCATTCCCTATAAAGTGATTTATGCCGCATCAAAAGGTTTTGTTTATTCCTTTTCAAGAGCTTTAAGGGAAGAATTAAAACACACCTCGGTACATGTAAGTGTATTATGTGCCGGCTCGGTAATTACAAGTCCTGAAGTACTTAAACGGATCAGGAAAAGTGGTTTCTTTGGTAAGGCATCATCCATAAGACCTGCCAAGTTAGCCCAATATACCATTACAAAATTACTGGCAAAAAAACCCGTGATTATACCGGGGCGTTTTAATATGCTCTTTATATTTTTAAATAAACTTCTACCTTCAAGCTACAAGCAAAGTTTTTTGGCCCGAAAATTTAACAACGGAACCGTGGGAGGTGATATCAAGACAAAGGAATAAACAAACCGGATTGTACCGATATGGAATGGCTATTCATAACCATAGGCATTATTTTACTGATCACCGGGCTAATCGGGTGCATAGCTCCTGTATTGCCCGGTCCGCCAATTAGTTACGGGGCGTTGCTCGTTTTACAATTAATGGACCCAGCGCCGTTTACCAGTGATTTCATGGTAAAATGGGCCTTGATCGTAATTGCTGTAACCGTTCTTGATTATGTGGTCCCGATATATGGCACTAAATATTTCGGGGGAACCAAAAAAGGCGTATGGGGATCGGCAGTTGGACTGGTGCTCGGGATTGTTTTCTTCCCTCCCTTTGGAATTATCATCGGGCCATTCATTGGAGCAGTGGTAGGTGAAATGATCGAAGGCAAAGAACTCAATGCTGCCTTTCGTTCCGGTTTTGGCTCGTTTATTGGTTTTTTAACCGGTACCATTATGAAGTTGGCCGTCTCGGTCATAATCACATATCACTTTATTGCAACATTAGCATAACTAATGCATTATGAAACTCGATAAAACCGAAGACCTAAAAGTAAAAGCCTGTGAGATAAGAAAAGATGTTGTTCGCAGCCTTGGCATAGCAGGAAGCGGCCATCTTGGAGGTTCCCTCAGCACCGCCGATATTTTCACAGCGCTGTATTTCAATGTCCTTAATCACAATCCCCAAAACCCTTCCTGGCCCGAAAGAGACCGCCTGATTCTTTCCATCGGACACGTTGCACCGGTTTATTATACAGCCCTGGCCCATGCAGGTTACTTTCCCAAGGATGAATTAAAAACCCTTCGAAAGCTGGGTTCACGTTTGCAAGGCCATCCCGGCCGGGAACATGGCCTGCCGGGGATAGAACTTTCGGCCGGGTCACTGGGGCAAGGTTTATCGGTAGCTGTTGGGCGAGCCATCGCCGGAAAAGCAGATAACAGGAGCTGGACGGTTTTTTGCATCAACGGTGATGGGGAGTTGCAGGAAGGCTCCATCTGGGAAGCTGCCATGAGCGCCGGCCATTATAAACTCGATAACCTGGTGGTCATCGTCGACCGTAACAGAGTTCAAATTGACGGGAAAACCGAAACCGTGATGCGCATTGAGCCTTTGGCTGATAAATGGAAAGCCTTCAACTGGAATGTGATTGAATGCAACGGGCATAATTTTGATGAATTGATCCCGGCCCTCAACAAAGCCAGGGATTTTAAAGGAAAACCTTCGGTGGTTATTGCTAATACAATTATGGGAAAAGGTATCCCCGAAATTGAAGGGGATTATACCTGGCACGGTAAACCGCCCAAACCCGGACAGGTCGACGAATTTTTAAGGATTATTGACAAAAATGGATAATTAACACCTATGAAAACGCCTATATCTGAACTTACCAACAAAGGTGACAAACCCACCCGGCATGGCTTTGGTGAAGGGGTGCTTGAAGCAGCCAAAAAAAATCAAAAAGTAGTTGGGGTCGGCGCTGATATCACCGGATCGGTTAAGATGAATCTTTTTGCCGATGCTTTTCCCAAAAGGTTTTATTCCCTGGGAATAGCCGAGCAAAATTGCATGGGTGTTGCAGCCGGACTGGCACAGGAAGGGAAAGTACCGGTTTTTTCCACCTACGGTGTTTTCTCAGCCATGCGAACGACTGATTTTGTTCGCATATCCGTTTGTTACAATGCATTGCATGTGGTGATAGGAGGCGCCCATGCAGGTATTTCCGTTGGCCCTGACGGCGCCACCCATCAAGCCCTTGAGGACATCGCCATAATGCGTTCTTTGCCCAACATGACGGTGGTTTCCCCGTGTGATGCCACGCAAGCCAAAATAGCCACCGAAAAAGCTATCAATGCATTATCCGGCCCGGTTTACATCCGTTTTGGACGGGAGGCCGTTCCTGATTTTACTTCCGAAGACCTGCCTTTTGATTTCAATCAGGCCCAACTATTTCGTCATGGAAATGATCTTACCATTATAGCCACCGGCCATATGACCTGGGAGGCTATGAAAGCTGCTCAAAAGCTGAGCAAACAAGGCATGGAAGCCAGGGTTATTAACCTTCATACCATCAAACCCATCGATAAGGAAACTATCAGGCAAGCCGCCTTGGAAACCGGAGCTATTGTTACCATTGAGGAGCATCAGGTGCATGGCGGCATGGGAAGTGCCGTTGCCGAAGTGGTGGTGAAAGAACACCCGGTACCCATGGAAATGCTGGGTATGCCCGATTGTTTTGGTGAATCAGGGCAGCCGGATGAATTATTGGAAAAGTACGGAATGTCCGCAAAAAAGATAGAAGAAGCCGCCCAATTGATATTAACACGGAAAAGAGATAAAATTTGAACAATACTTTTTAGCTGTTTTTTGTTATGTGTGATAATCGATCAATAAGATAATTGTATAATTTTGAGCGGCACATGCTGCACACCCGAAGATGCTGGACAATAGATATGGAATTAGGCGAGCGCACACGTTTTTTTCTTCGCAACATGATTCGTGGCCTGTTATGGCTGGGAGCTATCGTTGTCATTTTCATCATAGTGAAAGAATATGCACCTTCGGTTCATTACAAGCAATGGCTGGAGCCCATCTATGACAGGCCTTTGCTAATGCCCACCGTATTTGCCATTTCTGAGGTGGCTTTTGGGATTATCCCGCCTGAAGTCTTTATGATATGGGCAACCACCATGGGCGGAATAGCCACTTATGTAATCTATGTGGTAATATTTGCAGGATTTTCATACCTGGCCGGTATTATTGGTTACATGATCGGGAACTACCTGCACCACACCGTTTTTTACCGCTACTTACGCAGGCGCTATATGAGCAAATACGTGCAGTATTTTCATAAATACGGCTCGTTTCTCATTATCGTAGCATCTATGACGCCCCTTCCCTTTTCGGCCATCAGTATGCTGGTGGGTTCGGTAAAATATCCGTTCGATCGATTTCTGTTCTATGCGTTGTTTCGGTTTGTACGATTTGCTGCTTACTCAGTAATCATATATCAGGCTAATGCAATATAAAAAAGCAGGGCCGTACCCTGCTTTTAATCAACCAGTAAGCTAACATTTAAATCAACTACTTATGCTTAATTGTACAACCAATCGCCTTTGTATGCGTAGTCTCGGGCTTTTTACCCTTTAAAAGTGCATCAACTGCATCGGTTACATAAGTCTTTTCAACCTTTGAAGCATCGCTGTAATTATCATCGATAGCTCCAATATATTCAACAATCAAATCGCCATCCTGTTTTTTATCAAGCAAAAAAACATGAGGCGTCCGTTTTGCCCCGTATTTTGGATACACTTCCTGCTTGGCATCAAAAAGATACGGAAATGTAAATCCCTTTTCTTCGGCCCGTTTTTTCATATTCTCGAAGGAATCTTCCGGGTATAAATCCGGATCATTCGGATTGATGGCAATTACCGGGTATCCCTTGTCCTCATATTCATTATTAATATCAATTATCCGTTCTTCATAAGCTTTTGAATAGGGACAATGATTACACGTAAAAATCACAATAAATCCCTTAGCATCATCATAATCGGAAAGCGAAACCCAGGTTCCGTCAATATTCTTTAGTTTGAAATCACTGGCTTTGTCGCCAACATCATAGCCACCACCTGCATTTGCCATAAAGGCAGCCACTATCAATACCGCAATAAGCATTATTCTTTTCATAATCGTATTCATTTAGTTTTGGTTTAAATATGTTTCAAGTTCCTTCAGTGTGATCTTTCCTTCATGAAACTTCCTGAAATCCTGCTTGTGGTTATACACCACGGTAGCCGGTATAGCCCCGCTCCATCGCGGATCTACTTTATTGATCCAGGCATTGGCATCAGGATCGTCCAGCAGAAGCACTTCCGGTTTCAGATTTCGCTTCTTTATAAAAGGAATTACCTTGCTTTCCAATTGATTGGGAAGATCAAGGCTAACCAGGATGATTTTGACCTTTTGGTTTCTGTATTTTTCATAAACGGTTTCAAAAACCGGCATTTCCTTAACACAGGGCTTGCACCATGTAGCCCAGAAATTGATCACATAGGTGGTGTCATTCTTTTTGTGAAGATAAGTTTCAAAGCGGTCGAAATCCATCTTAGGTACCTCTCCGGCGTGAGAAGCAATGGGTATTAACAGCACTGCAAACAATACAATTCCAACAAATTTTCTCATATCGATCTATTTACCTATGTTATTCAGTAAAAACACCGCATGGAATTAGTTTGTTCATGATAATGGGGGGAGTAATATTCAATCAGAAATTTGGGATTTTCATTTAATAATTGTTTTTGAAGAATAAATGATTGTTTATTGCTATTTACATTTCAAAATAGTTCAACTCCTTCGGAGTTGCTATTCCAACTGCATATCAAGCCACAGGCTATCGCCTGTGGTTAATACCGTTGAATCCCTCCGGGATTCGCATAACTCAACTAACAGAAATGATGTTTACCGGACACCAATGAAGTAAAATGAATACATATTTCACCAAAACTTCTTTTCTCCCTAATACAAACAAAACAAAGAAGCCTCTCCAATAACCAAATTGGAGGTATGAATAAGTGGTGTGGAACGGATGGGATACCCCATGCGATGCTTCCATAACATATTACCGGAGAGCGCATCCAGGGCATACAAGTGGCCATCGTCACTACCAAAATAAACAACACCCTGAGAAACTACGGGCGATGAATGAACCGACCATTTGGTGAGAAATTTCCATTGCTGTTCGCCGCTATTCATATCCAGGCAATACAGGTGATGATCCTTGGAGCCAAAATAAAGCAGGTTATCCTTTGAATTAACGGCAGCCGAGGAAAAAATGGCTTCCTTAGCGGCGAACTGCCATTTGATGGTACCTGTATCAAAATCGATGGCATAAAAGGAACCGTTCAGCGTGCCTGCATAAACGGTGCGCTTATGAATTACAGTTGTTGCATGAATGCCGCTACCTAAATCCGTTTTCCAAACGAGTTCTCCGCCATCGGCATCGAAAGCATATAAATTACCATCACGGCTACCAATTATGATGCGATTGTAGAAGGCTGCCGGAGAAGCAATTACCCATTTACCGGTTTTGAACTCCCATTCTTTATGCCCTGAAAAAGCATCGAGGGCATAAACACGTTTGTCCATTCCGCCAAAATATACCTTTTCGCGATAAACCAAGGGCGATGAGAATATCCAGTCCCTGGTTTTAAAGGTCCACGCAGGTGCTCCGTTGGAAATATTCAGCGCATACATATGCTTATCGAAACTACCGAAATAGACTTTGTTTTTATGAATGGCTGCTGTCGATCGCACCTCGCCCAGGGTCTTAAACTTCCAAATCCGGATACCCGTTTCCAGATCGATGGCATGAAAGGCCTTGCTGTCGGAGCCTACATATATAATTCCATCTCTCACAACAGCCGAGGCATTTACCGTAGAAAGCTGATGGAATTTCCACCTGACGCCGTGAAGCTCCGAAACGCCACTGTCATGATATTCGCCTGTACGTTCACAATTACCCCGAAACATCGGTTGGGTATCCCGGATGCCGTCATCGAACTTTTCGAGCAGCTTGTTGGTGACTTCAAGGAAATGGGAAACCTCCGTCAGTTCGCGGCTCTCACTGCGACGTATGATGCTCTTATTTTTCCTGGTACTCATTTTCCAGCCGGGTCAATTGCTTTTCAAATTCTTTTTTCAGCCGCTCGAAATAGCGGTCCCAATCCTCGAGGGATTGAATGGTCCGATATACCTCCGTTAGCTTCAGTTGTTCGATCTCTTTCTGCAGTTGATCCACTTCCGATCGGAGTTTCTGCACATTGGCTTCCAGCTTTTGCTTTTGAGAGATCGATTGCGACTTATGACCAAATTGAAAATTCTCGCTTTCCAGTTGCTTCAGGATTTCTTCCACCGTTTCAAGATCATTGCTGAAATAGGCATCGTTTAATTGAGCAAAAAGCTCCGCTGCATGCTCTTCCAGTTCTTCCGAAACAATGTCGGGATGACACAGCTTACTGGCTTTCCGGAACATCTGCTGAAGCTTGCGCCGCTTCTCTTCCGGTAATTGATTGCGCTTTTCCTTTTGAATATTGGTAGAGGATTGATCAAACTTTTCCTTATCGTCTTTGGCTTCCTCGTATTCCTCAGCTTTTTCGGGGCTTTCATCTTTTTCGAGGAATAAGAGTTCCTGCCTTAGCTCAAGTATTTTGCTCATGATGGGGCCGACTTCCTGATGATAACGCAACCGGAATTGACTGATCAAATGGCTGATCTCCGCATGCTTGATGAAAAGTACCGACAAACGGGTTTCCAGTAAGCTGCTTTCGGTTCGTAGTCCCTGAAGGTCAACATTGCTACTGAGCTCGGGCAGTTCAACAGTATTTCGAAGATGATCGACGGTTTCCAAAGCCTCTTCAGCACAGCAATTCCGCAGCTTACTGATCAGTTTCTTATTCGATGCACTGATTTTTTCGGATTGCTCAAGAGCCTTAACCTCAAGTTCCAGTTCATTATGATCACCCTCCCTGATAAGCTTTTCAAGAAGATCGAGTCGCTTTTTCCGCATTCAAGCTGAGTATCTGTTTGTCTTTACAATTAACGCCCAAAAACAGGTTTCTTATTGTTTTTTGTAAACCATCTCTCCCGCCGAAAAAGTCTTCAACACTTGGGCACCGGGTACTTTATCGATATCAACCTCCATAATATCGCGGTCCAAGATCACAAAATCGGCCCATTTACCCTTTTCAATACTACCTTTTTCATTTTCTTCAAACGATCCTTTCGCCGCCCAAATGGTCATGGAACGAAGGGTTTCCTCCCTGTTCAGGGCGTTCTCCATTTGGAAGCCGTTTTCGGGATAGCCATCCAGGTCTTTTCGGGCAATGGCTGCGTAAAACGTATGCAAGGGATTGATATTTTCGATGGGAAAATCGGTTCCCATCGGTAACCATCCGTTTTGCTCCAGGAGGTCTTTTAAGGCATATGCCCCTTTTAACCGCTCTGGGCCAATGCGGTCACCGGCCCAGTACATATCCGATGTGGCATGGGTCGATTGCATGGAAGGGATCACATTGTATTCCCCGAATTTATCAAAATCATCGGGATGCACAATCTGGGCATGCTCAATACGCCAGCGGCGATCATTATCTTTGTCCAAAATGTCTCCATAAATTTCCAGGAGCAAGCGCGTGGCCGAATCACCAATCGCATGTATGTTCAACTGGTAGTTATGTTCATAAACCCGTTGGGCCACTTCTCTAATGTGACCCGGTTCATTCACAAGAATTCCTGTGTTATCCGGATCATCATTATAAGGCTCTATCAGCTTAGCGCCGCGTGATCCCAGGGCACCGTCGGCATACATCTTTACAGAATGTACGTGCAGCCGGTTAGTTTTATATACACCTTTTTCCATAAAGGCCTTGAAGTTCTCCTCATTAGCCGAAAGCATCGCATCAATACGCATTTTAAGCTTCCCTTGCTGGTGCATTGAATCAATCAGGTTGATCACTTCCTTATGCAATCCAGCATCCATCACAGAAGTCAGGCCCACGGCAAAGCAGTTTTCCTGGGCCTCGAGCAAGGCTTTGGTTTGGGTTTTAATGTCGGGATCAGGGATCAGGTCTTTAAATCGGTCGGCGGTATTTTCGAGGAAAACGCCGGTAAACTCCCCGTCTTCTATAATGGCCTCCCCTTTGGGAAATTCATCATTTACGCTAATCCCCAATCGCTCAATGGCTTCGGAGTTGACCACCACGGCGTGTCCGTCGATGCGGATGAGGATAACAGCTGTATTGGGAAACATCTTATCCAATGGTTCTTTATTGGGGAATGCCTTATTCTCCCAGTCATTCTGATCCCAGCCCCGGCCCACCAGCCATTCGCCGGGATGATCTTTATGGTGTTCCTGTAATATGTCCGTGATTTCCTTAAAGGAATTGGTCCCAACAAGGTCAGCATGTTGCAGTCCCAGGCCATATCCATATAAATGGCAATGCGCATCATAAAACCCGGGATAAACAGGCTTATTTTCAGCATCAATAATTTGATCCGAATGATATTCCGATAAAATATCCTCATTGCTGCCAACAGCCACAAACTTACCGTCATTCACGACAAAGGCTTCAGCTTTGGAAAATGCTTTATCAACAGTATACACCTTAGCATTCTTAACGATCAAATCGGCCGGTTTCTTCATAGGCTTGCACGCAATTAATGTGGTGATTAAGACAAATAAAGCTGTTCTTGTGTTCATTTTTCCGCTTTTTGTGCAAAGATATTTATTAACAAACAACGGTTTATAATTTTTAAGGGTATGCCCGATCATCTCCTGATAATTTTTTACATTTGCCTTCGAACCTTGAGAACCGATAAGAAAATAGTTATGAAAGATAAGATATTGACAACAAGACTTTTGGCCATAGCAGGATTAATCTTTTTTGCCGCTTTTATGCGACTCATCCCTCATTGGCCCAATTTTACGCCGGTAGCGGCCATTGCACTATTCGGTGGCACCTATGTGAAGCGCAGGGAGCTGGCATATCTCATCCCAATCATTGCTTTGTTCATTAGTGATGCCATAATCGGTTTTCATCAAAATATGCTGGCGGTATACATTAGCTTTGTGGCTATTGTATTCATGGGAACTTTCTTACGCAATAAAGTAAAAGTGCACAACGTAATCGGTGCTTCGCTAGCCTCATCCGTTTTATTTTTCCTGGTAACCAACTTTGCGGTATGGCTTACCAGCCCGATTTACGCGGCTAACTCCGGAGGTTTGGTTGCTTCGTATTTCGCCGGATTGCCGTTCTTTTACAATGGTCTTTTAGGCAATTTGTTCTACACTGGAATAATATTCGGTGGCTTTTATTTGTTATCAGCAAAAGTACCGAAACTACAAAAAGCCTAAGTTTCGCTAAATTATAACTAAATCATAACTAAATCTTCACTACTTGCAAAAGCCCCGTTGAGGGGCTTTTTTTTTGCATAAGCGGATGTGTAATCCGTTTACGATTGGTTTAGTGGCGCGGATTGTTAATCCACTCCAGCTACAGTGAATGCGATAGCTAACCCGAAAGTTGAGAACGAACATTTTGCTTGAGCGGATTTGAGATCCACTCATTAAGGCACAAGGCATAAAATACCAATCCGGACCGGTTAAGGGTAGGCAGATATTCAACCGAATTGTTTGACTACAAATCATTTCACGAAAAATCCTATAAAAGTTTCTTAAAAAGTGCTACCCTATTCTTCCTATTTTCTTATCCACCATATACACTCATACACTAAAATTTAAAGAAAACTTAACATACGGATCTTTTTGGTACTGTTAGGCTTTATCATCCTGAATAATTCCTTTATTTTCAGTGCAACCTATATTATTTAGACAAGGTTAGAACATAATGCCTAAATACATTGTTATTATAAATAGCTGATTTTGAATTTTTAACTAAATGTTCAAAAGACATTGCTATTTGTCGTATAAATTGTATGTTTGCAACCGATTAAAGAACATAATAAAATAAGGTACCGAACATGGAGTTTTTAGAATTAATATTAAATATCATGCGATCCGGAAAGCATAGAAGTTTTTGTTCTAGCTCATACTCAATGGATTACATCCTTACCGGTATCTTCAGATGCAGTTTTATCACTTGCATTAAACCCCAGGTTATCGTTATATAGGGGCCTTCTCGCACGACTGTCGCACATTTATCGAAAGACTTCAAAGCTCAATAAAGATTTAGTCTGGATTGCAATTACAATTTTATAATGCACTAAATACAAGCTAAATATGACATTTAGGGACGTACTTAAAAAAGCAATATTAGTACTTGATGGCGCTTTTGGAACTATGGTTCAACAGAAACGACTTGATGAGGTTGCCTATAGAGGCGATCTTTTTACGAATCATCCTTGCCCGCTCTATGGATGTAACGATGTTCTGAACCTGTCCCAACCCGGTTTGGTACGTTCCCTTTATAAAGATTACCTTACTGCCGGGGCGAATATCATAAAAACAAACACATTTAATTCTACACCATATGGCTTACAGGAATATCAACTGGGCGATTATACCGGAAGAATAAACTCTGCCGCGGTAAGACTTGCCCGGCAGGCTGTTGATGACATCTCGCAACAAAATCCAACTAAACCCATATTTATTGCCGGTGTAATCGGCCCTACCAATAAAACCGCCTCTATATCTCCAAAGGTTAGCCAACCCGGTTACAGGGATGTAAATTTTGATAATTTGTACAGAAACTATTATCAACAGGTTGAGGCTCTGGGAAATGCTGGTATTGATTTGTTCCTGGTTGAGACCATATTCGACACCATTAATGCTAAAGCCGCGCTAAACGCGATAAACAGATACTTAAAAGATACCGGGAAGGACATCCCGGTAATGATCTCGTTAACCATCACTGACGCTAGTGGCCGAACATTAACCGGTCAGACTTTGGAAGCTTTCACTTATTCAATCCTGCAATTCAGCCCGGTTTCTATCGGGTTGAATTGCTCTTTTGGAGCTGAAAAACTCCTGCCCTACCTTGAAAAGCTATCGGACATTGTACCTACCTACGTAAGCGCCCATCCCAATGCCGGCCTTCCCAACGAAGTTGGCGAGTACGATCAGTCAGCCCGGGAAATGGCAGATATGATGGAGAAATATTTACAAAAGGGATTGGTCAATATTATTGGCGGATGTTGCGGTAGTACACCCAAACATATAGCAGCCATCGCCGAAAAGGCAAGCCAATATGCACCCCGCGAATTACCGGTTATTAAACCCAACACCATACTTAGCGGACTGGAACCGCTGGTTATTAATCAAAAGGCAGGATTCATCAAAATTAGTGAGCGGACAAATGTAATGGGGTCACGGAAATTTCTGCGACTTATACGCGGGGAAAAATATGAGGAAGCACTTTCTATTGCCCGCCAGCAGGTTGACTCAGGAGCCCATATGATCAATATTAACCTCGATGAAGGAATGATCAATGCCTCGGATGTGATGCCGAAGATATTGAATCTATTGATGTCGGAACCCGAAATAGCCCGTGTTCCGGTAATGATCGATTCTTCAAAATTCGAAGTACTTGAAGAAGGTTTGAAATGCCTTCCCGGAAAATCGATAGTCAACTCCCTTAGCCTGAAAGACGGTGAGCCGGAATTCATACGTAAAGCCGGCCGCATAAAAGAGCTGGGAGCAGCATTGGTGGTCATGGCTTTTGATGAAAAAGGACAAGCTGCTGATTATCAGCGAAAAATTGAAATATGTGAGCGAGCATATCAAATCCTGGTCCATAAAGTAGGGATCTCGCCTTATGATATCATTTTCGATCCCAATGTATTAACAGTAGCTACCGGTATTGAAGAACATAATAATTATGCTCGCGACTTTCTTAAAGCAGTACAATGGATCAAAGCCCATCTTCCCGGCGCTAAGGTAAGCGGTGGCGTTAGTAATGTATCGTTTGCCCTTAGAGGAAATGACATGGTGCGTGATGCGATGAACTCCATATTTGTGCACCTGGCTCAAAATGCCGGCATGGATATGGGCATTGTAAATCCGGGAAAAATTCTTTCTTATAATAAAATCCCTAACGATCTGCGAGAAGCTATAGAAGATGTCCTGCTTAACAGCGATAGCGAGGCTACCGATCGCTTAACCGATTTGGCCCGTAAGTACAAAGGTGCCAAATCCGAACAACAATCCAATCACAACCAATGGCGCCGGAAGAAAACCGCTGACAAGCTTAGCTATGCCTTGGAACGCGGCATAAATGATTATCTCCAGAATGATTTGGATGAAATGATGGCCGAGGTGGACAATCCGCTCACAATAATTGAAGGACCATTGATGCAAGGCATGAACAAAGTGGGCGAACTTTTCGGAGAGGGCGAAATGTTTCTTCCCCAGGTGGTAAAGAGTGCCCGCACTATGAAGCAAGCCGTATCCATCCTGATGCCTCATATTTTAAATGGTGAAAATGCCACTAAGGCTACCAATAATGGAAAAATATTGTTGGCCACTGTTCAAGGCGATGTTCATGACATTGGTAAAAATATACTGGCCCTTATCCTTCAGTGTAACAATTACGAAGTGATCGATTTGGGGGTAATGGTTACAAATGAGAAGATCATGGAAGCCATAAAAACAGAAAATCCCGATATAGTAGGTGTTAGCGGATTGATTACGCCCTCATTGGAACATATGGAGAGCCTGGCTGAAAATATGGAAAAGCAACAGCTTAACATACCCTTACTATTGGGCGGAGCAACCACTTCAACCATTCATACTGCTGTAAAAGTGGCCCCCAAATATTCGGGTATAACTGTTCAAGTGCCCGATGCATCCCAAAGCATCAATATCGTGAACAGGCTGTTAGGTAATGGTCACGGGGAATTTAAGAAAAGCATCAGGAATGAACAGCAACAAATACTGGCCAATTATCAAACCCGTAAAAAAGGAAAACGTAAATTTCTCTCTATACGGGAAGCACGTGATAAGCGACTAAAAACCAACTGGGAAGAAAGCCCTGCCAAAAAACCCCATTTTATCGGGACCAAAATATTTACCGATTATCCCCTGGAGCAACTGGTGGACTACATTGACTGGACTCCATTTTTCCATGGCTGGGGCATGAAAGGGGTGTTCCCTTCCATTCTTGAAAAAGAAAAAGTAGGCGAATCGGCCACACGGATTTTTGAGGAAGGCAAAGCTATGCTCCGGGAGATGATTGCCAAGAAGATGCTGAACCCCAAAGGGATCATCGGATTATATCCGGCAAACAGCAAAGGCGACGATATCATTATTTATAAGGATGATACCCGGCAGGAAGTCCTTGATATCCTTCCTATGCTGCGTCAGCAGGAGCTGAGGGATAAAACGGGTAAATGCCTCTCATTGAGTGATTATATCGCCCCGGCCGAAACCGGTAAAAAAGACTACATCGGCACTTTTGCCGTAACCGCCGGTCATGAAACCGAAGAACATGTAAAAGCATTTAAGGAAGCTGGCGACAGCTACAACAGTATCATGTTCAGGTTACTGGCCGACCGGCTTACCGAGGCATTTGCCGAGTTGCTGCACCTGAAAGTCCGTAAGGACTATTGGGGCTACGATCCGGATGAAAACCTGGACAAGCAGGAGCTTTTCAAGGAAAAATTCCAGGGCATACGCCCAGCTCCAGGCTATCCTGCCTGCCCGGATCATACCCTGAAAAAACACCTCTTCGATTTGCTCGAGGTAGAACAAAACATTGGCATCTCCCTTACGGAGAGTTTTGCCATGAACCCGGCCAGTTCGATAACCGGTCTTTTCATCGCTCACAATGAATCAAGGTATTTTGGTGTGGGTAAAGTTAGCAAAGACCAAGTGGAGGACTACGCCAAACGCAAAAAGCTGAACATCCGGGAAGCTGAGAAATGGCTGGAACCGGTGCTCAGCTATAAATCAAAAGACATATAATAGTTCTGGAACCCTGAAAAACGTTAACCATGAGAATAACAGACATCTTTAAAAAACAACAACGAACCTTTTCATTCGAGTTCTTTCCGCCCCGGAATTTCGATTCGGCGGTAAGATTCGGTATTAATTCCGGCCAGCTAATGAAGTTAAACCCTTCATTTGTAACAGTTACCTATGGAGCCGGAGGAGGAACCCAGGAACGCACATTCGACCTGGTAAACTTATTCCAAAATCAGCTCGATTTTACCTGTATGGCCCATTACACCTGCGTTAATGCGGTAAAAGAAAAAATCGCATACGATATGCGCATTTTACAGGATATGGGTATAGAAAATGTGATGTTGCTAAGAGGCGATCCTCCAAAAAATGAAACCCACATCGATCCCAATCCCGATGGTTTTGACCATGCCAGTGACCTCATCCGCTTTGTGCGGGAAAACTATAACTTCGATATAGGCGCCGGAGCCTATCCAGAGGGTCATGTGGAAGCGCCTAATATGGATGAGGACCTGATCAATCTCAGGATTAAGGTTGATTCGGGAGCCGATTTTTTGGTAACCCAGATGTTCTTCGATAACAAATATTATTGGGATTTCATGGACCGGGCTGAAAAGGTGGGAATTAAATGCCGCATCATTCCGGGTATCATCCCCATTAACAATTACCGGCAAATCAAAAACTTTGCAAAAATCTCCGGCGCCACCATTCCTCAGCAGATCATAAAACGGATGGAACCCTACAAGAACAGTCCCAACGAAGTCTATAAGATAGGTTTGGAACTGGCCATTAATCAAGCCCGCGACCTGCTTGATAATGGAGCCCCGGGCATCCATATTTATACCCTTAATAAGTCAAGGGCAGCTATTGAGATGTATGAATGTCTTTCGAAAGATTACAAGGAGATCAAATCCAATTTCGAAAAAAGCTGTTCCCCGCATCTTCCTGCATCCGCTTATTAAGCCGGATGAGTCGCTAAATTTAGCATCATGATTTTTATAAACAAACATTACAAATAAACAGAAGGAGTAAACATTATGAGTTTCGATTTAGGTAAAATTTCAGAAACCCTTGTAACAGGAAAAGTAGATGATTTGAAAACATTAACCGGGCAAGCGCTTGAAACTGATATTAAACCCGGCGATATTCTCAACCAGGGCCTTTTGCCGGGTATGGATACGGTAAGCCAACGATGGAAAGCCGGCGACATGTTTATGCCCGAGGTATTACGTTGCGCCAAAGCTATGGGCGGTGCAATGGAAGTATTACGCCCTCATCTTTCGGAAAGTGAGTTGGGTAATGCCGGAACTATAGTTATTGGTACGGTAGCCGGCGATTTGCACGATATCGGAAAAGACCTGGCTGCTATGATGTTCGAAGGTGCAGGCTATAATGTTATAAATATAGGCATCGATCAGCCAAATGAAGCTTTTGTAAAGGCTGTTAAAGAACACAAGCCCAACGTACTGGGAATGTCGGCCCTGCTTACCACCACCATGCCCCGCATGGGAGAAGTGATCAACAGTTTGAAAGAAGCCGGTATTCGCGATCAGGTAGCCGTAATATTGGGCGGTGCGCCGGTGACAGAGGAATTTGCCAAAGAAATAGGGGCCGACCTTTACGCACCCAATGCCGGCTCGGCAGTGGAGATTACTAAGGAATATCTTGAGAGTAAAGTATAAAAAGGCTATGGTTGGCGCCCTATGCAACATTTGGACTGATTATAAGCATTCTGGCAAATTCGATAATAATTGCCAACTGCCAATCAGGTTAAGGAAATCAATTCAGTAAGTTCGATATTAGAGAAACTTAAACAAGCAAGAATACATGAAAATCAATCAATCTATAAATATGTCCACCCGTTTCAGGGTGCTTTCCGAGGACCAGATCGAAGAGATCTTCTTTGCTGCCCTGGAAGTGCTTGAACGCACCGGTGGAGTCATTTATCACGAAGAGGCGCTGGAGCTCTTTAAAAACAGCAATGCTGTGGTGCGTGATAAAAAAGTGCGCATTCCGGCATCGATGGTGGAGGAGGCACTTAATTTCTATCCCCGCAAGATCACCCTGAAAGGAAGGAATGGCAAACGTTCCCTGCAATTACAAAAAGATACGGTTGGTTTCGGTACCGGCTCCGATCTTCCATTTACCTATGACCGTAAAACCGGTGAAAGGAGAAGAACCCTGTATAATGATGTACGCAATGCCGGTAAACTGGTAGACGCCCTGCCAAACTATGACTTTTTTATGTCGCATGGCATTGTAGGCGATGCACCCAATACACAGACCTATGACCGGCACCAGTTTTTAGCCATGCTTGAGCAATGCACCAAGCCTATGGTGGTAACCAGCGTTGATGGAGAAGGGTTGGAAGATCTTTGGCGTATGGGGTGCGTTCTACAGGGCGGCGAAGAGGAATTCAGGCTGAATCCTTTGTTTGTGGCTTACATTGAACCTATCTCACCCTTGAAGAATGACCGTACTGCAGTGGAAAAACTGCTTTTTGCCGCCGAAAAGAAAATTCCGGCCATGTATACACCATGCCCAAGTTCCGGGGCCACAGCTCCGGCAACCATGGCGGGTATGCTGGTACAGTCATTAGCTGAAACGTTACTGGCAGTGGTTTTATGTCACTTGAAAAATCCTGGGATGCCGCTTATCATGGGTGGTGTGACCACTGTGCTGGATATGAAAAAATCAACCTATTCATACGGCGCCCCGGAGCTCTCACTGGCCTCGGCAGCTAATACCGATATTTCAAAATGGCTTAACCTGATCATGTTCTCAACAGGTGGCTGTACCGACTCCAAAGTGCTGGACGAACAGGCTGCCGCCGAGCAAATGATGAATCTTTTCTATGCTTATTTGTCAGGCGCCAACCTTATCCATGATGTTGGCTATATAGATCATGGTACCAATGCCTCACTGGAAAGCTTAGTGATGAACGAGGAAATGATGGGCATGGTGCGAGCCTTTGGAAAAGGAATCAATACCGATGACGAGCATATGGCACTTGATCTCATCGAAAAGCAAGGCCCCGGTGGGGAATATGTAACCACCGATCACACATTCGAGCATTGGCAGGAATGGTATAGACCTACCCTGCAGGATCGCAGCGACTACGAAACCTGGAAGAACAACGGTTCAAAGACCATGATCGACAGGGTGAATGAACGCACCCAGCACCTGCTCGACACCTATGAAGCAGACCCCATAAAGGATGATCAGTGGAAGGAATTAAAGAAAATTGTAGACGATGCCGATAAACGGCACGCCTAATTTGTATTCAACAAATTATATTGAACATGACGAACAGAACAAACTATACAATAAATGAAAGCCCACATTTTGAGATCTTGTCCGAAGACCAAAAGGAAAAGATCTTTAACGGGATGATGCGCACCCTTCAATATACCGGGGCAAATGTGCACCATGAAAAGGCCCGGGAGCTATTTAAAAAGCACGGCTGTAAAGTCGACGGCGTTCGCGTGTATTTTCCGCCGGAATTAATTCTCAAAGCCTTGTCGACTGTGCCCCCGGTTACGGAAATATTTCCCTGGGACGGTGATGAGAGCAAAAAGATCGTGGTGGAAAAAAACCGGAGTTATTTTGGCCCCGGCCCTACCCCACCCAATTTTATCGATACCGATACCCTGGAGCGCCGGCCATATTTACGAAAAGACGCATCGCTGGTAGCACGTGTATGTGATGCTTTGCCCAACATGGGCTATGTGCAATCACTCGGTTCCATAAATGATGTAACCAACGGCCTGGCCGATGTTTATGAATTTGCCGACATGGTTAGGAATACCACCACACCCATTATGAGTTGGTCGTTTACCAAAGACGGTTGCCGCGACATTCACCGTATGGGTATTGCTATGGCCGGCGGTGAGGAAGAATTTCGCCAGCGTCCGAATTACATCTTCTACGGTGAACCTATTTCACCGCTGGTGAGTGACTATCATGCCATCGACAAATGCATGTACTGTGCCGAGCATCGCATTCCACAGGTATACAGCCCTTGCGCTATTGGCGGAGGGACCGTTCCGGCAACCCATGCAGGACAGCTTGTTGTTGCCCTTTCCGAATCAATGGTGGGAGTTATTGCCACCCAACTGATCAACCCCGGAACCTGCGTGATTATTGGCGGTGTCCAATCCATTCTCGACATGCGTTTTTCCATTTATTCATACGGAGCGCCCGAACTTTCACTGTTAAGTGCCGCACACACTGAGGTGGTTCATTACTGTGGACTTCCCATGTACTCCACGTCAGGGTGTACCGACACCAAGAAGATGGATGCCCAGTCGGCTATGGAAGCCAGCCTCTCCATTAATGCCGCCATGATGAGCGGCGCCAACTTCGTTCATGATAACGGATACACCGAATCGGGCATTACAGGTGATATTTTCCAAACCGTGATGGACGATGAGCTTATCAGCATGGCCCGGGTTATTGAAAAAGGTATTAAGATCGATCCTGAAACCCTGGCTGTTGATGTTATTGATAACGTAGGATCGGGTGGTCATTACCTGTATGAAGACCACACCATGAACTGGTTTATGGAACATTGGCGCCCAACCCTTATGGACCGCAACAGCTACGAGAACTGGGTTGAACAGGGCAGCAAAACCATGAAGGACCGCATTATTGAAAAAACACGCGATTTGATCCAAAACTACGAAGGTCCGCAGAATAAAGTTCCGGCAAAAGCCAGCGAGGAGATTGAAAAGATCCTTCAGGAAGCCGAAGAGCGTATTAAAAAAGAAGGCGTAGCTCATGAATAAATATCTGATCGGCATCGATACAGGAGGAACCTTTACCGACGGTGTGCTGATGCAATACAGGACCCGCAAGGTGATTCGGTCGGCCAAAACATTAACCACCAAGGATGATTTGAAAAAAGGTGTGTTAAATGTACTGGACGACCTTCACCTTGAGGAAGATCTTGATATCAGACTGGTTGGTATTTCCAGTACCCTTGCCACCAATTCCATTGCTGAAGGAAAAGCCAGCCGGGTAGGGCTCATCTTGCTGGGTTACGACAAGGAATTGGTGGAGGATTATGGGTTGGATAAAAATCTCGCTGCCGGGAAGATCGCCTATTTTTCAGGAGGACATAATGCCCAAGGCGCCGAATTGGAAAAACCCGATATTGAAGGTATCAAAAAATGGGTGAAGGCTAATGAGCATCATTTTGATGCTCTGGCCATCTCCTCTTACTTCAGCCCGTTGAATCCGCAGCATGAGGTCAAAGCTTTTAAAGCACTACAAGACATTTCCGATTTGCCGGTGGTTATGGGGCATCAGCTTTCGTCCAGGATCGATTCGGTGAAACGGGCGGCTACAGCTGCTATCAATGCATCATTAGTAGCCGTAATGCAAAATTTTATTAGCGCCGTGCGTAACTCACTTCATGCCAAGGGCATCAAAGCTCCACTCATGATCGTAAGAGGCGACGGCACCATGATGCCGTTTTCAGAAGCGATCAGAAAGCCGGTGGAGACGGTTTTATCGGGTCCTGCTGCCAGCGCCATAGGAGGCCGGTTCTTGTCGGGTAAAGAACGATCCCTGGTGATTGACGTGGGAAGTACCACCACCGACATGGCCCTGGTGGCCAATTCACGGGTAGTGGTTTCCGAAAAAGGAGCCCGCGTTGGTAAAACACAAACTGCCGTAAATGCAGCCAACGTAAGAACCATTTCAATGGGTTGCGACAGCCGGATCGGATTTGATAAATACAACCATATTACGCTCGGCCCCGACAGGGTAACGCCCCTATCGCAGATGGCCTCTCGGTTTAAAAAAGTGAAAGCCGAACTCAAAAACCTTAAGAATATTCAGCGGGCAGCCAACATTTCGGATGTCACCTACTGGTATTTGTACCGGCCACTCGATGATCATGTTGCTTCATCATTGAATGAAAAACAACATAAGGTGCTGGAATTGATTGATGAAAAGCCCATGAGCGTGGCCCAAATTGTCGCCGAAATGGGTGTTTATCATCCGGCCCAGCTTAATATGGATGAGCTCATCAAGCAGGAGTACATCGAATGCTCAGCACTAACACCATCCGATTTGCTGCATGTGGAAAACGAGATTGAACTATGGGATCAGAAAGCCGCCATCAATGCCCTGAAGCATCAATGTAAAATCGGGGGTTTCAGCATCAGAAAATTTATCGATACGGTTATTGACAAGATCTTGAATACCATGGTGGAGGAAATTATCATCTACCTGGCATGCCAGGACGGAACCACAGAGCAAATGCCCGAAAAGATCGACGGGGAATGGGGTAAATGGATGTTGCGACAAACCCTGAAACAAAGCAACGAATTTATTTCCATCAACCTTAATAGCATGGCCCCAATTATTGGAACGGGTGCGCCCGCCGAATTTTTCCTGAAAAGGGCTGTAAAGATCCTCGACGCTCAGTTCATTTTACCTGAACACCACGAAGTGGCCAATGCTGTGGGAGCGGTTTCCGGATCAGTGATGGAAATAATGGAATCCATTGTATTCGAGCAGGAAAGCGAAGAAAAGCACTGCTTTGTGGTAAAGTTGAATGGTCATTCGAAGAATTTTGAGGAGTTCGAAAGTGCTTGTGACTATGCCTCCAGTGAGGTTGGTAAGTTGGCCCGGCAAGCGGTTTCGGAGGCAGGAGCCGTCGATCCCTTTGTGGAACTTACCGATAAAAGGGAAGGCTCCATTCACCGGTTTATTGCCCGGGCGGTCGGCAATCCCAGTTTATCGGAAAAACTGAAGCAGGAATAGCGGATGAAAAAGGAAACAGCACATAAAAAACTCGTTATTGCTTGCGGAAGCATAGGGCCTGAACTGGAATCTCTGCCAAAACCACCAGGTACTGATCTCTATTTTATGGATCAAAACCTTCATCGTATTCCGGAAAGGTTAAAAGAGGAAGTGCAAAAAAGCCTGGACCGGTTCGACCAATATGACCAAGTGGTATTGGGCTATGGGCTATGTTCCAACGGAGTTGCCGGGGTAATTCCGCCAACCCAGCAACTGTTTATACCACGCGTGCACGATTGCATTTCGCTATTCCTTGGCAGCCGGAATAAATACAAGGATGTGTTTTATAACTACCCGGGAAGCTATTTTTTGACCAAGAGCTGGATTGAAGAGCTAAAAGATCCACTGGGACTCATGGAAAATGAATATACCCAACGGGTAGGAAGAGAAACTGCCGAATGGGCCATCAACGAAGAAATTAAAAATTACAAATACATCATATTTGTTAATAACGGCGTGGGCGACACGGACAAATGCAGAAACAGGGCGATTGAAAACGCAACTTATTTCGATAAAGAGTTTGTGGAAATGGAAGGACAGCTGGCCTATTTCCACCGTATACTAAACGGCCCTTATGACAAAACCGATTTTGTCACCATTATGCCGGGAGAAGAAGTAAAACAAAAGGACTTTTTAAAATAGGAGACCATTGTATGATTATAGTAGGTGAACTGATCAATGCAAGCCGGAAAAAGATCAGAAACGAAATCAAGGAAAAAAATTACGATGAAATAGCCCGGGTGGCTAAGGAACAGCTAGCCAACGGAGCTGACTTCATCGATGTTAATGCCGGTATCTTTGTCGGGCAGGAAGAAGATTACCTGAAATGGCTGGTAAAAACGGTTCAGGAAAATACCGATGCACCTTGTTGCATCGACACCCCTGACCCAACCGCTCTGGAAGCCGCCATTAAGGTGCATAAAGGCTCCCCCATGTTGAACTCCATTTCGCTCGAAAGCGAGCGCTATGAAAAGATGATTCCCGTATTACGGGGCACCGATATGAAAGTGATTGCCTTGTGCATGAGCGACGAGGGTATGCCTTACACTACCAGCGACCGCATGAAAATAGCTGATAAGCTGGTTAACAACCTGGTTCAGAATAATGTAAAGATCGAGAACATTTTTGTCGATCCGCTGGTGCAGCCTATCGGTTCAGGCGATAACCTGGGCGTGGAATTCCTGAATGCCGTGGAACAAATCCATAAGGAATTCGAAGGTATTCACACCATTTGCGGGATGTCGAATATTTCATTTGGAATTCCCAAGCGAAAATTTGCCAACCAGGTGTTTATGATCATGGCCATTACTAAGGGACTCGATTCAGCCATTATGAACCCGAACGACCGCCGCATGATGGCTAACATCATCGCCGCCGAAATGCTGGCCGGTAAAGACCAGTTTTGCGAAAAATACATGAATGCCTATCGCGAAGGCATTTTTGATCTGGAAAACAAACAACCCGAAAAAGCATAACATTATGGAACAGAAATATTCAAACGAAGTACAAGTGGCACGAAATTACTATAACAGTAAAGATGCCGATAACTTCTATTACCATGTTTGGGGTGGCGAAGACCTTCACCTCGGTATTTACGAAACGGAAGATGAAGATATCTATTCCGCCAGCCGCCGTGCCATCGATCGTATGGCAAGTTATGCACAAAAGATCGATGAGAACACGAAAATTGTCGATCTTGGCGGTGGATTTGGTGGCAGTGCGCGCCATCTGGCTAACAAATACGGTTGCCATGTTACGGTGATCAACCTGAGTGAAACCGAAAATGAACGCGGCCGTAAGATGAACCGTGAGCAAGGTCTGGATCACCTTATCGAAATCATCGACGGCAGCTACGACACCATTCCGTTTCCTGATAGCTATTTTGATATCGTTTGGTCGGAAGATGCCATATTGCATAGCGATAACCGCCGTAAGGTGATCAGTGAAGCTGCCCGTGTTTTAAAGCCCGGTGGCGATCTCATTTTCACCGACCCTATGCAAACCGATCATTGTGATGAAAGCACCCTGGAACCGGTTTATAAGCGAATAAATCTTTCAAGCCTCGGTTCACCGGCTTTTTACCGTCAGGCGTGCCAGGAAGAAAACCTGGAAGAAAAAGCCTTTGAAGAAATGCAGGAACAATTGATCAATCATTATTCGAGGGTTTTGAAAGAAACCGAAAAAATGGAAGATAAGCTGGATGGCCTTGTTTCGCAGGAATACATCACCAATATGAAAACCGGCCTCAAGCATTGGGTAAACGGTGGAAAGAAGGATAACCTTACATGGGGTATCTTTCATTTTGTAAAATCATAGGTATCCGGTAAACTTTTTTAGGTAGAAATCATTAATATACAGATTATTCGGATGTCGCGTATGTTTGTATATTTGCATTTTAAAACAGGCCGAACGCTTGTATGCCTTGCAAAAACAACATATAGGCGTAATTAATGATTAATAAAAAACGATAATTAAATAAGACGAAATGACAAACATTGAAAAGATCGATGAGAACTTACCTTACAAGGTAAAAGACATCAAGCTTGCGGCAGCCGGCCGCAAGGACATTGAACTGGCCGAGCATGAGATGCCGGGTTTGATCGAGTTGAGGAAGAAGTATGGTAAAGAAAAGCCACTCAAAGGCGCCCGGATTACCGGTTCATTGCATATGACCACCCAAACGGCGGTATTAATTGAAACCCTCACCGAGCTTGGAGCCGATGTTCGCTGGGCTAGTTGTAATATTTTCTCCACCCAGGACGAAGCGGCGGCAGCCATTGCAGAAACAGGTGTTCCGGTTTTTGCCTGGAAAGGTGAAACGCTTGATGAATATTGGTGGTGTACAGCACAGGCCCTTTCTTTCCCCGGCGGTAAAGGTCCTAACCTTATCGTTGATGATGGTGGCGATGCTACCCTTATGGTTACCCTTGGTTATCAAGCGGAAAAAGACCCTGCTTTGCTGGAGAAAAAACCCGAGGCCTGGGACGAAGGTGCCTTATTTAATCGATTGAAGTTCATCATGGAAAATGAAAAAGATAAATGGCACCGCATCGTAAAGGAACTCAAAGGTTGTTCGGAAGAAACCACCACGGGTGTGCACCGTCTTTACCAGAGTGAAAATGACGGCTCACTGCTCTTCCCGGCCATCAATGTAAACGATTCGGTAACCAAATCGAAGTTTGATAATAACTATGGTAACCGCGAATCATTAATTGATGGTATTAAAAGGGCAACCGATATTATGATCGCCGGCAAGAAAGCTGTTGTATGTGGTTTTGGTGGCGTTGGTAAAGGCTGTGCCCAGGGACTGGCTGCCTTTGGTGCTAAAGTGGTTGTTACCGAGATCGATCCCATTTGTGCCCTGCAAGCGTCAATGGAAGGGTATGAAGTGAAGAAACTTGAAAGCGTGTTGGACAAAGCCGATATTTTTGTGACCGCCACCGGTAACAAGGGCGTCATTACCGTGGATCATATGGAAAAGATGAAAGACAAGGCCATTGTATGTAACATCGGTCACTTTGATAATGAAATTGAAGTGGAAAAAATGGAAGAACGCGGCGACGTCCGCAAGGAAAACATCAAGCCCCAGGTGGATGAGTTTATCTTCCCCGATGGTCATTCCATTATCCTGCTAGCCGAAGGCCGATTGGTCAACCTTGGCTGTGCCACCGGCCACCCCTCGTTTGTGATGAGTAACTCATTTGCCAACCAGGTGATGGCCCAGCTCGACCTCTGGCAAAATAACCGCGAAATTGGTGTTTATCGCTTACCCAAACATCTCGATGAAGAGGTTGCCCGTGCCCACCTCAAGCATCTCGATATTGAATTGACTGAGATGAGCAAGGAACAAGCGGAATACCTGGGTGTGCCAAAGGCAGGCCCCTATAAATCGGATCACTACCGGTATTAGTATGGTAGAACGTAGAAAATAGAAGATAGAAAATGGGGGCTGCCGGAAGCTTTTGCCGACAGTCTCCAGCTTGAAATTCAAAATCCGAAACTTAAAATTAACAAACAATGCCATATTTATTTACTTCAGAATCAGTTTCAGAAGGGCATCCCGATAAGGTAGCCGACCAAATTTCGGATGCTATACTGGATGAGATCCTAATTCAGGATCCGAATTCAAAATGTGCCTGCGAATCCTTTGTTACAACCGGATTGGTGATTGTAGGCGGAGAAGTTAAAACCGAAGCCTACGTTGATGTGCAGGAAATCGCTCGCGATGTGATCCGTCGCATTGGCTACACAAAACCCGATTACCGTTTCGACGCAGATTCCTGCGGTGTTTTATCTTCCATTCACGAACAATCGCCAGATATTAGCATGGGTGTTGAACGAGAAAAAGAAGAAGAACAAGGTGCCGGCGACCAGGGGATGATGTTCGGCTTTGCCACCAACGAAACGGAGAACTACATGCCTTTACCCGTTGATATTTCGCACCGCCTGATGAAGGAACTGGCGGAAATCAGGAAAGTAGAAGGTGAAATGCCTTATCTCCGCCCTGACTCCAAAGCGCAGGTTACCTTCCGGTACGACGATAACAACAAGCCCCTGGGCATAGAAGCCATAGTTGTTTCCACCCAGCATGATGAATTTGTTAAACCTATTGACGATACCCCAAAAGCCAGAAAAAAAGCCGAAAAGGATATGCTGGCCCGTATCGAAACCGATGTGCGCAATATCCTGATACCACGGGTAATGGAAACCTATCCCAAGAGCATTCATAAATTTTTCGATACCGATTTTAAATTATACGTGAATCCTACCGGGAAATTTGTTATTGGGGGACCGCATGGTGACACCGGCCTTACCGGCCGCAAGATCATTGTGGATACTTATGGTGGCCGTGGCGCCCACGGTGGCGGTGCCTTTTCCGGAAAAGACTCCTCTAAGGTCGACCGTTCGGCATCTTATGCTGCCCGTCACATAGCCAAGAACCTGGTAGCCGCAGGCGTGGCCGATGAGGTGGAAGTACAGCTCGCCTATGCCATTGGTATCGCCAATCCCGTTGGTGTATACGTAGGTACCCTTAATCCGAAAATCAATGTTTCGAATGGAGAAATTGCCGACAAAGTGAAGGAACTCTTCGATCTTCGTCCCAGTGCGATCGTTAAGCGATTTGGCCTGAAAAATCCCATTTACGGCGAAACAGCTGCGTATGGCCACATGGGTAGGCGCCCCGGTAAGAAAGTGGTTTATAAGAACGGCGAAAAAAGAGAAGTGGAAACCTTTACATGGGAAAAGCTTGACTACGTGGACAAGATAAAGGAAGCATTCGGGCTTAAATAATTAATTATTTGTTTCATCTTAAAACAAAACTATGACTATGAAAACAAAAATTTTGAATACAAAACTTTTAGCAATTGCAGGATTAATTCTTTTTGCCGCCTTTATGAGGCTCATCCCTCATTGGCCCAACTTCACACCCGTTGCTGCAATCGCGTTGTTTGGGGGAGCATACATCAAACGTAAAGAACTGGCCTTTGCCGTGCCCATCATTGCATTATTGGTGAGTGACCTGGTAATCGGGTTTCATGAAAACATGCTGGCCGTATACGGAGCATTTGCCCTTGTGGTGGGAATGGGATTTTTCCTTCGCAACAGAGTGAAAGTCTTTACGGTTGCCGGTACTGCCCTGGCTTCATCTGTGGTCTTTTTCCTGATCACCAATGCGGCCGTTTGGCTTACAAGTCCCATTTATGCACCTGGGTTCGGCGGCCTTGTGCAATCATACATTGCCGGTTTACCGTTTTTCTATAATGGTATTTTAGGTAACCTGTTCTTTAGTGGCGCGATTTTTGGTGCTTATTATTTGATGAATGCTAAGATACCTGCACTACAAAGAGCGAAAGCATAATCTAAAATAACTTGTTATACTACAAGCAAAAAACCCCCTTTTGTGGGGTTTTTTGCTTTTTATATTGATGCCTTCGCATCTTTTATCTTTATAATGAGGTTCTTTAGAATCCTTCCAGTTTCTAATCAAACAACTCTGCATCCCGCTCGAGCATAAGAATAGAGCTTTGGGGGACAATAAAGTATTTTTCCTCATTATACACTACTTCCACAGCTCCCTTTTGCATAAAAACAGCCAAATCGCCTACCTGGGCTTGTAAGGGTATGTATTTTATTTGTTCATCCTTGCTTTTCCAGGGTTCGTTTTCATCATCAACCGGCATGGGTATGGGATAACCGGGGCCGATCTTCATCACATAACCTGAGCGCACCTCTTCCTTTTCCTTATAACCCGGCGGAAGGTACAATCCACCCTTGGTCTTATTGCTCCCGGTTTTTGGTTTGATCAAAACTCTGTCGCCTACAATAATCAGATTTTCAAGCTTTCCGACAAATTTCTTTTGGTCCATCATTTACTTTTAATATAATTAATCGATTTTTATGCGTTTATAAAGAAACGAGTGTATGGATTTTTAGCATCATCACGCGAAATTACAATTTTTAAAGGTGATGAATTTACCAACTCGTTTGTTAAGGGTGAAATAATCGATAATTTTGCAAAAACGTAACAATGAAGTTTATATTCTTTAAAACAGGCAAGCCCAGGCGATTCGAGTACCGCCCGCGGTATTACGACCCGGAGAAGGAGGATGCTGAAAACCGGTATAAGGCTTATATGAGCGATGACCCTTCGGAGCGCATCAAAGCCCAGATTGCACGCCGCTGGAGGCGCCGCAGGCATGATTCGACCAAACAGAAATCGCAGAAGCTAATGGTTTTCGTCTACCTGATTATCTTGTTTTTTATTTTATATCTCATTTACAATCTACCGATATTTTAAACTAAACCAAGCGAATGGCCGACCTGATCCGACTTTTGCC
>JAIPAP010000092.1 GCA_021740045.1 Bacteroidales bacterium
CTTTATAAGGGGAGGACGATTGAGCAAGGCGAAGGCTTTGTTTGCCCGCGCTTCACACATAGTACCTATTGTATCGGTTGATAACGAAGGTGACTCAACTGTGTTCGGTAAAGCATTCAGTCAGGATGCAAATATTAAAAAGGTGCTAAAACACCTAAAACAGGAGCTTAAAGAAAAGAAAGTGTGGGGGTATTCGGTTGTCCATGCCCAAAATGAAGCCAAGGCAAAATGGTATGCCGGGAAACTTACAGCGGTTATCGGCAAGGAACCTGAATATATTTACAGCATTGCGCCGGTTATCGGACTAAATGCCGGTATAGGGACGGTTGCCGTAACCTTGATGTATGAATAAAAAGGATAAGTGATGTGGACAATGATGATTGAATCAGCTTTGCTGGTTTTGATATACATGGTGCTCATGTATATATTGGCTCAAATCCTAAAGGATAATTCCATCGTGGATATTGGTTGGGGTTTGGGATTTGCGATTATTGCGGTTTATACCTATTTGGATTCCTTGAGTATCTCGCAGGAAAGCATCCCGTTAAGATCAACACTTGTAACAGCTTTGGTGTTGCTGTGGGGATTGCGATTATCGATACGCATATTTCTACGCAACAAAGGCAGGGGAGAAGATTTCCGATACCGCCAAATGCGGGAAGGATGGGGTAAATATGCCTGGCTGCACGCTTTCTTCAAGGTGTTTATCCTGCAGGGAGCTATCATGCTTGTGGTCGCCCTGCCCGTGGTGGCTGTTAACTCCTATGAAAATACCGGGCTTATCTGGATCGATTATCTTGCCTTGCTCATTTACATAATTGGATTCATATTCGAAGCAGGCGGTGACTGGCAGTTGGCTGGCTTCAAAAAACATCCCGAAAACAAAGGTAAGCTCATGACCAAAGGGTTGTGGAAATTTACCCGTCATCCCAATTATTTCGGTGATGCGGCTATCTGGTGGGGTTTCGGGATTTTCGGCCTGACTACAGGCTTGTGGTATGTGCTGATCAGCCCGGTGATCATGAATTTACTATTGCGTTATGTTTCGGGCGTGCCCTTACTGGAGAAAAAATATGATGCCGAAAACCGGCGTGGGTGGGAAGAATATAAGAGACGTACACCTATTTTTGTTCCGTGGATCCCTAAAAAATAAAGCCTGTTTATTTAAGGGTAAGCTTTGCCAGGTAATGAAAGTTGCTTTCCTCGGCCAGCATTTCACAGTGGAATCCTGCATTGCGGGCTTTATGCCATAAGGTATCGAAATCAATAAACAGCCATTTGAATTTTGTGCTTGTTACTCCTTTATATTCCAGGCGATAATAAACAATGCCATAATACGCTTCACTAAGTTCAACCCGTAGTGAATTATCATCTTCTATGTACATATAAGTTATGTCGGATGAATCGAGCAGGATTTGTCCATTGTTAGAAAGAAACTTCTTCGCGTGTTCCAGGAAGCGCCGTAAACCTTCTATATCACCCACGATACCGATACCATTCATTAAAAGAAGTAAGGTATCATAATCACCGGGCATCATCCGGAAAAAATCTTTTTGGGATGCATTTTTCACACCCCGCAATTTCATGGCTTCCACTGCTCCGGCTGAAATATCGATGGCTTCCACCTCAAAGCCTCTTTTCTGCAGTTCGAGCACATGGCTGCCTGCCCCGGCTCCAACATCAAGCACTTTACCGCTACATTCATCCAAAGCCCGTTGCTCTATTGCCGGCATCTGATCAAAATGACGCATCAGGTATTCCACCGGAAGATACTCCACGCTGGTAAGATTAGAATATACAGTGATAGGGTGGTGCTCGCTTCCCGTAACATAATCCATCATTGCATAGCCCAAGGGATCGCCGCGGTATTTTTCCTGTTCATCCATAGCGAGTACAAAGCTACAAAAATGAATAGAGCAAAGCGCTTAAGCCTGTTTCGGTTTCTATAGTCAATGGAAGATGGAAAAGTTTTCCGGCCAGAATCGCAATCTCTTTCAATCCACTTCAATTTAAATAAACTTGTAAACAGGCTTTTCAGAATTACGAATTAAGAATAACTGAATTTAGAATTTTGAATTGCTATGAGCTATTGCCCTAGCTTATGAAAGGAGGTACGTTACCATGAACCACGCCCCAAACTAAATAACATATAGCCACTGTCTATTTAAATAAAAGTCATTCTTCATTTCCTGTAAACCTCTCCTTTTACCTACTTCTTACCCTTATCCGGTATAAAATTCCTAATTTAGCAAGCTGTTAATCCATTAACATCAAAACCGAAAAAATTACAGGCATGATAAATGAGCAAATGATCAATCCCCGGAGCATAGTGGTAGTTGGAGGTTCCAACGATGTGGCAAAGCCCGGAGGAAAGGTATTGAAGAATTTAATAGACGGCAATTTTAAGGGCGACCTATATGTCGCCAATCCCAAGGAGGAAGAGGTGCAAGGTATTAAAAGCTATAAAAATCCCGAAGAATTACCCGATGCCGACCTGGCTATTCTTGCCATTGCTGCCAAATATTGTCCCGATACCATCGAATTTCTTGCCCGTAAAAAGAATACCCGGGCCTTCATCATTCTTTCGGCCGGATTTAGCGAAGAAAGTGAAGAAGGTGCTAAACTGGAAAAACAAGTGGTAGAAACGGTTAATTCGGTGAATGGAAGCCTGATCGGTCCCAATTGCATTGGCGTACTAAATCCCAATCACCATAGTGTGTTTACCCAGCCCATTCCCAAACTCGATCCCAACGGCTGTGATTTTATATCCGGCTCGGGAGCTACCGCCGTTTTTATTCTAGAATCAGGGATTCCCAAAGGACTTACGTTCTCCAGTGTTTACTCCGTGGGTAACAGCGCTCAAATGGGTGTTGAGGAAGTTGTAAAATATATGGATGAGACTTTTGATCCTGAGAAAAGCTCCCGGGTAAAGCTTTTATACATCGAAACCATTAACAAGCCCCAGATGTTGTTGAAGCATGCCCGCTCACTTATTAGCAAAGGCTGTAAAATAGCAGCTGTAAAGGCCGGTTCATCGGAAGCCGGAAGCCGGGCCGCTTCATCGCACACGGGTGCCATGGCCAGTTCCGATACGGCAGTAAATGCCCTTTTCCGCAAAGCGGGTATTGTTCGCTGCTACGGACGGGAGGACCTCATCAGCGTGGCTTCGGTGTTTATGCATCCTGAACTGCAAGGAAAAAACATTGCCATAATAACCCATGCGGGGGGGCCGGCCGTTATGCTTACCGATGCCCTATCCAATGGAGGCCTGGCCATTCCTAAAATTGAAGGTACAGAGGCGAATAACCTGCTGGAAGACTTATTCCCGGGTTCATCCGTGTCCAATCCCATCGATTTCCTGGCAACCGGCACGGCGGAGCAACTGGGGACTATAATTGATTATGTGGAAAACAAATTCGATCACATCGACGGTATGGTGGTGATTTTCGGAACGCCCGGCCTTTTCCCGGTTTATAAGGTGTATGAAGTATTGGATAAAAAGATGCAAACTTGCAAAAAGCCTATTTACCCGGTGCTCCCCTCGGTTACTCAGGCGGCTGATGAAATCGGGGATTTCCTTTCGAAAAACCGGGTAAATTTCCCCGATGAGGTAATTTTGGGAAATGCCCTTTCAAAAGTTTATAATACGCCCAAGCCTTCTGAAATACCCGAAGAAGACCGTAGCATTGATAAAGAGAAGATCAGGACAGTGATTGCCGGCGCCGATAAGGGCTATATTAAGCCGGAGGAGATACAGGACCTCCTTGATGCAGCAGGCTTGCCCCGTGCCGGTGAAGCGGTGGTTACGACATCGCACGAAGCGGTTAAAGCGGCTGAAAAGCTGGGATACCCTGTTGTGATGAAGGTTATAGGGCCGGTTCATAAATCAGATGTGGGTGGTGTTTCACTTGATGTGAGTAGCGCTGAAATGGTTGAGAGTGAATTTATCCGCCTGATCAACATTAAAGATACCACGGCCGTGCTGATGCAGCCCATGTTAAAGGGTACCGAGCTGTTCATAGGCGCAAAGCATGAGCCTAAGTTCGGACATATGATCCTTTGCGGTTTGGGTGGAATTTTTGTAGAAGTGCTAAAGGATGTCAATGCCGGCCTTGTCCCCATCAATAAGCCTGAGGCCTTAAGCATGATCCAAAATCTGAAAAGCTATAAGATCATCCAGGGGGTTCGCGGACAGGAAGGTGTGAATGAAGACCTGTTTGCCGAGGTGATCGTGAAGCTTTCGGGCCTGCTGCAAGCAGCTCCCGAGATCGTTGAACTCGATCTGAATCCATTGTTGGGTAATCCAAGGCAGGTGATAGCGGTGGATGCAAGAATACGAATAGAAAAGTAGTTTTTACGGCGCTGCCAATCATTAAAAAAGCCTGCATCATCATATATGAAGCAGGCTTTTTTATATCATTAAAGATGATCTGTTATCCTTCTGCTTTGGTTTGGGTGCGGGCTATGTATTTTTCAATGCCACGGCTTTCGGTGCTTTCGGGAAAGTCTTTTTTGATGCGCTGATAAGCATCCTCTGCATTATCATACTCGCCCAGGATCTCGTAGGTCCGGCCTGCTTTCATCAGGTATTTCGGGGTGGTGAAATTATCTTCTTTCATGTTGGCTGCTTCCATGTAATATGAAACCGCTTCATCCGGCTGATCCAATTCCATATAAGCATCGCCTATAGCTGATTTTGCCATGGGAGCCACCATTTGGTCATCGGCTTCGAAATCCTTCAAAAAATCGATGGCGTTCTCGAATTTGCCCTGGTTCAAATAAATCACGCCAACATAATAATTGGCCAGGTTGGCCGACTGGGTCATACCGTAGTCATCGATGATCTGGAGAAAACCGGGATAATTGCCGTCGCCGTTAAGGGCCAGGTTAAGTGAATCCTGCTCGAAGTATTTTTGTGCCATGAACATTTCCGCCTGTGCTTCCTTCTGCTGGGGCTGAAGATAAAACTTACGAAAGCCGAAATAGGCCAGAACAATTGCCGCAATGATCAAAACAATTGTGGTGAGTGTCTTTTGATTATTCTCTATGAATTGTTCAGTCTTGCTGAGCGCCTCCTCAACAGCTACAAATTGATCATCAGTTTGGTTTTGCTTCTTCTTTGCCATAGTCCTGATTTTTGTGCCTGCAAAAGTATGCTTTTATTCAGAATTTTAAAACGGTTGGGAAAAAAATTGCTTTATTCTTAAGTAATATTATCTGGATTTGCGTGGTGGATGATTCAATTACTTATCATTTAGATTTTGTTAATATTCTTTTTGTTCACAAAAAGATGAACCAGAAAGATATAGTTGTCATGTATTTCATCAAGGTCCTTCAAGGCTTCTTCAGTCCATATAATCTTATAATCCATATCTTTTTTTCACTTCATCATGGGTGACTGTTCGACCCTCTCTAATATCCTGAAGGGTCGAAGTTTTGGCGTTCTTCCAACACCCGGTTAAAATCGAGGGTTTTGATAATCAATTTTTCTTCATTCGGCACCGGTTCAATAATCCATTTCCCGTCATAAATGAAACGTAATACTTTCTTCACCTCTCTTCGGTTTCAGTTTCCATTTTGCTAATCGTTTTCTTAATTGTTGGGAGATCGCTCTGATCAAGCTTGTCTTTATTGATAAATTCTTCAATATCTTCAAATTCTATATTCGGGACTTTACCTATGGCTAAACATATCTTGACTAAGGTGCTGATTCTAAAATTGAGATTGGTTCCATTAAGGATTTGTGAAACATATCCTTTTGAAACCGATAACTTTTCGGCAATTTCCTTTTGAGTAAGCTTATTCTCTTCAATATATCGTACTAAGTCATTATAGATCTTATTCTGCAGCATTTCTGCCAAGTATGTTTCATTTTGCAACAGTTTCTCTCTCGTAATCATAATGAAAATGTTTTTATGAATTCCATTTTTAGTTTTCGCATCCTCTTTATATCCTTCTCCTGTTCTCTCTTTAATCCTCCAAAAACCACTATCTTACCACTTGTGTGTTTGAATAAATATAATCTGTAGGATCCAGCTTTTGCTTCATAATCCTTAATACTGTCATTCTTTCTTCTACCCTTTAATTCCCTGAATCTTGTTCGTGGCATTCGCATTAGATTCGCTACTGAATTTAGTGTTGCGAACAAGCTACCAATAATCGCATATTTTCCTTCATGCTCTAATGCTTCAATAAAACTATCAAATTCACATTTATCATTGATGATCAATTTGTGAACATCAATGTTGCCTTTTACAGCTTCTATCCTTTTTAACGCAAATTTAGTCATTATAGTTTAGTTATTACTAAACATATTTTTGAAATATCATAGCTCTACCAATAATACCTCACCCACAATCCCATATACCGGTTTTTGGCTTTACCGGCGTGGCGGTATTCTTTACGGTATAGCGGAGAAAAGCTTTGAACATAAGTGGCACTTAACCAGAATTTATCAAATACCCTGTACTGAAGGTGAGGTTCCCTGCCATAAACTGAAATCCCGGTTTGGATTCAAATGTCTCAGTAATGCTTTTAGGGGGTACATTGGTTGTGGCATATCCTGAACCTTCCGGATGGGTTGGATAATCGTTAGTGATCTTCAGGGTTGGAATGAGATTATAATTTCCGCCGGCTTCTGCAAAGAAATTAAACTGCGCATTTGCGCTGATAATAAAACCTGTCAGGAGGATCAGGATGATAATGGATTTTTTCATCATCATGTAAGCATTTAGGAGTTAAAACTGGTATAAATATATAAAAAAAATAAATAGGTACGAGCAGATTCATTTTTTATGTGGGATATTTAATGTAGGTTTTTTCATAATATAATTATTACGAAGAATTAAACAACATTAATCTGTTGCGGGGCACTTTATTTAAAATGCATTAAGGTCTTCATTAATCATGTACGCCAATTTTTGTAATTTCGGCGCCACGGTATTAAAGCATGGAATTATGAAAAAAACGGGCATAGGGATCTTGATCCTTTTCTTGGTGTGTGTCACCACGGCTCAGGCCGGTTGGGAGATCACCGAAACCAACCTCACCGAAGGCTACCAAATCATATATTCTATTGAGGGAACCAAAGTGAAGGTGTTTTCCCCGAAAACGGTTTACATGATGGATTTCAACAGCGGGCAGGTGACCTACATCAACCGCGAACGCAAGTATTACTGGCAGGGATCATTGGATTCGCTTAAAACGGAAGTGCTCAAGATCATCGAAACCGAAAAGCTGGAAAATCAGCAGCAAGGCCGTGGAGTGATGAAAACCCAAAAAGCGGCTATGTTCGATTTTCTTTCCATGATCTATGAAAACCTTGGCAATGGTATCAAAAAGGAAGAAACACTCGATAGCCTGCGGATTAAGGTGGAGCAACTCACCGAGGGCACAAAAATAGTGAACAGGGTAGCGCAGAAATTCACCGTAAAGCAGGACAAGGAACTCAAGGAAGAGCACTGGATAGGCGAGGATTTTAATTATCCCAAAAGCATCGACTGGCCTGTGCTGATTACGGTGATGAACAACTTCCCTCCGGATATGACCGGAAAATACGGTTACCGCAACACCCCTGATTTTCTCAACATGCGTAAACGGGGCTTTTCGTTACGCCGGGTAATTCATACCACCCGTCCGCCCAAATTCATCGAGGTTACCGGTTTTGAGAAAAAACAAATCGATCCTGAAACCTTTTTGGTGCCGGATGCTTACGAGAAAATTACCATCGATAAGCTAATGAAAAATCAGAAATATTTTAAATAGAACGTGTTATGCAATATCTCATAAGAACTATTCTTGCAAGCTTGCTATTTTTTACAATTCAAAGCCTTACGGCACAGGAAACACTTCGCCTGGATGAGTGGCTTTACTCCGGAACATTGCAAGTGCATAAGCCGGTTTTTGATACGGTTGAAAACCTGAAAGGCAACAAATTTGGTGATGATGAACTGCTTAAATTCGATCATATCGACATCACCAACATCAACCCGGTTGAACGTGAGCCTTTTGAGTGGAGCGGCATGGGCATGTACAAATGGGGGCGCATCAAGATGAATAAAAGCAACTGGCTGGCCATTCCCCCAAACCGTGATTATGATAATATGCTGGCCTACCTGGCTACCTATGTGGAGGCCGGCCGTTTTATGGAGCTCAAATTAAAAGTGGCATCCACTGCAATGTATGAGCTGTATGTAAACGGCGAAAAAAAGAAATCGCAATATGGTTTTAAGGAAGAGGCCGATACTTCGGGTATTTCTGTGAAACTGGAGCGGGGTAAACATTTGCTGGTTGTTAAGACATTGAAGACAGCCGAAAGTGAAGGCAAATGGAATTTCTCCGCGTTTTTGGAAGTTGATGAGGCCTATTCGCCGGAAGATATCCGAGCATCCCTAAGCCCCATGCAACATATGGATATCGACCATCTCATGCATGGCGCCAAGGTTACCAATGTAAGTCTTTCGCCGGATGGCAGCCTGAGTTTGGTGTCGTTCAAAAAAACCACACCACCTGAAGGTAATACGGAAAAATGGACCGAGGTTCGCGAGGTGGAAACCGGCATCCTGCGGCAAATTTTTCGTTCCGATGAAGTAGGAAGCTTTAAATGGGCGCCTTATGGCAAGCGCCTCACATACACGGTGAAGAAGGATAAAAAGCATGCGATACACCTGCTCGACCTTAGCGCAGGCGAGGAACGCATTCTGTTGGATCCGGTTGACGATCTCGCCGGCTACCGCTGGTCACCCGAAGGTTCGTATATCTTGTATTCCATACGCGAAGAAGCGAAAAAACAAAAAAAGGGGATCAAGCGCTACAAAGGTATGCCCGATCGCTGGCCCTGGTGGAGCAAGCGCAGCTTTGTCTATTCGGTGGATGTGAACACAGGGGTAAAGCAACGCCTCACCCATGGCCATCACACCACCAATGTTCATGATATTTCGCCCAATGGCCGGTATTTCATCTTTACCACCAGCAAGCCCGATTTTAAAAACCGCCCGTATTCCTATCAGTTTGTGATGCAAATGGATTTGAAGGATCATACCGTAGATACCCTCTGGCATAGCAACTGGTCGGCATCGGTTGATTATTCGCCCGATGGAAAGAAGTTACTGGTTGAGGCCGGACCTGAACTTTTTGGAGCCATTGGCAAAAATGTCCCCAATGATATGATCGCCAATAATTATGATGGACAGGCTTACCTGTATGACTTGCAAAGCGGCGATGTGGAGCCCTTAACCGAAAATTTCAATCCGGCTGTTGGCGGAGCGCACTGGAGTGAACAGGAAAATGTCATCTATTTCAGGGTAACCGATAAAACCTACCGCAAGCTCTATCGCTACGATGTGGAAGGTAATGAATTCGGTGAAGTGAAAACCAATGTGGATGTTTTGGGCGATATCAGCTTTGCCGATGATGAGCCTCTTTGCCTGTATACCGGAAGCAGCATCACCACGCCACAAAAGACCTATCTGCTGGATTTGAAAGAAGAAAAAATCAGGCTGTATGCCGATCCATTGGCACAGGACTTTAACAATGTTACTTTTGGAAAAACCGAGGATTGGACGTTCGAAAATGATAAAGGTGATATGATCGATGGCCGCATTTACTATCCCCCTGATTTTGATCAGGAAAAAGATTATCCGCTTATCGTTTATTATTATGGTGGAACCAGCCCTACTGAGCGAAACTTTGGCGGCCGTTATCCCAAAAACCTCTTTGCCTCCATGGGATATGTGGTTTATGTGCTGCAACCAAGCGGAGCTACCGGCTACGGGCAAAAGTTCTCGGCTTATCATGTAAACGACTGGGGGCAAAGGGCTGGAGACGACATAATACAAGGCACTGAAAAATTCCTGGCCAGTCATCAATTTATCAATAATGACAAGATTGGTTGCATTGGCGCTTCCTATGGCGGTTTTATGACCATGTACCTGCAAACCCAAACCGATTTGTTTGCCTCGGCCATAGCCCATGCCGGCATTAGCTCGCTTGCAAGCTATTGGGGCGAAGGTTACTGGGGGTACCTCTACAGTGCGGTAGCCACGGCCAATAGTTTCCCCTGGAACAATAAGGAACTGTATGTGGAACAAAGCCCGCTCTTTAATGCTGATAAGATCAATACCCCTATGCTGTTGCTACACGGGGCAAGCGATAACAATGTGCCGACCGGGGAGAGCATACAGCTTTTTACAGCCCTCAAGCTGTTGGATAAACCGGTTGAATTGATCCAAATTGAAGGACAGGGACATCACATTATGGAGTACGAAAAACGTATTATTTGGCAAAAATCTATCCTGGCCTGGTTTGATAAATGGCTGAAAGACCAGCCGCAATGGTGGCAGGAGCTGTATCCGGAAAGAAATCTGTAACAAAGTATTTGGTTATGGATAAAAGTTTGAAGCAGGAATTCTATCATTTTTTAAGACAATGCATTACTGAAAACAAGCAACAACATTTCGACCGGGTGATCCAATACCGCACTCGCCACATCACTGTGGCGCTGGAAGATATTTTCCAGTCGCATAATGCCAGTGCGGTGTTGCGCTCATGCGATTGCTTTGGCGTGCAGGATGTATATACCATTGAAAATACCAATAAGTTCGAGATCAGTCCTGATGTGGCCTTGGGTTCCTCCAAGTGGCTAAATCTGATCCGCTATAACCAGTCCGAGCACAATACATTGGATTGCATTAACGACCTAAAGCAAAAGGGCTACCGGTTGGTGGCCACCACGCCGCATCAACACGATTATTTATTGGATGAATTGCCGCTGGATGAAAAAATCGCCTTGTTTTTCGGGGCTGAATTGAATGGTTTGAGTGATGAAATCGAGCAACATGCCGATTATTTTGTGAAGATACCGATGTATGGTTTTACCGAAAGTTTCAATATTTCGGTTTCAGCAGCCTTGTGTTTGTTTCATCTCACTGAAAAATTAAGGTATTCGAATATTGCCTGGCAACTGAGCAAAGAGGAAAAGCTGGATGTGTTGCTCATGTGGGCGCAAAAGGTGGTGAAGCGGTCGGAGCTGCTGAGGAAAAAGTTTTTAAAATGAACTTGACAATTAATGCAAAGAAATTTTTTACATTTGTACATCAAATTAAAAACAAAGCTAAATAATGGGAAAATCAGACAGGAAGACCAGAAAAGGGAAGATTCGCCTTGGCTCCTATGGTGTGAGACGCCCAAGCCGGCGCAGGAAGAAGAAGCTTATCGCACAAAATAAAACGGCCGAAGGTGGCGATATGACACCGGGAGGAATCGGACGTATATCCGAGCAGGAAGGACAAAAGGAAGCTTCCGGAAAAGAAGACAAGAAAGAAGAAAAGAAAGAAGAAAAGAAAGAAGAAAAGAAGAAGACGCAGGCTAAATCACAGAAGAAGACTCAAGCGAAGAAAGAGGAATAAGTTGTTTTTTCATGGTAAATTGGAGGGCAGGGAGCCGCAAGGCTTCCTGCCTTTTTTGTTTGTCTTTATCGTCTAAATACAGACATGGATAAAAATGGACGAGCAATCATCTTATTTACAGGATACTAATGACTTAAACAGCCTCCCCCTCTCTTCAAAATTCTTAAACTGATCATAGCTGGCGGCAGCGGGAGAGAGGAGGCAGGATTTGCCCTTGGCGGTTCTTTGTTTGGCCTCTTTAACGAGTTTCTTATAATCATTGGAAAGAAAATAATGAAAGTGTATATGCTTAGGAAGATAACTCATCATTCGCTTGCCTGCATCACCCGTAAAGAGCACGGTTTTTAGCCGCTTTTGCTTTTCTAAAAAATGAATCAACCCCCGGTAATCGATTCCCCGGTCATAACCACCCAGAATAAGGGTTTCGATATTTCCAATCGACTTAACGGCTTCCATAGTAGCTTCCGGGATGGTAGCAATAGAATCATTGTAATAATGAACTCCATCAACTTCGCCCACGTATTCCATGCGATGTTCCAGGCCTTCAAAAGTATTAAGACCCTGCTGTATTGACCGGTTGCTAATGTTGCGGTGTTTTGCCGCTATGATTGCTGCCATCGCATTCAGGCGGTTATGGCTCACGTTAAGACGAGGGTTATTATCAAGTGTGAAACTGGAGGAGTCTTTCAAGGCACTGTAAACAACCTTTTTCCCCTCATTATAACAACCCTTGAAAACCTTATCGAATCCCGAGTACATCATCTTTTGCGAATGGATCTTAAGTTCATTCAGGCATTCGATGATATTGCCGTCGTCACCGTTATAAATGAACAGGTCGCCGGGGGTTTGGGTGAGGCCCATGTTCATCTTTGCTTTTTTGTAATCCGGGAAAGAAATAAAGTGGTCGAGGTGCTCCTGGAACAGGTTGAGCAGGATGGCAATCTTTGGCCCCCGGTGAATAAATTCCAATTGATGGGCCGACAATTCCATGACTATTTGCGAGAATTCATCAATCTCTTCCAATGAATCGAAGGGTGGCACCCCAATGTTACCAACCAAAATGGCGTTTTCGGTTTCCTGCTTTATAATGTGGTATAAAAGGCTTGCTGTAGTGCTTTTGCCCTTGGTTCCGGTAATGCCGGTGATCTGATTATGAAAGGCTTGCAGGAAAATATCCGTTTGTGAAGTGATAATTCCTCTTAGCGAATTGTGATCGATTTCTTTTAGCGTAATCCCGGGTGCCTTGAAAAGTGTATCGAATGCCGCAAGTTCCTTCATATAATCCGGGCCTGAAATGAAACGGACATGTTTATCCTCCCCAATCAATTCCTGTTTGCTCTTATCCTTATCGGCAATGGTCAAAGGCTTTCCGGGGAAATACTTCCGGATAAGCCGGTAGGTGGAAAGCCCTTCCTTACCAAGTCCCAGGATTATTACCTTTTTACCTTCGATATATCGTTTCAGCATCTTCTTCATCCCATTTCTTCCTTGAGGATTTTAAGAAAACGCTTGGGTAAAAAATGTGTTTGATTAAAAACCTTCAGCAAGGCAGTAAAATTTTCATTGCGGCATCGTTTAAAAAATTGACTGTTCCGGTAATGTTGCAAAACTGCCGGAAGCTCTTTCTTGTCCCAATTCTCAATGGTATTGCATAGCGCCGCATTTACCTCATCGAGGGTTCCCACGCATTCAAAAGGCTTTTCTTCGGCCAGCCCTGTTAGTTGTTCCATAATGGGAATAAGCCCCCCATCGGTAAACAGGTTTTTATGAAAAATGCTTTCAAGCGTTTGCTGATCGAGAAAGGGAGAGAGGATGATATAAGTAAACAGGCATTTGGGACAGTGACCACACCAGGTATCGGTTTTACTGCCCACATTACAGCTTTTGAAATGCCGGTGATGATGTGTAAAGCGCGAAAATAAGCGGGCGATCTGTAATTCATTCAACGGCCTTAAAAAGCTAAAATATTCAATATCGGGGGAAAGGTACTGTTTTACATACGCCCTGAAATCCGCTTCGAAAGACACCGTTTTTGAGTATTGATGATTGATGCCGGTACCTTCGATAGTCGCCTCGTTGGCGCTCGATTCATTGGAAAGGGCAATATATTTTGCATTTGACAAATAAGCAGCTAAAACGCTTGAAAACGCCACTACCGCTGAAAAGGGCGTGTGTCCATTTAAAAAGCCCTGATCATTCAATTCCAATAACTGTGGATGGATGCTTCGTCTGATCTCGAAGATCTCGTGTGCAGCATATCCGGCCGCCTTGGTAGTCGATAGACTGGCGCCACGGGGATTGATGATAAATGGAATCGCACTGAACTGTTTTTTCACCAATTCCATGGTTACTACCGAATCTTTCCCGCCACCCACAGGAACAATTACATCATCCTGAGGAGAGAAGTGAAGCGGTTGTTCCGTTCCTGCCTCTTCCACCTCGAAGTGCATAAAATCGGAGGGTGAGGCTGAAATACCGTTCACATAAAAAAACTCACCCAATCCATTAAAATAGATATTTTTCCACCAGCCGATTTGTTCTTTACTTAGTCTGCCAGCTTTAATTAAAACCCTTTTCGGGCAGGCAGCCTTCCAGTAGCTGATCAATTCGATCATGCCCAGGTTAAAGATCAGGCTGTCGACAAAAGGATCATTCCGGAGCTGCTCGGGGCGATAATGTTGAGCATTCCCTTTATGAATGGGAATGTGTAGTTCGGGATAAAAGTCATATTCACCCGATAAATTAAAGTGAAAGCTAATGTACAACTCATTTGGTCCAACTTCCAGGTTGTACGATTCATAGGCAAACCAAGGATAATTTTTGCGGAGCTCGAGGTATTTTTGCTGACGATTGCGAATGGCCATTTTTTAGTGGTATAGAATTTGAGAAAAATTCATTGTATATTTAATGATTATTAAAAAACGATTTAATGCCTGAATTATGTACTTGCCTATCTTGGCGGGCATGCATATGATTCGGGCTGCAAAACGCAAATATAATATAATTTAATGCGTTAATTAAGAAAGAAAGGCAAGTTGAATAACGATAAAAAAGTTAGAACCTTTATGAAACCTGGAGCCGGAAAAATATTGATCTCTGAACCGTTTTTGCAGGATTTCTATTTCAGGCGGTCGGTAGTATTGCTTGCCGAGCATAATGAAGACGGTTCTTTTGGATTGATCATCAACAAACCCATTGATGTAGACTTTAATGAGGTGGTGAAAGATTTTCCCCACTTCGATGGGCAACTTTACCTTGGAGGCCCGGTGAAAACCGACAGTCTGTTTTACATCCATACCCAAGGCGAATTAATCCCCGATAGCCTCAAGATCATGGAAGGGCTTTATTGGGGAGGCGATATCGAACAGATCAAGGAAATGGTCCGTATGGGGCAACTCCAGCCCGGTGATATCCGGTTTTTTGTCGGTTATTCGGGATGGATGTCGAAACAGCTTGATCGTGAGTTAAATGAGAATTCCTGGGTGGTATCCAGGGCCAATCGTGACCGTATTCTTATGCATGACCCGGTTTCGCTATGGAATGAAATTGTAAAATCGCTGGGCAGAGATTATGCTGTTTGGGCCAATTACCCCACCGACCCCACGCTGAATTAGAATCCCTGTAATAATTGATTGAAAAAATGCCCGACCAGCGCTGGTTTCAGGGCTATGGTAAATAAAATTCCAAACACAGCTCCCCAGAAATGTGCATCATGCCCAACATTATCGGAACCTCTACGTGCCATATAAGCTGAATATATGAGATATAACCCTCCAAAAATCACCGCGGGAATGCCAAACGGGATCAGGAAAAGATAAATGGGGGCCAGCGGATTGAAGATGATGCTGGCAAAAACCACTGCCGATACAGCACCCGAAGCGCCCACTGCATTATAGTAAGGATTATCCTTTTGTTTTCCGTAAGAAGCTACCACTGAAATAGCCAAAGCCCCGATGTACAATAAGATAAAATAAAACCACCCCCTGGCTCCGAACAGTTGCGTGAAAAATGATTCAACAAACCTGCCGAATGACAGCAAAACAAACATATTGATAAAAAGGTGAATCCAGTCGGCATGGATCAAGCCGTATGAAAAAAAGCGGTACCACTCATTCTTACGCCGGATAATGTAGGGGTTGAACCTGAGTTTGTAAAAGATATCGCTGTTGGTAAAGGCAAGTACCGAAATCACTGCCGAAATAATAATGATAGCTATAGTCATAGGGTTTTATTTGTATGCAAAAATGGTAATTATTTAATCAATTCGTCTATCATGCTACGCATTTTCTCGCTGTTCCAGTTAGCAACGCCTTTTTTATTAACGACGATGTGCCCTTTGTCCGAAACCAGGTAAGTGGTTGGCAAGGTGTTGGTTTGAAAAGGCTTGGGGGCACGGTATTCACTGATATATACCGGAAAGGTGAAGCCTTTCTTCTCCATGAACTTTTTCACGGTTTCAG
>JAIPAP010000093.1 GCA_021740045.1 Bacteroidales bacterium
ATTACCGGTCAACTCTTCCAAAAGCTTTCTGCTTTTTTGTTTTTTGATGAACCGCTCAACTTTCAGGGCATCACCACGATCAGTTCCCACGGGATAAGCAGCTTTAAGTACCCAGGGTCCGAATTTATGGGTGTAGGTTAAGCGGGGATTGTTGTTATGTTCCTCCACACTTCTGGTCACATTGTCGGTATGCCCGACATAATACCGGTCATGTTTTTGGGAATAAAGGAAGTAGATATAGAACATGTTCCTGGAAATAAAAAAGGGGTAAGTTATTGCTTACCCCTAGTTATTTAGCTCCCCAGGTTGGACTCGAACCAACGACCCTCTGATTAACAGTCAGATGCTCTAACCAACTGAGCTACTGAGGAGTATATTTTATAAGAACGCTTTGTTTCCTCTTTCGACCCTCTGATTAATCCCGACGGATCGGGACTCTAACCTCCCGATATCATCGGGATGAGCTACTGAGGAGTGTATTTAGAGTGAACGTTATTTCATTTTGAGTAGTCTTTGTAGCCCCTTGGAGACCTGTGTTTTGCTCAAAAAGTGCTGCAAAATTAAATATTCTCTATTAACAAACAATATCTTTGCCGAAAAATTTTAATTTTTTAAAAATCGAAACATTTACAGTATGGACAAAGTTTTAGGAATTGGCAATGCCCTGGTTGACATTATGACAACCATGAAAAACGATAACCTTTTGAACAAATTATCATATCCCAAGGGATCGATGCAATTGGTTAGTGCTGAAGAAATTAAAAAAGTATTGGAGGACGCCAACGATTTGGAAAAAACTATGACCTCCGGGGGATCAGCGGCCAATACCGTTCATGGTCTGGCGAACCTGGGTGTTGGCACCGGCTACATTGGCAAAATCGGGAATGATGAATACGGGGATTTTTTTAAAAATGATCTTATCAAAAATCACATTACGCCCACTCTGCTTACCGGAAAAAGTCCATCGGGTAGAGCGGTTGCTTTAATTTCGCCCGATCACGACAGGACATTTGCAACCTATTTAGGCGCCGCCATCGAATTAGGTGCAAATGACTTGGCATCCCATCAATTTAGCGATTATGACTACCTGCATCTTGAAGGTTACCTGGTGCAAAATCATGAATTGCTTGAGCGTGCAGCTCAGCTTGCTAAACAAAATAATATTTCGGTTTCGCTTGACCTGGCTAGCTTCAATGTGGTGGAGGCCAATCTGACGTTTCTGAAAACCTTTATTAAAACTTATGTCGATATCGTTTTTGCCAACGAAGAAGAGGCTAAGTCCTTAACGGGTAAGGAGCCGCGTGAGGCGTTGGATGATATTGCCGGAATGACCGAAATTGCTGTTGTAAAGATTGGCAAACAAGGTTCACTGGTGAAAAACAAGGAAGAAGTGTCGACAATCGGAGCCATGCCGGCAAAAGTGGTCGATACAACTGGTGCAGGAGACCTCTATGCGGCCGGTTTCCTCTACGGGCTTTTAAAGGGATATTCCATGAAGAAATGCGGGGAGATCGGCTCTATAGCTGCCGGTAAAGTCATTGAAGTAACCGGAGCAAAGCTTGAACCCTCCAAGTGGAAAGCTATTGGTAAGCTTATTCATGAATTGTAGCATCAATGCAATATTGCGGCCTTATGAAAAATATCAGTTGCAGATGTTAACTTTTTATTATTAATCAGATTTTTATACATTTGCAGGCCTTTGTAGAGAGTACAAATTAATCCATAATAGAAGTAAGAAGCCCATGAAGGTATATAAGACAGAAGAAATCAGAAATGTTGCGCTGATTGGAGGAGCCAAATCAGGAAAGACAACACTCGCCGAATCCATATTGTATCAAGGCGGACTGATTAATCGGCGAGGATCAGTTGATGACAAGAACACAGTGTCGGATTACCGGCAAATTGAACTGGAACGTCAAAACTCAGTGTTTTCAACCATCCTGTATACGGAACACAACGGTAAAAAAATCAATCTTATCGATGCTCCCGGCTTCGATGATTACGTAGGAGAAGTTGTTGCTGCCCTTTCGGTTTGCGATACTGCAGTTATGGTGCTCAATGGCCAAAACGGCGTGGAAGTCGGTACTGAAATTAACTGGCGTCATACCAACAAGAGAAACACACCCGTAATTTTTGCCATTAATCATCTTGAGCACGAAAACTCCAATTTTAACGAAAGCGTTAATCAGCTTAAGCAACAATTTGGAGGTGGTGTTACCATTACACAATACCCCGTAAATGCAGGCTTAGGATTTGATTCTATTATCGATCTCTTAAGCATGAAAATGCTCAAGTACCCCAAAGACGGTGGAAAGCCTGAGGTAACCGATATTCCTGCCGAAGAAAAGGACAATGCCGAAGATCTTCAAAACACCTTAATTGAAAATGCCGCTGAGCATGATGAATCGCTTATGGAAACCTTCTTCGAAAATGGAACTTTATCTGAAGAAGAGATTATGCGTGGGATTAAAAAAGGCTTGATGAATCGGGAGATGTTTCCTGTGTTTTGTGTAGCTGCCAAGCCGAATATGGGTGTTGAGCGTTTGCTCGACTTTATTGCAGGCTCAGCGCCGGCACCAAACGAAATGCCGGCCGTTAAAACGGAAAATGAAAATGAACTCACCTGCAACCCCGATGATCCGGTATCAGCTTTTGTTTTTAAAACCTCTATTGAGGAACATCTGGGTAAGCTATCCTATTTCAAGCTTTACGGTGGCAAAATAGCCGAAGGCATGGACTTGGTTAACGCCAATACCGAAGCCAAGGAACGTGTCTCTCAAATTTACGTTACCGCTGGCAAGAAGCGTGATAAGGTAAGTGAAATGCATGCCGGAGACATTGGTGCAACGATTAAACTGAAAGATACTCACACCAACAACACCTTAAATTCATCAGGTGAGCTGGACAAGGTGAACCCCATTGAATTCCCTGAACCCAAACATCGTGTGGCTGTTAAGGCCAAGAACCAAGGCGATGAAGAAAAGATGGGAACCACGCTTTATGAATTAGCGGAAATGGACCCCACCTTGCTGGTACATTTTTCTAAAGAACTGAAGCAGTTGATCGTCCAAGGGCAAGGTGAACAGCATTTAAATACGGCCAAATGGATACTTGAAAACCAGGAGAAGGTGCCGATAGAATTTTATGCACCCAAGATCCCTTACCGGGAAACCATCACTAAAGAGGCAAAGGCCGATTACAGACACAAAAAGCAATCGGGTGGCTCAGGTCAATTTGGTGAAGTTCATCTGATGATCGAGCCTTATTACGAAGGAAAACCTGATCATAAGCAATTCCCGATCCGTAATCAGCAGGTTATCGAACTTGAATGGGGTGGTAAGCTGGTATTCAATAATTGTATTGTAGGAGGTGCTATCGATGCTAAGTTTATGCCGGCTATTATAAAGGGTATTAATGAGAAACTCGAAAATGGACCGTTGACAGGTTCCTATGCCCGCGATATTGTGGTTAGCGTTTATGACGGCAAAATGCACCCCGTTGACTCCAACGAAGTGTCATTTAAGATAGCCGGGCGTACGGCCTTCGCTGCTGCTTTTAAGAATGCAGGTCCAAAAATCCTTGAACCCATTTATTACGTGGAAATTTTAACTCCCGAAGAAAATATGGGTGATGTGATGACCGACCTGCAGGGACGCCGAGCCATTATCCAGGGAATGGATTCCGAAGGTAACTACCAACGCATTAGGGCCAAAGTGCCCCTGGCGACCATGAATAAGTATTCGACTGCCCTCAGTTCGCTTTCCAGTGGCCGTGCTACCTACACCATGCGTTTTGATGAATATGCACCGGTACCCGGTGATGTGCAGGAGCAATTGCTTAAAGAATACGAAGAACAACAGCAGGAAGATTAGAACAACCACTGTTAAATACAAAGAAACCCGGTCTACTCGACCGGGTTTTTTATGCATGAGTTATTCACCTATTGAAGATTTTATTTAATCGGATATTTTTCCCATCCGATGTTTTCAAACTTACGATTGAAGATCTCCGGATGGATGATCTCAGCAAGGATTTGCAAGCTATCAACCAGCCTTGGACTGGGGCGGTTAAGGAAACGGGAGCCGTCAACGATATAAACTTCATTTTCTCTTACAGCTTTAAGCTTTAACCACGCCTCTTTTTCTTCCAAAAAATGCATTTCCTTGTGCGACATTGATTTCGAAAAACCACACGGTGCTACTATGATCTTTTCCGGGTTTTCGGCCAGCAGATCGTTGGGTACTAGCCAACGCGATTTATTTTGAGGTGGAACATCCATAGCTCCTGCCATACGGATAAGTTCAGGAGTCCAGTTTCCGGCGACCATTAAAGGCTCTATCCACTCAATAACCGATACCTTGGGCTTTATGGTTAAATAAGTGGTTTGGCTTTCAATTTCATTGAACGCTGCCCTCATGTTTTTGGTTAAGCTCTGTGCTTGCGCTTCGGCATCGATAGCATCGCCAATTCGTTCTATATCGTTAAGAGCGTCATCGAGGTTTTGCGGCTTTACATCCACCATGGTTATAAAATTATCCTGGATATAATCATTAAGGGCCATTTGGATTTCATCGGTACTTACAGCACAAGCTTTACATTGCGATTGGGTGATGATAACATCGGGTTTTAGCTTACGGATGCGGTCAAGATCAATTTCATATACCGATAATGCGATTTCAAGAATATCTTTAATTGCCCGATCAGTCAGGTCGCTCGACTGCGGCATGTCGAATCGGGTTTTAGTAACCGCAGGGAGTTTCTTTACCGCATACGGATAATCGCATTCGTGCGAACGCGCAACTAATTGATCCAGTTTTCCCAAAGCAGCAACAATTTCAGTGGCTGCCGGTACCAGGGAAATAATTCTTTTTGCCATAACTCCCTCATTTTCCATCAAAAAGAAACGTGACAAGGACAAGCTTTGTTCAGGTGCCAGCCCACGAAATTATGCATTTTCTTCCGTATGTATATCCAAACACCAAAACCGGGTGTCGATATTGGAGTTGGGGTCAACAATATGGGAATAATCTTTTTCAAAAAACTCTCCCTTTAAGAGCCTGATTTCCTCTTCAAACAAAGGTCCTGAAAAAACGAAACTGTGATATTCGCCATTTTCACCGTTAGGGTCCAGATGAGGAGGAAGGTCTTCCAGAAAATCATAATCGATAATACGGCCCAGGTAATTGGGATCGAGGTGTCGATGACTTACGCAGATCACCATAGCCTTGTAGCCCAATTCAATAAAACTGGTAACCAGATTTTTGTTACCGTATTGCCAAATAGGAAATCCGGCTTTTAAGCCGGTGCTTTCAGTTATTTTTTCCCTGAAACTTTTCAAATCTTCCAAGTGGATATCGCCATAAAGGGCATACTCATAACCATCCTCATAGGCTTCGGTGAGTGTTTCTTTTATTTTTTCATTATAAAGCCCAGGTGGAGGCATTTCGGGCAAATCAATCTCAACTAGTTCCAGGTCAAGAAGGTCGGCCTGGGTTCGGATCATATTTTTATGAATCCCATGCATGCTTACCCGGTCTTCTTGGATGAGGGTGGTGAAAATTCGTTTTACATCATATCCTTGTCTGCGGGCTTCATGAAGACTCATCATGGAATCTTTGCCTCCGCTCCAGCTTAAAATGGCTTTACCTTTCTGCGAGGATTGATCATCTTCCATATTTACAAGGGATCTGCGGTTACTTCAAATTCCATATCAGCAAGAATATCGACGTTTTCATCCAGAACTTCGTCAGTAACATATTTAGTCCGTAAATTATATGATTCTGCCTTAATATATTCATCCAGCTTTTGGTCGGTGGTATTCATAGTGAGTTCTTGAACACCTTCGGGAATATTGTTTTTTTCCGCCAGCAGAATCTCATTATCAGCATTTGATGAAATATATAATTCAATTGATTTCAGGAAGTTGAATGTTTTTTCCTGTGGGCTGGTAATGGTTAATGTCATATTCTTAAGGATGACATCTTTTACCTTGTCGGCGCTGGTATTATTGTTTTCGAATTTCTCATTGGAATTGGTTTCAATATCCGGGGTTTGGATATCGAAAGGTGTATTAACCGGGGTGGATTTAGGAATAGTGATGCTAGCTTCGTTTTCAATGGTAAAAGTCAACAGGTCCTCGGCTTCTTCACAGGAGAAAAAACCAAAAATCATTAGTGCCACCGTTAATATTGATATTTTTTTAACCATACTGCTCTCCTCTTTTGTTTTAGTCAACAGGCTCAGCTTCAATAATGTTTGATCAAGAAAATTTAGTTATATCAAAGATACGAGTTTTTCATAATCATCGGATGTAAGTTTATGGGCAAATCCCCGGGCTTTATTCTTTATCATTAAGCGTTTTATCTCTTCACGGTCGACGTGTTCCAAATTCATATCATCGAGGCTTACAGGGCATTCAATATGCTTGAAGAAGCCTTCAAGCTGGGCAATGGTTGCATCAACGTCATTGGTAAGGAAAACGTTTTTTCCCAGATGTGCTATTTTATCGGCAAGCTTATCTTTTTGAAGCTTAAGCCAGGCAGGATAAAAGATGGTAAGTGAGGCTCCGTGCGGTATATCATAAAGCAAAGAAAGAATATGTCCTAAACTATGCACACCCCAATCGCCCGACACTTTACCGTACATGGTAAACCCACTTAAGGCCGACATGGCAGCATACATGATCTTTGCACGATAATTATAATTATGAAGATCATTCAGCAGGAGCGGCCCATATTCACGGGCTTCGTTAATAATGGCGAAAATGAATTTATCGCTAAGAGTGGCATCGCCATGACCAAAATAAGCTTCCAGGGCATGGGCAATCAAGTCGGCTACCCCGTAGGCTGTATAATTCCGGGGAACCGAAAAGGTATTTTGCGGATCGAGAAATGCTTCCTTTGGGTACATCAAGGGGTGGCCGTATCCCTTCTTTTCCTCGGTTTCATGATTTTGTAGCACGGCAATTAGATTGGTTTCCGAGCCCGTGGCTGAAAGGGTGAGGACATTGATCATGGGAATGGCTTTTTCAGGCTTTGCCTTTCCGCTATAGAAATCCCATGCTTTTGCATCGGAAGGTATGGTAATAGAGATGATCTTGGCCGAATCAACCACACTTCCGCCACCAACAGCCAATACCAGGTCCACATTCTTTTCACGGCCTAGGTGGGCGGCTTTATCCACATCTTCAACCAATGGGTTGGATTTAATGCCGCTGTATTCAAATACTTCAGCTCCGGCCGGAGAAAGCTGATTTATGACCTTGTCATAAATTCCGCTTTTTTTGATAGAACCTTTGCCGTAAACCAGCAACACTCGTTTCCCGTATTTTTCAACGGAAGAGGCCAGTTTGTCAGTTACATCTTTACCAAAATGTAAAATTGTAGGGCTGTAAGCTGTGAAGTTTTCCATGATCAATTGTTATTTATCATTAAAATTAATCGGCAATAATACCACTGCCAAGGCAAATGTTTTCGTCCATATCATAAATCACACCGAATTGCCCCGGTGCAATACCGGCAATAGGCACAGAGGATTTTATGAGATGATCCCCGTTTTCAGTGCTGTAGAGTGTGCCTTTAGTAAATTCAGGGGTGTGCCTGATTTTAAATTTAATGGGAACACCGGTTTTTAGATTGTCGAAAGGATTACCTGATATGAAATGAAGGTCACTTAATGGCACTTCATCTCCATACTGGGCCTGCGGATCGTAACCTTTTGAAACATAAATAATATTCTGCCTGGTATCTTTTTTCACTACGAACCAAGGCCCTTGGCTGAGCCCCAAACCTCGACGCTGACCGATGGTGTGGAACCAGAATCCCAGGTGTTCACCCAGCTTTTTTCCGGTTTCCAGTTCGAGAATTGGGCCTTTACGGTCGCCCAAGTACTTTCTTATAAATTCGCTGTAATTGATCTTCCCCAGGAAACAGATGCCCTGGCTGTCTTTCCGGGTTTCACTGGGCAATTTGGCTTCGCCGGCAATGCGGCGCACATCCTTTTTGGGCAGATGGCCGATGGGAAACATCACTTTCGAAAGCTGACGGTTGGTGATCCTGCCCAGGAAATAAGTTTGATCCTTTACCTTATCTTTTGCCGTGGAAAGATAAAGTTGGCCTTTGTTTTCCGTTGTGGTGGCATAATGCCCGGTAGCTATTTTATCGAATTCATGGCCGAATTTTTCTTCAAAGCTGCCGAACTTGATCAGGCGGTTGCACATAACATCAGGGTTAGGTGTAAGACCTTTCTTAACGGTATCGATGGTATAACTAACAACCCTGTCCCAGTATTCCTTTTGCAAGTCGACCACATCAAACTTGCAACCATATTTATTGGCCACATAAGTGGCAATTTCAATATCTTCGTCCGAAGGGCAATCGATAAATCCCGGCTCATCTTCCATAGCGATCTTTATGTAGAAGATATGCGGGTCATATCCCGCTTCTTTTAGCATGTGCACACTTACGGTACTATCCACTCCCCCGGAAACTAAAGCTGCAACTTTTATCATGCACTATTAAATTTGTTGCAAAAGTAAGATTTTCAAAAATTCATGCGATTAGATAAAGGTTCAGACTAATCAAAGAATAATGGTCTTATTCTGAAGCCTGCCTCAGTTTTATTAATTTTGCCCGTGCAAAAATCTAACATTCATAAAAAACTAAGAAATATGTACGGTGAATTTAAAAAGCATTTGCAAGAAGAATTGCAAAAGATAAAAGATGAGGGTTTATATAAAGAAGAACGTATATTAACCACCCCCCAAGGTGTTGAAATAAAAACACAACGAGGACTTAACGTTTTGAACTTTTGTGCCAATAATTACCTTGGATTATCATCCGATCCAAGGGTTATGACCGCAGCCAATACTGCCTTTTTCAGATGGGGCTTTGGCTTAGCTTCGGTTCGATTCATTTGCGGGACGCAAGAAGTTCATAAGGAACTTGAGAATAATATGAGTGAGTTTCTGGGAACCGATGATACTATATTGTATTCTTCGGCTTTCGACGCAAACGGTGGTGTATTTGAACCCTTGCTAAATTCGGAGTGTGCCATCATTTCCGATGAACTGAATCACGCTTCCATAATTGACGGCGTGCGCTTATCAAAAGCGCAGCGTTTCAGATATAAAAACAATGATCTGAATGACCTGGAAGATAAGCTGAAACAAGCACAAAGTGCCAAGTACAGAATTATTGTTACGGACGGTGTGTTTTCAATGGATGGCATAATTGCTCAGGTTGATAAAATATGCGATTTAGCAGAGCAATATGACTCACTGGTGTTGGTTGACGATTCACATGCTACCGGCTTCGTAGGGCCTACCGGCAGGGGCAGCCATGAGCATTGTAATGTCATGGACAGGGTGGACATAATTACCACAACCTTTGGCAAAGCACTAGGCGGAGCTTCCGGAGGTTGCGTTTCGGGTCGCAAGGAAATAATCGACTTGTTGCGACAGCGTTCACGACCTTACCTGTTTTCAAATTCGCTTGCACCTGCTATTGCAGGAGCCACAAATGAAGTGCTGAACATCCTCACCCATTCAAGTGAGTTGCGTGATAAACTGAATGAAAACACCAAGCATTTCAGAGAAGGTATGCGGGAAGCAGGTTTTCAAATAATTGAAGGTACGCATCCCATAACACCGATCATGCTCGGCCACTTACCCAATGATGCCAGGTTATCAAAAGAATTTGCCGATCATCTGCTCGAAGAAGGTGTATATGTAATCGGCTTTTCTTATCCTGTTGTGCCTAAGGGAAAAGCTCGTATTCGCGTACAAATCAGCGCCGCCCATTCAAGCGATAATATTGAATTTGCAATCGATAAGTTTAAAAAAGTCGGGAAAGAATTAAATGTGATTTAATGATTTTCGGTATTGGTACTGATATTATTTACGTGGAAACAGTAAAACGGGAATTGACGAGACAATCCGGCTTAAAACAACAATTGTTTACGGAAACGGAGATTTCCTATTGCGAAGCGAAAAAGTATAAGTACCAGCATTATGCAGCTCGATATGCGGCGAAAGAAGCCTTTTTCAAAGCTATTGGAACAGGTTGGCGGTTTGGAATGAGATGGAACGAAGTTGAAGTTGTTAACGATGATCTGGGCAAGCCTGAAATTAAAATCCACGGAGCTGTAAAGCAATATGCGCAAAAAATGAACCTGGATCGCATATTGCTTTCCATTTCCCATATAAAAGAATTGGTGAATGCTTTAGTTTTGATCGAAAGAACCTGAATTGATCAGGGATCAGTTTTATGTAGTGATTGTAATTATTTTCTTGTAAATGTTAAAATTTTCTTAATTTAGACCACGATAATTCATAATCACTAAATAAAACTGATTTCGGTATGTCACACATCGGGTCTTATGATCAACGTGTAAAAAACTTCGATTGGTCCATCGCGGAAAAAGAACTTGGTTACCACGATGGCGATCCAATTAACATCGGGTGGTATTGCTCTGACAGGATTTGCGAAATGGGCAAATCCGATAAGCTTGCTTTGATATGGGAGGGCCACTCTGGTGATGTTAAAAAATACACCTATAATGATTTACGGGTTAATAGCAATACCATCGGCGCCTTTCTAAAAGAGCTGGGAATAAAAAATGATGACAGGGTTTGCCTTTTCATGGACAAAATCCCTGAACTCTACATTGGATTGTTGGGCATCCTAAAGATAGGGGCTATTGCTCAACCCCTGTTCTCTGCATTTGGCGATGAGTCGCTGCATGTGCGTATGGAAAACGCTGAAACCAAGGCCATCATTACACAAAGGAAACATGTGGCAAAAGTTCGAAAGATCAGAGACACCATGCCTTTCCTTGAGCACATCATTATTGTTGATTATGACGGAAAACATCCCTTAAGGGAAAAGGAAACAGCTTTTCGGATGGATGAGGCCGAAAAGGTCGAAAAACTGGATATTCATCCCACAAAAGCAGAATCACCATCATTGTTGCACTATACATCGGGAACAACAGGCAAGCCCAAAGGTGTGAAACATGTGCATTACTCCCTTATTTCCCAATACCTTACCACTAAATGGGTTCTGGATTTACATGAAGATGATATTTATTGGTGTACAGCCGACCCCGGTTGGGTTACCGGCACCTCCTACGGAATAATCGGGCCCTTTAGCCTGGGGATTACACAGTGCGTTCTCGACAAAGGTTTTGGAGCTGATAACTGGTATCAATTCATTGACAAATACAAAGTCTCCATATGGTATTCGGCTCCAACGGCCATTCGTTCGCTGATGAAGGCCGGAGAGGAAGTGGTTAAAAAGCATGATCTCTCTTCACTGCGGCACCTTGCCAGTGTGGGTGAACCCCTGAATGCCGAAGCGGTAATATGGTCGGAAAAAGTTTTTGGAAAACCATTTTATGATACCTACTGGCAAACCGAAACAGGTTCCATGATGATATGCAATTACCCGGGCATGAAGGTAAAACCGGGTTCAATGGGCAAACCGTTTCCGGGTATTACAGCAGCGGTTGTTGATCCCGATAGTTATGAAGTGATTGATGAACCCGGTAAACCCGGACTTATTGGATTTAAGCCCGGATGGCCTGCCATGTTCAGAACTTACTGGGGAAACGAAGAAACCTACAGAAACAAATTCAAGAACGGATGGTATATTCCGGGCGACAGGTCGAGCATTGATAATGAAGGCTATTACTGGTTTATTGGACGTGACGATGATGTTATCAATACTGCAGGGCACTTGGTAAGCCCGTTTGAAGTCGAATCGGCCTTGCTTGAGCATGAAGCTGTTGCTGAATCGGCGGTGGTGGCTAAACCGGATGACGTAAACATGGAAGTTGTTAAGGCTTTTGTAACGCTTAATCCCGGTTATGAAGCCAATGATGACCTGGAACTTAAAATCATGAACTTTATCCGCAAGAAATTATCTCCCCTTGCCATGCCCCAGGAAATTGAATACGTTAAATCCTTGCCCAAGACCCGAAGTGGAAAAATTATGCGAAGGTTACTGCATGCTAAGGAATGGGGCGAAGAAATAGGCGATACATCAACATTGGAAGATGATGAATAAAAGCAAATAAACCTAATTACTAACCAAAAATAAGTTGCACCATGGAAGACATGAAAGATGTTGTTTTAAACTATGTTATTGAAGAATACCTGGAAGACGAGGATGAGGAGATCACGTATGATACTCCTTTGATTTCAGGTGGTATTGTTGATTCATTTTCAATGGTTTCATTGAAAAGGTTTCTTGAAAACAAGTATAAAATCAGTATACCCGATGAAAAAGCTTCACCGGAAGCCTTTGACAATGTTAACAGCATTGTAAAAGTGGTTAAAGAGTATGTTTAAACCACTCCAAGGATTCATTAAAGCGTAAATTACAGGGCAAAACAGAATATGCCAAATAGTTTCTGTTTTGCTCTTAAACCTAGTTAACCAATACATAAGGAGGCAAACAATGGCATACAGTGATAAGGTACGCAATATGTACCAGGAACAATTGGAAGAATTAAAAGAGAAAGGACTTTTCAAAGAAGAAAGGTTCATACATTCTTCACAGGCAGCTGATATTGAAGTAGAATTTCCCAGAGGCTCGTCCACAAAAAAAGTCATCAATATGTGCGCTAATAACTACCTGGGTTTGTCGAGCCACCCCGATGTTATTAAGGCGGCACATGACGGTCTGGACTCACGTGGATATGGAATGTCATCGGTGAGGTTTATTTGTGGAACACAGGATATTCACAATGAACTCGAAAATAAAGTAACTGAATTTCTTGGAACAGAAGACACCATCCTCTTTCCATCATGCATGGATGCCAATGCAGGTGTTTTTGAGGCCATACTGAATGAGGAAGATATCATGATCTCCGACCGTCTTGTCCATGCATCCATAATCGATGGAATAAGACTTTGTGGGGCGATGCATGATACCTTCAAGCATTCCAACATGAAGCATCTTGAATCGAAATTGCAGTTGCATTCGGATAAGCGCTTGAAAGTTGTTATTACCGATGGCGTTTTTTCGATGGATGGCGATACCGCAAAGTTGGACGAAATGGCCGAACTATGCGAGAAGTATGATGCCATGCTTTTTGTTGATGATTCTCATGCATCGGGTTTTATTGGTAAAACCGGTCGTGGTACCCATGAAAAATATGATGTAATGGGTAAAATAGATATCATCACAACTACTTTCGGAAAGGCCCTGGGTGGAGCTTCGGGTGGTTGTGTATCGGGTAGAAAGGAACTTGTTGAAATGTGCCGTCAAAAAGCACGTCCATATCTTTTCTCTAATACTATAGCGCCCGTTGTTGTTTCGGGTGTTCTGGAAGTTTTAGATTCATTAACAGCTTCGACTGAAAGACGGGATAAACTTGAAAAGAACACCGAATTCTGGAGGAATGGATTGGAAGAAGCCGGGTTTGTTTTGAAAAAAGGAGATACCCCTATTGTTCCGGTAATGCTTTTCAATGCAAAGTTGGCCCAGGAGTTTTCAAAGGAATTATTCGACGAAGGCATTTATGCCATCGGGTTCTTTTTCCCGGTAGTTCCACAGGGACAAGCACGGATCAGGACCCAAATCTCGGCCGGTCATGAAATGCACCACCTGGAAAAAGCCCTGAATGCCTTTATAAAAGTGGGTAAGAAGCACAATATCCTTGGTAAATCTAAGCAAGAGATCATTGACATGTTTGGATTGTAATTAATTGCATTTTCAGTTTTATCTCCATCGCTGCCCTGCATGGGGTTTGCATTGAAGTAACAGGTGTTGGTTGCCGGTTAAAAGTTCTTCGTTGCGCAATGATCTATCAGATTATTGTTTCAGGAACATGAAATTCTGAAATGATCGATTTTCTATAATGGAGCATTGCATCAGCAGGTGCCAGCGATAGCATGCACTGTTGTTAAGCGTTAACCAAGCTTCGCCTTTATTTCACTAAGCATCTTTGCCGACATGGCTTCAAGGTCGAATTCATTGGTTAAGCCCCAATCTTTCCTGGCAACGGAGTCATCAATACTTTTAGGCCATGAATTGGCTATAGCTTGCCTAAAGTCAGGCTTATAACTAATTGAAAAATCAGGCTGGTGTTTCTGAATTTCCGAGGCAACATCGTTAGGTGTAAAACTGATACCCGCAACATTGTAACTTGAACGCAGTGAAAGATTCGCAGCATCGGTTTCCATAAGGTCTATGGTTGCCTTTATGGCGTCGGGCATAAACATCATGGGCAGTGCGGTATCTTCTTTAAGGAAGCATTCATAAGCGTTTTGTTTGATGGCTTCATAGAATATTTCCACCGCATAGTCGGTGGTTCCTCCTCCTGCTTCGGTTTTATAACTGATCAACCCGGGGTAGCGGATGCTTCGGATGTCGATACCGTATTTGTTGTAATAATACTCTATCCAGCGTTCACCCGCAAGCTTGCTGATACCGTATACCGTATTTGGTTCCATTATGGTGTGCTGTGGTGTGTTATGCCTGGGGGTTGTTGGTCCAAAAACCGCAATGGAGCTGGGCCAGAAAAGTTTCTTGAGTTTAAGGGTTCGGGCTAGTTCCAAAACAACCATCAAACTGTCCATGTTGATGTTCCAGGCTTTCAATGGCTCACTCTCGGCTTTTCCGGAAAGGATGGCGGCAAGATGGTAAATTTGATCGATTTTATATTTACAGACAATGCTATGTAATTGATGAACATCCAAGACATCAAGTGTTTCAAAAGGCCCGGACTCCATTACATCTTGAGGAGAGGGTTTTATGTCGGAGGCTACAACATTATTATTTCCATAGTTTTTTCTGAGTTCCATAACTAATTCCGAACCAATCTGCCCGGAGCTTCCAATGACGAGTATTCTGTCCATAAGTATTGTTATTTGGTGAACAATTCAGCTTACAAATGTAGAATTTTATCGCAGATATAGAAATATACCCACGAAGTATATTAAGCTTTTTGCATCAGATCAAGAATGCCTAAAAGCAGGGTTACTATATTTTCTAAAATTCGGAAACCCAACCTGCCAAATTATTACAAATTTGGCAAGTGGTCATTAAAGTAAGCCAATAAATATTTTCCTTGGAACTCCATGCAACATGCGCTATGCTCCATGCAATATTTCCTAAGCTCTGCGCCCTTACCTCTATGCAAATGCTCTGTAACATCTCGAAAACAAATAATAGGGCACTTCAAAAAATTCCAGCTTATCCTTACCTTTGCACCTGTTTTTGACTGCTTTATTATTTTTGGAGGAAATTGTTATGGAAAAAAAGCTTTACATCTATAATACGAAAACAAGGAAGAAGGAAGAGTTC
>JAIPAP010000094.1 GCA_021740045.1 Bacteroidales bacterium
ATTTTCGAAAGGAAGTTTTGTAAACCGCTTTCTTACGACCGGTTATCTTTAGCTGGCCTTCCGGCTCGAGGTGTCCAATATCGCCGGTATAGAAAAATCCTTCGCTATCAATGGCCTCCCGGGTTAAGGCCTCGTCCCTGTAATAACCCTTCATTACATTAGGCCCTTTGGCTAGAATTTCACCATCATCGGCTATCTTAACATCCACACCTTTGAGCACAGGCCCCACTGTACCTATCTTGATGCCGTTTATGCCGAAGTGACTTACAGCAATCACCGGGGAGGTTTCGGTAAGGCCATAACCTTCGATAATGGGAATACCGGCAGCCCAAAATATTCTTAGGAGCCGGGGTTGTAAGGCTGCACCACCTGAAACAATCACCGCCAAGTTACCGCCCAAACCTTTGCGCCATTTTTGAAACACAAGCTTATCGGCAACTTTCAGCTTTTGTTTGTACCACCAGCTTTTTCCTTGCAGTTCATATTTCAGTCCCAAATTCACCGACCAGAAAAAGATTTGCTTTTTCAATCCTTTTAATTTACGGCCTTTAGCTATGATCTTATCATAAATTTTTTCGAGCAAACGGGGCACCGTAGTAAGGATTTCCGGCTCGATCTCCTTGATATTATCGGCGATTTTGGCGAGGCTTTCGGCATAATAGATAGAAATGCCCAGGTATTGGTACATATAATTCAACATGCGTTCATACACATGACAAAGTGGGAGGTAACTTATCGCCTTAGCTTCCGAGCCCACCGGGGGAATATCGGAAACGGCAATGAAATTACTGATCAGGTTGTTATGGGTAAGCATTACCCCTTTGGGGCTTCCTGTTGTGCCTGAGGTGTAGATAATGCTTGCAGTATCCTGGTTTTGAATGGAATCTTTTGAAGTTTTAAGCTTATCGGTAACCGGATTGTTACGACCCAGCTCGATCAGCTCTTCCAGTCTCCGGTAACCGTGCTGCTCCCTGATTGTAAAAACTTCTATCAGGTTCGAAATAGCGGGAAAAATATGTTCGATCTTTCGCAAAAGCTCTTGCCCGGATACAAACACATATTTCACTTCCGAATGACTGAGAATGTATTTATAATCGGTTTCGCTGATAGTGGGATAAATAGGAACATGAATGGCGCCGGTTTGCAAAATCCCCATATCCAAGAAATTCCACTCAGGGCAATTATTGCTGATCGTGGCAATTTTATCCCCTTTCCCAATCCCCAACGCAAATAAGCCATAACTAATATTATCGACAATATCGATATATTGATTGATGTTGTACTTAACCCATTGCCCGCCTTCCTTACCGGCTATTGCGTCATCCTTTTCGGGGTAATGTTCAGCATAATGCGGTAACAGATCAAAGATACGCTCGATAGATTCCATCTTCTCAAGTATAAAAGTTAATTGTTGTTCCTATATAGTTTATCGATCCTGTCTTTATAACGTTTGGTGATCACGTCGCGTTTGAGTTTCAAAGTCGGGGTGAGTTCACCGCCTTTTACAGTCCATGGAATTGGCAAAATATCTATCTTTTTTACCTGTTCGGTGCTGCCAAGTTCTTTGTTGTACTTATCCACTTCCTGCTTAATGCGCTGGCGAAGCCGGGGCATGTTCACCATCTCTTCGTCGGTGGTGTATTCAATATTCTTGATCTCACAATAGGAACGAAGGTGATCAAAATCGGGAACCACCAGTGCAGCTGCAAACTTCTGATTTTCACCAACCACCATAATGTGATCAATAAATTGCGATTGCTTTATCTTGTTTTCCACCCGTTCAGGGGATATATATTTGCCCAGGGAGGTTTTAAATATCTCTTTTTTGCGGCCGGTGATCTGCAGTTGCCCTCCCTCGAGAAACCTGCCCATATCACCGGTATGGAACCAGCCGTTCTCATCAATCACCTCTTTGGTACGCTCCGGTTCGCGGTAATAACCTTTCATTACCGAAGGGCCTTTGCATATGATCTCCCCGTCGTCATCAATCTTCACATCCATTCCGGGTAATGGCAAACCAACGGTTCCGATCTTCAGGCCATTCTTTTCATGGGTATTGGTAACAGCAATCACGGGTGAAGTTTCAGTTAATCCGTAACCCTCATACACCGGCAGGTTGGCTGCCCACAGGCTGCGGGCCAGGTCGGGCTGTATGGCAGCTCCACCTGATACAATGATCTTAAAATTATTGCCCATGGCTTGGCGCCATTTACTTAAAACCAGTTTATAGGCAATTTTGTGTTGCTGGTAAAAGAACCAACTATTCTCTCCTGAAGGGTCATACTTGCGAGCAATATTCACGGCCCAGAAAAATATCTGCTTTTTAATACCCTTTAGCTGGCGTCCTTTATTGATGATCTTGTCGTAAACCTTTTCAAGAAAACGGGGCACCGCCGACATCATATCGGGCTGTATTTCATTCACATTGGCGCTGATGGTAGCCATGCTTTCCACGTAATAGATGGAAATGCCCAGGTATTGATACAAATAATTAAGCATGCGTTCATACACATGGCACAATGGCAAAAAGCTAAGCGCCTTACCTTCCTCGCCAAAGGTGGGTATGATGGAAACACCCACAAAATTGGAAATCAGGTTGCGATGGGTTAGCATCACCCCTTTCGGATTCCCGGTGGTGCCAGAAGTATAGATGATTGTCGCCACATCATCTGTCTTGATTTTATCCATGCGCTGTTTGATCTCCTTTTGATTGGGATTCGAACGACCCAATTCATAAAGTTCATTAAGGTGTTTAACACCATGAAGGTTTCTAAAAGTGTACACATCTTTAAGTGAGGGAACCTCGGGTATAATGTGTTCTATCTTTCGAAAAAGCTCTTCTCCGGCTACAAACGCATATTGCACTTCGGCATGGTTAAGGATATACTTGTAGTCCGATTCACTGATGGTGGGATAAATAGGTGTATGTATGGCTCCAACCTGCATCACCGCCATATCGATAAAATTCCATTCCGGCCGGTTATTGGTAATGGTCGCAATTTTATCTCCTTCTTTTACCCCCAAGGCCAGGAACCCGTAACTCAGCTGGGTAACATAATCACGGTATTGCTCAATGCTATAAGTTTTCCACTTCCCCTTTTCTTTGCAGGCTAATACGTCTTCCTTTGGTTTGAAAGACTCAGCATAGTGGGGTAAAAGGTCAAAAATCCTTTTTATTTCCATAATTGTTGCTTTTAAGCCGGCTTAGCCGGTAAGTAGTTCAAACCCCTTATTTTGTTTTATTCCTTTTTGGTAAATGTATTGGCATTAGCCTGGGCTGTTGGCATTACCAGCATATCATTCACATTTACATGCTGGGGCAGTGTGGTCACATAATGGATCACCTCTGCAATATCTTCGCCTTTTAAGGGCTGAAAACCTTTATAAACATTAGCAGCAGCTTCTTTATCGCCTTTCAGCCTTACTTCCGAAAATTCGGTTTCCACGGCCCCGGGTGAGATTTGCGTTACCCTGATGCCATGCGGTAGCATATCGATACGCATGGCTTTGGTCAAGGCGTCAACTGCATGTTTGGTAGCACAGTATACATTTCCCTTGGGATAAACCTGTTTTCCGGCAATGGAGCCGATATTGATAATATGCCCATGGCCCTGCTCCACCATTAATGGCATGATCACATGTGAAACGTAAAGCAGGCCACTAACATTGGTATCGATCATCTGCTCCCAGTCATCCAGACTACCTTCCTGTATGGTGTTGAGCCCCGCAGCCAGACCCGCGTTATTGACCAACACATCAATCCTGCGCCAGGAACCCTGCAACCCCGAAAGTGATTGCTGAACCTGCTGTTTATCTCTTACATCAAAATTTAAAAGGAGAATATCAACCCGGTACTTTTCTTTGATATCCTCCTTCAGCTTTTCCAAGCGCTCCCTGCGGCGGCCTGTGATGATAATGTTATACTTGTTTTGTGCAAACTTTTTAGCAGTGGCTTTTCCGATGCCACTTGTTGCCCCGGTAATCAATACTGTCTTTTGCATCATCCTTCAAAAATATAAAAAACTATTTTAGTTCAGATGGAATCGTTAAAATGAATTTTGAATTGAGGTGCCGGAAGGGTGGATAATGGTTCTTTTTTGAAAATTTGTGCATAAATATCATATTGCATAAATTTACATAAAACCATGCATTACAATTCATATTAACCAAAATACTATGCTTCTCTTAGTCACTTCTTCACTAAGTCTCTTAGTCAATTCTAAGTTCAATCCACTTCCTTGCATTCACAAAGGCTTCCATCCAGGGAGTTATTTCGTCATGATGGCGGTTGTGCGGATAATGTGCCCATTGCCAAGGGAATACCGAACGCTCCAGGTGAGGCATCATGGCCAGGTGACGGCCATCCTCAGAGACAATGCAGGCAGTAGCATAGTCCGAACCGTTGGGATTGCCGGGATATTCTTTGTAGCTGTATTTTGCAGGTATTCTGTAGCTATCCTCATTATAAGGAAGATCAAACTGCCCCTCACCATGGGCAACCCAAATGCCAAGGCGGGAGCCGGCCAGCGATTTCAGCATCACCGAATCGTTTTCGATGATATCCACATTCAAAAAGGCCGATTCGAACTTACCCGATTCATTGATCCGCATTTTCGGTTTTTCCTTATGGTTGGGATAAACTAAGTCAAGTTCCACCATCAACTGGCACCCGTTGCAAATGCCCAGGCTAAGCGTATCATCCCGCTTATAAAAATCATCAAGCACCTTCTTGGCCTTTTGATTATACAAAAAAGCACCGGCCCACCCCTTGGCCGAGCCCAGCACATCTGAATTGGAGAAGCCACCCACAAATACGATCATGTTGATATCTTCAAGGGTTTCGCGGCCGTTGATAAGATCGGTCATATGAACATCCTTTACATCAAATCCGGCATAATGAAGAGAATAGGCCATTTCGCGGTCACCATTCACTCCTTTTTCGCGAATGATGGCTGCTTTTATGCCTGATTGGGAACGCCGGCTGGGATGTTCTATTCCATAATCCCCTGGATTACCAGAGAATGTATCGATGAAATTAAAGTTCAACGGTTGTTGCTTATAATTCATAAAACGCTTTTCTGCCAATTCAGGCTTAGCTTGCTTGCGATCGAGCAGATAAGATGTACGATACCATACATCTCGCAAAGCTTCGATATCCAATTCCCGCTGGAAATCATGATTCCTTATGGAAAGCACGCTCTTCGATTGCGGTTTACCAATGCGGTGGAATTTAATGTGCCGCTTACCCAACAAATTAGCCACACTTTCCGGCTCAGCGGTTTGGATGATGATACCCGGGTTTTCGCTGAACAGCAGTTTAATGGTATCTTTTTCTCCAATGGAATCCAGGTTAAGGTGCATACCGGTATTATCGCTGGCAAAAGTCATTTCCAGCAGGGTAGTCATCAAGCCTCCTGCCGAAATATCATGTCCGGCTATGATCTTTCCTTCCACAATCAATTGCTGTATAGAGCCGAATAAACTGATCAGGTAAGTGCTATCCTTTACATGAGGAACTTCGTTACCCACCTTATTCACTATCTGGGCAAAGCTGCTTCCACCCAATTTGTGTTCATCACCGGAAAAGTCAATATAGATAAGTTCGGTTGAGGTATCATTCGTAATCACCGGGGAAACCACTTGCTGCACATTGCTCACCTCGGCTGCGGCTGAAATGATAACCGTGCCCGGCGAGTAAACTACGTTTCCACCGGGGTATTTTTGAGTCATCGAAAGGGAATCTTTACCGGTGGGGATGTTAATGCCTAATGTTATTGCAAAATCACTTAGTGCCTGCACAGCTTCATAAAGACGGGCATTTTCGCCCTTATTTCGGGCAGGCCACATCCAGTTGGCACTGAGCGAAACGCTGCGCAGTGAATTCCGCAAAGGAGCCCAGATAATATTGGTAAGAGCTTCGGCAACCGAAAGCCTTGAAGCTGCAGCAGGATCAACCAAAGCACTTACCGGGGCATGTCCGATGGAAGTAGCCAGCCCTTTTTTCCCATTATAATCCAATGCCACAATACCCAGGTTATTAAGCGGTAGTTGTATTTCTCCTGCCGTTTGCTGATGGGCAATGCGACCGGTCACCGAACGATCCACCTTGTTGGTAAGCCAATCTTTGCAGGCAACTGCTTCCAGTTGAAGGACTTGCTCCAGATAATCATCAAAACGGTCCTTATCATAACTTACCTCTTTAAAGGCAGGTTTTATCGTTTCATCAGTTAATATGGTCTTGGGAGGGTTACCAAACATGGCGTGCAGGGACAGATCGACAGGTTTATTCAAGTTCTTTTTATCCTCGATCACAAACCGCTGATCACCGCTGGTTTCGCCCACTTCAAAAATGGGGGCCCTTTCCCGCTCCGAAATACGTTTGAGTAATTTCAGGTCATCCTTGCGAATGACCAGTCCCATGCGTTCCTGCGATTCGTTACCGATGATCTCTTTGGCCGAAAGCGTAGGATCTCCTATGGGAAGCTTGCGCAATTCGATTTTACCGCCACTCACTTCAACCAGTTCCGAGAGGGCATTCACATGACCGCCTGCACCATGATCATGAATGGCGATAATGGGATTTTCATTATCTTCGGCCAAAGCCCGCAAGGCATTGGCTACCCGTTTTTGCATCTCGGGGTTGGAGCGTTGTACGGCATTCAGCTCAATGGCATTACCGTATTCACCGGTAGCCACCGATGATACCGAACCACCCCCCATGCCGATGCGGTAATTATCACCCCCCATCACCACAATGCTTTCATCTATTGAAGGTTCATCCTTGAGGCTGTCCTTACTTTTTCCAAAGCCCACCCCACCGGCCAGCATGACGACCTTGTCGTAGCCATAATCGATATCTTCTTCGCTATGCTCAAACGTTAATACGCTTCCGCAAATAAGCGGCTGCCCGAATTTATTCCCGAAATCACTGGCACCATTAGAAGCTTTGATGAGGATTTGGCTGGGCGATTGATAGAGCCACTTGCGCGGAGGCAAGGCCTCTTCCCATGGGCGTTTTTCTTCCAGGCGGGAGTAGGAAGTCATGTAAACAGCTGTGCCCGCCAGGGGGAGGCTACCTTTACCGCCGGCCATGCGGTCACGGATCTCCCCGCCAGTACCGGTGGCTGCACCGTTAAAAGGCTCTACAGTCGTGGGGAAGTTGTGTGTTTCTGCCTTAAGCGAAAGCACCGAATCAATTTCCCTGATCTTAAAGTAATCCGGTTTGTCCTGAGTTTCCGGTGCAAATTGCTCTATAGCCGGGCCTCGCATAAAGGCCACATTATCGCGGTAAGCCGAGACCAAGGTATTGGGATTTAAACGGGAGGTTTTTTTGATCAACTGAAAAAGGGAGTAGGGTTTTTCAATGCCATCAATGACAAAGGTGCCGTTGAATATCTTATGCCGGCAGTGTTCCGAGTTGGCTTGGGCAAACCCATACACTTCGCAGTCGGTGAGCTTTCGGCCAAGGTCCTTAGCTACTCCTTCAAGATAAAGGATCTCATCCTCACTCAGGGCCAATCCTTCCAATTGATTATAGGCAGCAATATCATCGATGTATTGCAAAGGTTCCGGTTTCTTATGGATGGTAAATAATTCCTGATCCAGGTTACTGTAACGGGTTTGCAGCATGGGATCAAAGGGAGCATTTTCATCAGCCACCTGCTGGTATTCTTCAATGCGCTTAATTCCCTCTAGCCCCATGTTTTGGGTAATCTCCACTGCATTGGTGCTCCATGGGGAGATCATCTCCTTTCGCGGGCCTATGAAAAAGCCCTGAACCTCTTCTTTATCCAGCAACTTAGCTCCGCCAAAAAGCCATTGCAATTTCTCAATATCCTTTTGCCCTGGTCGCTTTACTGTTTCCAGGGCTATAATCCGTGCTTCGGTTGTTTGAAAAAATAATACCATCCGGTTGATCCCGTGTTAATTAACATTCCGTTTATTGCTCTGGTACCTTAACGTTAAAAAGTTTACAAAAATATGGAAAATGGTGGGTTATATGACTATCCAATTACAAGCTATCGAAAACCAAAAAATGGAATAAAGAAATAGAGAGCTTTAAAAGTAATATTGGGTTTCTCAGAGATAAGTATGAAATGAAAAGAGATTTACAGCAGCTTCCTTTAAAGCTAAAAAACGGAACGAAACTTTCGTTTTCACCTGGCAAACATAATGAACTTCAAAAAGCAATCAGAGAAAAATATATGTCTCAGCTTTTCCTGATTTCAAAGAATTTAACCGACATACCTCAGAAATCGCATGGGAAACCGAAGTATGGGTGGTAATATTTCCTGACCATTTGATCCATTTCAATGGTGAAAGAAGTATCGTATCCGGATATTGTTGAAGTAAAAAAACCGCAAAAAGACATAAAAGCCCTTTTACGGTTTTTTATTTTTCCGGTTGATAATTCTTTAAACCGACACGGATGATTCCACTTCCTGGGCGCTTAAAAAACGCTCGGCCTCTATGGCAGCCATGCAACCGGTTCCTGCCGCAGTGACAGCCTGACGGTAAACGCTATCCTGGATGTCACCCGCTGCAAAAACTCCTTCCACACTAGTTTTGGTAGTTCCGGGAACGGTTTTTACATAACCTTTATCATCCATTTCCACCTGTCCTTTAAAAATATCAGAGTTGGGCTTATGGCCAATCGCCACAAAGAAACCTTCGGCATTGATGATCTTTTCTTCACCGGTTTGAGTGTTTTTAAGGCGGACACCATTAACTCCTTTGAAGTCTCCTAGAATTTCTTCGGTTACATGATTCCACACCGTTTCAATGTTCTTGGTATTGAACACCCGTTTTTGCATGGCTTTGGAAGCCCGCAATTCATCGCGGCGATGAACCAGGTAAACCTTATTGCACAATTTTGCTAAATAGGTAGCCTCTTCAGCAGCTGTATCGCCACCACCTACCACAACGACATCTTTTCCTTTATAGAAAAATCCGTCGCAAGTAGCACATGCTGAAACTCCACGACCATTAAATTCTTTTTCCGACTCCAATCCAAGCCATTTGGCAGAAGCGCCTGTAGCCAAAATCACGATATTAGCCTCCATCTTCTTACCATCATCGGCTTCCACTTTAAACGGACGCTCTGAAAAATCAACACTGGTTATGATGCCCCAACGGGTATCAGTGCCAAAACGTTCGGCTTGTTTCTTAAGGTCTTCCATCATTTCCGGGCCCTTCACGCCATCGGGATAGCCGGGGTAGTTATCAACATCGGTGGTTATGGTAAGCTGACCTCCGGGTTGTAGGCCTTGGTATATAACCGGTTGAAGGTCGGCACGTGCAGCATAAATAGCTGCCGTGTATCCGGCAGGTCCCGATCCGATAATCAGGCAATTCACTTTTTCAAATTCTTCACTCATTATTCCCTGGTTTTATTTCTGATTAAACAATTCATTACAATTAGGACTACAAATATATAGATTTTGCTATATGATCGAAAATTGTGCCAAATATCGATCAAATCTTGCAGCTCAAGCGGAATATGCCTCACGGGGCATGAAAACCTGTCAGCCCACAAGAGTCACCTGACCAAGTTGTTGATCAGCTTTTCAATCTTCAATCATAATTAAAACACTCAATTTTTCATACTTCTTTTTCAAAATTAAAAAATGTTTTACTTTTGCACTTCGTTCAAAGAAACAATCGGGGTGTGGCGCAGTTGGCTAGCGCACTTGCATGGGGTGCAAGGGGTCGTGAGTTCGAGTCTCACCACTCCGACCGAAAGCTCACAAGTCTGAAGTAGATTTGTGAGCTTTTTCTTTGTTATACAGATGGGAGGAGGATAATAAAAGTTGGCAAAAAGCAATAGGCCGTTGGCAATTAACTGTGGTATGTTTTTACAAACTTGATCATCATAAAACTCACCCTAATCATTCTTAGGGCATATTTACTTCAGGCCATTAAACGAATCTGGATAAAACTAGAATGAATAATCAGCGTTAGAATGGTTATAAATAACTTCTGATTTCTCGATTGCATCAACTTTAATGGGGTTTACTTAATGAAATGATGATAATTATGGGATGCTACGCAACAAATAGCCTGTTTCATTCATCTTTTTAGAAACACATATTGATGCAGCAATGAAAACACTACTAATTACAATCGGATTTATACTTGCATTTCAGCTTGGATGTGATAAAAACAACGGTGATAATGAGGTGGAAATCGACTGTGCGAAACTCCACGAAGGATTGGTTGAAATGGATGAACAAAAAGTGGCGGCAGAAGTCAATCGCGCAGCTTCAAATCTATATCCAGTAGTTTCTGATAAAGACCAATACGGTCATAAAAATAACCTGAATATTTTGATTACCCGCATCGATGACCGATGCAGCGAAGTTGAAGCCAGCCTGGATTGTTATGCGTGTATAGAGACCTATCCCCCCAAATCGAAGATCAAGCTGGCGGCAGATTCCGCAGGTCAGAATTTAACCCGGACTATCCTCATTCTTACTCCGGAGGATGGACTTATGAGTTATTCAGGCATAGAATAAAAAAATAACAACCCCTGAATCTAACATTATTTTAACTGCCTGTCCCTCAATAATATTTAATTCAAGTCGCTAAATCCGTTCTCTGTTCTCCGTAGCCCAGCCATATTTCAATCCAAAGACAAACCAAACCAGCACCACGGCACCCAGGGCAAAGATGGTATCACCGATTACCCTGAGCCAGCGGATGGTTTCCAGTGCCGGCAATTCAAGGAATTCGGCCGAGCGGGCGTACCAAAGGCCATGCTTTACACTTACCCAGGTTTGGGCAAGGCCAACCGGAAGCACACTCAATAGCACCATCAACAGCAGCCCGATGTTAATAGCCCAGAAAGCAAACTTTATGGGCTTTTCTTTCCAGCGGGCTTTCAGGTTCATATCACGCAGGACAAACAGCATCAATCCGATGCCCAGCATACCATACACCCCAAACAAGGCCGTATGTCCGTGTACCGGCGTAGTGTTCAATCCTTGCATATAATAGAGGGCAATGGGCGGATTTATTAGAAAACCGAAAATACCTGCCCCCAGGAAGTTCCAGAAGGCCACGGCAATAAAGGAATAAATCGGCCATTTGTAGGCCTTCACCCATTCGCGGGTGCGGCTTAGCTGCAGATTGTGGTAGGCTTCGAAGCCTATCAGCACCAGGGGAACAACCTCCAGTGCACTAAAGGTGGCCCCGAGCGCCAGCACACCTGTTGGTGTTCCGGTAAAGTACAGGTGATGGAAGGTTCCGATTATTCCACCGGAAAGGAAAATAATTGTTGAGAACAGCACTGTTGCCGTGGCAATTTTAGCACTGATCAGGTGCATGCGCACAAATAGGAAGGCCGTAACCACCGTGGCAAATACTTCGAAGAAACCTTCAACCCAAAGATGCACCATCCACCAGCGCCAGTATTCGGCAATGGCCAGGTGGGTTTGCTGACCCCACATGAGGCCGGCGCCATAGAACACGGCAATGGCAATGGAGGCAATAATGAACATGGTGAGCAAGCTCCGTTGATCGGATTTTTCACGCAAGGCCGGAAGCAAAGCGCGTCCCATCAGGAAGAGCCAGATGAACAAACCGATAAACAGGAACAATTGCCAGAAACGTCCTAAATCGACATATTCATAACCTTGATGGCCGAACCAGAAGTTTTCGGTAAGGCCCAGCTTCTGCATAATACCTAACCACTGTCCTACCAGTGAACCAACAACAATTATTAATAGAGCACCGAATAAGGCATTCACACCTAATTTCTGGTATTTCGGTTCGCGGCCTGAAATGGCCGGGGCAAAGAACAAGCCGGTTGCCAGCCACGAGGTGGCAATCCAGAAAATAGCCAATTGCACATGCCAGGTACGGGTGATGGAATACGGCAGGATATCGGCCAAGGGGAAACCATAGAACTTCAACCCTTCAACACCATAGTGCGCTGTAACCACACCCATAATGATCTGTACCAAAATCAGCAAAGAAACCACCCAAAAATACTTCAGTGTGGCCTTCATCGAAGGTGTAAGCTTTGTGCCCGACAGGGGATTCACATCAGGGATGTCCTCACTGATCTCTTCCTCGCGGTGGCTTGCGTAATACCATGCCAGTAAGCCAATACCGGCCAAAAGCAATATCACACTAAAGCCGGTCCAAAGGATCAGTGCACTGGTCGGTTTGTTGCCCACCAGATCTTCGGGAGGCCAGTTATTTGTATAGGTAATTTCGTCTCCCGGGCGGTTGGTCACTGTTGCCCAGGTAGCCCAGAAAAAGAAGGCATTCATTTTATCCATCCGTGCCTGGTTCTTGATGGTGTGCTTAGGGATGCTATAGGCTTCCCTGAGGTCTTGATATCCTTCACCATCAAGAAAAAGCTTGCTATAATGTTCGCTCACATGCGCGAAGGCTTTGGCCCTTAGCCGTGAAATCCGGACTACGCCCGTTTCCGGATCATAGGTATTTTCACGAACATCTTCTTGCAACCGAGCCTTCAGGGCAGCTTTGTTTTCCTCCGATAGCTTTTTGAACTGCTTTCCATAATCATCTTCGGCCCAGGCATTCAACATGAACATGGCTTCGCGGTGCAGCCAGTCGGCAGTCCAGTCGGGGGCTTTGTATGCACCGTGGCCCCAAACCGTTCCCAGTTCCTGTCCACCCATCGACTGCCACACATTTTGCCCATCCTTGATCTCTTGCTTGGTCATGACCACCTCACCGTCAGGGGTTACTACCCGTTCGGGCCGGGGTGGCGCTTCGCGGTAAATACGATCGCCATAATAGATCAACACGGCAAACGACACCACCATTACTAAAATAAATCCGATCCAGAGTCTTCGTGTATTCATATCGCTACATTTAAAGATTCGTATATCCTTTTTTGTTTATTAGCAAATATAAGGCTTCACAGAGCTTATAACCAGCTTTAAATCCTTATATAGCCTTATTTGGAAAAACAGCAGTGAGTAATGACTTATTTTTTAATGCCTGCTATTCAATTTATTAAATAAGCAACCACCTTTCGATATCATGTTTAAACAAACCTGAATTCTAAATTAAAGATATGCATATCTTTTTTTAGGTAAATCCGTTATTTTTGCAGAAAATACATAAAACAAATCATATGATAAACAAAGAAGAACGCGTAAGCGACATCGTACAGCAAAACTTTCTAACGGCAGAAGTTTTCGAGAAATATAACATCGATTTTTGTTGTGGCGGCCAAATCCCCCTGTGGGAGGCATGCGAAGGACAAAAAGTCGACACGGAAAAAGTGATCAATGAGTTAAGAGAAAAGATCCAACAGCGCGACGAAGAAACCGACAAGATCAATGCCCTCCCACTTGATGAGTTGTGTACTTATATTGTGGAGCAGCATCATAATTATGTAAGGGAGAGCCTGCCTATGCTTCAGCAAAAGCTGGAAAAGGTATGTAAAGCTCATGGTGATGATCATCCTGAGGTCTTTAAGATCAAAGAATTATTCGACCAGTCGGCTATGGAACTCACCAAACATATGCAAAAGGAAGAAATCGTTCTTTTCCCTTATGTAAAACGAATGGTAAAAGCTGAAAACGGGCAGGAGTCGTTCCAGTCACCACCCTTTGGCCATGTAAACGAACCCATTTCAGTAATGATGGAAGAGCACGATAATGAAGGCCGCCGTTTTGAAGAGATCTCGGAGCTCTCAAATAATTATACTTTACCCCAGGGTGCGTGCAATACATTTATGTTTACTTATGAAAAGCTAAGGGAATTTGAAGAAGATCTGCATAAGCATATTCACTTGGAAAACAACATTTTGTTTCCAAAAGCCATTGAGCTTGAAAAGCAACTGAGTCAATAATTAAAAAAGTTAAGCGATAATCGCATATAGAATTATCGCTTAACTTCACTTACATTTGTATTACAATTGCTCGTGAATGCTATCGAAAACAACCGAATATGCCATTAGGGCGCTGGTTTATATTGAAATACAAAACCGGCAGGGTCACCGTCCCGGTTTCAGTGAAATTGCAAAGGGGATAGAATCGCCCGAGCATTTTACCGCCAAAATCCTTCAGACATTAACCCGCTACGAGCTGGTTAATTCAATACGAGGCCGGGGTGGCGGCTTTTTCTTCGATAAGGAAGAAGAGCTTACCTTATATGAAGTTATCATCACCCTTGAAGGCGAGAAATACTTTTCGAAATGCGTGTTGGGGTTGAAAAGCTGCGATTCTGTCAATCCATGTCCCCTCCATCATGAATTTGTCAAAATCAGAAATCAATTGTATTTCCTGGTCAGAAACGAAACCATACAATCGTTGGCTTCCGAAATTGATAATGGAAAAGCAGTTTTGAACCGTATGGACCTTAAAAAACGTCTTGCCTGATGCGAAATGTCAGCGTCTTTATCGCTTTTACCTGGGTCGGATTTGTAAGCGCCATCAGTTTTATGGAAGCCTGGCTCAAGTTCCGCGCACCCGGCGTCGATCTCAAAACAGGCTTAAGCATTGGCAACCTGGTATTCAATTCCATGAACAAAGTGGAATGGGTATTTTTTATCTTTCTTAGCCTTTTCTATTTCCTGAAAAAACGCCTCGCAATTGACACAGGAGCAGTGATAATATTGCTCATTTTTCTCCTTCTCATCCTCCAAACCACCTGGCTCCTTCCCGACCTGAGCCGGCAAGCCGAAATGATCATCAACGGCAAAACGCCCGAAACCTCGAACATACATATCATCTATGTCGTCATGGAATTTATCAAAGTCCCTGCCCTGCTGATTTTTGGTGTAATCACCCACCGGAAGA
>JAIPAP010000095.1 GCA_021740045.1 Bacteroidales bacterium
CGATTGCGGCGGTCTTGAAAACCGTTGACCCGCGAGGGTCCGGGGGTTCGAATCCCTCTTTCTCCGCCCGGTAAAAAATACGAGGGGAAGATCGTTTGATGCTTCCCCTTTCTTATATGGAGGGATGGCAGAGTGGTCGATTGCGGCGGTCTCGAAAACCGTTGTCCGTTTTTAAGCGGACCGGGGGTTCGAATCCCCCTCCCTCCGCTCCGAATATATTTTTGCAAAAGATGATATTGGATATTTCCTGTAAACAAAAAAAGCCGGCAAAGCCGGCTTTTTTATTCTACACCCATTCTTAGTTTGTACCTAGTTAACCTTTAGTAATTTAAGCGTATGAGTATGATCATCGATCATCAGGGTGCAAAAATAGGTTCCACTTTTAAGATTATTGGTGGTCAGTTTTATTTTGTTAATGCCCTTGTTCAGGTTTCCGTTATACAGTTCGTCAACTTTTTGACCGGTATAATTGTAGAGGGAAACGTTAACCTTAGCATTTTTATTGAGCGCTATTGATAATGTTGTATTTTCATCAACAGGATTAGGGTATAAATTCGCTTCAAAAAACCCTTCTTTTGTAAGATCATTAGTGCCTACATAGGTATCGTTTAGATATACTCCCCGGCCACGGGTGCCGGCAAATACTTGTCCCCCGGGTGCCGAAGCGATGCTCCAGATGCCCAGGTCATCGATGTTTTCATTAAAGCTGTTCCATGTTTCTCCCTCATCTTCGCTTTTGAAAACACCGTTATTGCCCCCGACAAAAATTTTGCTTTCCTTTCCATGAACCGACCACAGGAAACCGTTCAATGATTCCACTTGTGCATAGGTTGCCCCATAATCGGAAAGGAACAATCCGCTACCTGTAGCCAGGTAAACCAATTGGTCATAGTTTTCCGATTCGGGTCTAACGGTAACCATGGGATGATAAGTAGCTACCGAGCCTTCGGCTGCTGTGAAGCTTGCCCCCATATCATCGGAATAATAAGCGTCTTGGGCAATCATTTCATAGGCAATTAAAACGCGGGTTTCATCATTTTCATTTTTAGCCAGGGCAAAACGTGGGGTCATTCCAAAAGGCAATCCCGTAGCTTCGGTCCAGTTGGATCCACCGTCCTCGGTGTAAGCAACCGGTCCCATAATACCTGCGGTCCACATAACATCGGGATTAGTCCAATGCACTGCTGCACTCGATGTTTGATTGCCTTCCAAAGCTAAAGGGGCCCAGTCCTCTCCGTGATTATCGGAGTAATAAACTCCGCTTTGCGTTGCGACAAGCATACGGTCAACATCAACACCATCATGATGAGTGGGTGCAATGGAGAGGATCCAGAGACTTCCCAGTCCGTTATTTTTCGCCTCCCAGGTCAGGCCTCCATCATGCGAAACATACAAGCCACTTCCTTCCGTAGCAGCCCAAAGCTCCTCACGGTCGGAATAATAAGAGATAGCGTGAACAAAAGTGTTGTTAATCCCTTCATGAGAAAGTACATACGTTTCACCAATTCCTGAGCTGCGATAAATACCGCCCCAATATCCAAACAGAGCACCGGCAGAGGTTCCTGCCGAGGTAGCAAAGTGCTTCTGAACAGGACTCTCATTAAGGGTCCACGAAGCACCATTGTCGTCACTTTCAGCTACACCACGCCCATATATGGAAACAAAAAGATTACCGTTATATTCTACAATGCCTTTGGTTGCACCTTCGGTTGCATAGATCAAATCCCAGTTCTCACCACCGTCGGTGGTTTCATAAATACCGGCATCGTGTGCCAGCATAATGTGGTTGGCGTCATCCTCGGCGATCCAAACATCCCAGGCAGAGCCGCCACCGGGACCTATTTCGGTAAAGGTTTCACCATTATCGGAGGTTACCATCAAACAAGTGTCATCAAAACCCGACATGACCACGTACATGTTTTCCGGAGCTGCCGGAGTGGTGCCGTGACCCTGCATATAACCTGCAGTCATGGGGGTTGAATCCCAGCTTTCACCGCCGTCAGTGGTACGAATAATACCTTTATTGGATGATTTTCCAGCTAACATCACATCGGGATTGTTTTCCTTGAGGACTATCTCCAGGACGAATATATTGGATAAACCGATCATTTCCCAGGTTTCACCACCGTCAATAGATTTAAAAATGCCATTTTTACCACCGGCATAAAATTCTCCTTCGTTCGAGGAGCTTTCAAAGGCATAAATAGGCATCTTTAACAAATCGGAGGCTTCCCAGGTAATACCGCCATCGTTGCTGTAATAAACCCCGCCAACGCCCGAGGCCATGGAATTACCGCAACCGGCTAAAACATGGTCACTATTAAAGGGGTCGGTTTGCATGGCACGTAAATTACCGCCCCAGGGACCGAGATTTTCCCAAGGTGTCTCAATCTTACCAGCTTGCTGGGCATTGATGTTCTTTGCATGTTGATAGTAGCTGGATTTCACGGCAGCAGGAATTTCAGAACCAGTGGTTTCTGATATTTCCTGTGCCATAATCCAGGAGCAACTAAAGAATAAAATCAAAAAAAATGTAATTGTCCTTTTCATAAGCTTAATAAATTAATGATTAGTGTTAGTTTTGGTTTGAAACAACAGCCTTCCTCTGTTCAAACTCTTCATGAAGCAAAAGTAGACCCGTTTTCAGTATTCTACAATAGGTGTGAAAAGGTAAAATTTTATCCGTAGTAGCACGGATGTTAAATTGTATGTGAAAGAAAAACAAGTAGTTATATTAGCTTGTTATCAATAGTGTATTTTATCAACCCTACCAAACTTTTGGAATTTGTTTTTCGGAATATGTTCTTCCGGTGCGACTCAACGGTTCGTTCACTAATAAAAAGCGTTTTGGCGATCTCTTTATTGGTGTGTTCATTAACGATAAGCTTGAGTATCTCCAGTTCACGAACGGTTAGTAATTCTTTGGGCGATTTGGTGCTGATGTTTTCGGCCAGAATATCCGTGAGCTCTTCACTGATATAAAATTTGTTATGGCGCGCCCTCTCGATGGCCTGCAGGAGCTTATCCTGAGAAATGTTTTTGAGCAGGTATCCGTTTATTCCCAGCTTAACCGCTTCGGTTACTATGCTCTTTTCATCGTGCATACTTAATACCAAAATCTTGATGTGGGGATATCGCTCCTTGATAATGCGGATCAGATCAATGCCAGGCATGCCGGGCATTTCCAGGTCACACACCAAAAGGTCCACCTCTTTCTGCTCGAGAATTTCCAGGGCTTCCCCGGCATTATGGGCTTGATCAACGATTTGATAATACGACTGATCAAGCATGTTGAAAAGCCCATCAATAAGGATTTGATGATCATCAACAATCAGCAGCTTAAGTGTTTGTCCCAATTCTTGTTTTATCATTCTGCAATGGAATGTCGATTATCACTGTTGTACCTTTCCTGCCCGGCATGGTGTCGATTTCATGCTTTCCATTTATTAACTCAAGGCGCGAAATTATATTATCCCAACCATAACTATTGTTCTTTTTAAGATCCTGAATGTCGAAACCTGTTCCATCATCTTCAACCATCAGGTTTATCTCCGATTCATATTTGGTGAGCTGAATAGATACATGCTGTGCATTGGAGTGTTTCATAATATTGTTCAGGATTTCCTGGAGTACCCTGTAAGTATTAATTTCCACATCAGTTGGTAAACGGGTTTCGAAATCAAAAACATTCAGAGATACATTTATTTTACCAATGGTATTGATCCTCCTGATCATTTCCTCTAAAACCGGCAGTAATCCCTGGCTTGCCAATATTTTGGGCTTCAGGTTAAAGGAAATATTCCTGATCTCCTTATGAATATCATCCAAAATATCGAGCGAGTTAGAGTAAATATCCTTGTTCTTGGAACGTATACCTTTATTATCGGGATCGAGGTTACTGATGTTCATTTTAAGGGCCGACAGGCCGCTTCCAACGCTGTCGTGTATGTCGCGCGCAAAACGCTCACGTTCCTTCTCCTGGGCATTAATAATGGATTGGATTTGCGATTCGCGGTAACGGAGCTGTTGATAATTGAGCAATTCTTTTTGCCTGTATCGGTTCCGGTTACGGAGAAACATAAATGTAATGATGGTGGTAAGAAAGGCCAGCGTTAAAATAATAAGCTGCGTTTGAGTGCGCTTGAGTGAAAGAGTTTGGCTTTTGATCTTTTTTTCCTGTTTGGCTTGCTCTTGGGCTAAAAGTTCGATCTGTTCCTCTTTTTTCTCTGTTTCATAAATGGTACGCATTTCGGCAATGCGTTTAATGCTTTCATTATTATAGATCTGATCCTGTAGTTCGGCAAAATCAAGCAATTCCTGATAGGCTTTTTTATAATCGTGGGTTTGGTAGTGAATGGCTGCTATTTCTTTCTTAAAATTTCGTACCGAAAGGTTTTGCTCAATTTGTTCCACCAGGCTCAAGCCTTTTTTCAGCACCCGCAATGCCCGGTCATAATCGCCTTTTTCGCTATACGATATGCCCATATAATAATAAGTGTTGGCTACCACCATTTGATCATCGGTGTTCTTAAGGTATTTTAAGGCTTTCTTGAAATTTTCGAACGCCGCTTCATAGTTTCCCTTCATCCTGTAAGCATTGGCCATATTTTTAAGCGAATACCCTATATCCGTTGAATCGGATAATGTTAGCCTTATATCGAGAGCTTTTTGATGATAAAAAAGTGCTGAATCAGCGTTATCCATGTCGCTGTACAAACTACCGATATTATTGAGGGATCCACCCATTTGGGTTTTGTTTTCATTGCTCTCATGAATCTGATAACATTTTCGGAAGTATCGCAATGCTTCGCCATAGTTATTGAGACGTGAGTATAGAATGGCCAGGTTGTTATAGGTAAGAACAAATGATAGGGTATCCTGCATTTGTTCTTTGATCAATAAACTTTCGAGGTAATATTTTAATGATTGCTGATAATTACCGTGCAGGTAGTAGGCAATCCCCATATAATCATAGGTTTCCGATAAAAGAGTGTCGTCTTCGATCTCGGTGGCCAAATCGAGGGCTTTTTGCCCGTATTCTATTGATTTATCCAAAGACGAGTTACGGTACTGCCACGATATTCGATTATAAATCCGCACTTGTGTTTTTTGATCGGCCTTTTTCAATAAGCTTTTCAGTTTAGTAATGCGGCGTGTTGAATCGGGTGGTTGAAAGGAACTCAATAACATCCAGAAACCACAAAATATAACAAGATAGCGTGGGATTTTCCTAAGAAGTGTAAACCTATAGTGCATAAATATAATCCTCCGAAGCAAAACTACGAATTTTATAAAAATGCACAGGGAGGATTAATTATAAATATTACTCCGGCAAAGGTATAAGCGTATAGTGTCCCATTTTTGAAATAGAACAATTAACTATCCGACTGTTACCAAACAGTTTATTGATCAAAATACTTGCTGATGGTGGTTATCAGTTTACGTGCATGTATTGGTTTTGCAATGTATTCGGATCGTGGGTCCTGCAGTTCATCAATTACGGCTTGCGGGACATTATTGGCGCTTTGATAGATTACCGGGATCTCCGATTTGAATTCCCGTATCTGCTTAGCTGCTTCATAACCATCGAGCTTTGGCATTTGAATGTCCATAAGGATCAGATCAACATCCTGATGATTTTTAAAAGCTTCAATGGCTTTTTGCCCATCAGTGGCCCATAATATTTTTACCTTGGTTTTTGATAAGATCGATTTTATCAGCAGATAATTGATCTTCACATCTTCCGCAATCAGGATCACACGATCAGCCCAATTTCGCTGTAAGGTTTCCGGATCAACTGTTAAATTCACATTTTCCATTGCCAGGGTTTTTGTTTCCATACCCAGGCCAAAAAAATTGCCACAGTTATAAAAAGTTAATAATCAATCAATAAAGATGCAGACGCTAAGTTCACCTTGTCCCGGTCAGGAAGTTGTGTCCCAATTTGAAATTAAATGGCGTAAATTTTCTGAAAATGAAATTATAGCGTGCTAGCCTCGCGTAAATACCCATTCAAATTCGTTAGACATGCGATCGCTGTAGTAGTAACCATCCTCATCGAAGGTTTTGAGTTGGTCGGGATTGGTAATGCGGTTCTTGACCATGAAACGGGTCATCATCCCGCGGGCACGCTTAGCGAGCAATCCGAATACTTTATATGCTCCATTTTTGTAGTCTTTAAAAACCGGCGTAATCACCGTTCCATTTAGCTTTTCAGTGTTGATGGATTTAAAATATTCCTGCGAAGCCAGGTTGATCAAGATATTATTACCGGCTTTGGTAAAGCTCTTGTTTAAATGCTCGGTAAGCCGGTCTCCCCAATATTCGTAAAGGTCTTTCCCTTTGCTGGTTTCGAGCTTGGTGCCCATTTCCAGGCGGTAAGGTTGTATCAGGTCGAGCGGGCGCAAAATACCGTATAATCCTGAAAGAATGCGGACATGATCCTGGGCAAATCCGAAATCATCTTCATTAAAGGTTTCGGCTTTAAGGCCCGTGTATGTATCTCCCTTAAAACAAAGTATGGCTTGCTTGGCATTAGCGGATGTAAAAGGTCTTGCCCATTCCTGGAAGCGATCATAGTTCAAATTGGCCAGCTTACCGGAAATCTTCATTAAGCTGGAGAGTTGATCAGGTGAATAATTTTTGAGGAGGTTTACCAGCTTTTCCGAATGATCAAGGAAATCCGGTTTCGTATGTTGTTTTGTTTTTGGTGCTCCCTCAAATTCCAGTTTTTTAGCAGGTGCCAGTATAGCTATCATATGCAATAATTTTCCATGTTAACAAACGGCGATGCTACTTGTTCAGGGCATGTGCCTTGTTAAAAAGGCCTTCTATCTTTTGCCCGTCAGCTTTCCCTTTTTCTTTCCAAACAACGTATCCATGTTTATCAAGCAGATAAACATAGCAAAGCGAAGTACCATCCACATCAAGCTTATTATAATACTCTTTAAGCGGTCCATAATAGGTGGCTACATTATCATGCATTTCCTTGGGCACGCCCGATCGCATGCCACCGTCAATGATAGGGGCAATAACTTTCCACCCGATACTGATCATGGGGATTTCATAAAACATATAATTTTGGTCGTTTCCGAATTCGTTCATAAAGGGTTTAGACCATGAGTCAACCTGTCCCTGCGTTTGACGCTCGAAAGCCACTAAGATAAGTGAAATCTTTCCTTCTGCCACATCCGGAAAAACCACTTCATCGCCTGCAAGGGTTTCAGCTTTTATTTGCGGAAATTTCTGTTCCGATTCCATATGCCCATTATATATTGCTGCGCTTACAATGCTCTGTAAAATTAACAATAACAACATCGTTTAACATTTGTATTGAAATGCTAAACAATGATGGTGTAAAAAAGTTTTGCATGTAAAGGATTTAGTCGAACGGATTGGTTGGATCATTAAAACCACCGAATGGCGAGGAATAATGCCCGAAGGGTGAAGCGTAATTGTTGAATGGTGTTTGATATGGATTGCCTTTTATAAGATTAAATTGTGCTTCAATATGGGCATTATCATTTACCTTGTAGCGCATACCTATATTATAGGCGCTGTAATCGTAATTTTTGGCCAAGGGGTTCATCTTTTGCTGATAATTGTAAGTATTCACCTTTTTTATAGCGCCACCCGAAAGGGTGAGTTTTTCATTAAGCTGGTAATCGCCTTGCACATAAAGATAAGAATCGGTCATATTTTGATTGAGCCCCATTGATTGTGACATGAATGGTGATTGCTGAAAGCCGCTAAAATTGTTGTTCATGATCAATGCGCCGGCTTTGATGTCGAGTTTGGGCGTGGCATCAAAATTAAAGCTCGGCGCCACATAGCTGCTTAACACCGAGCCTCCGCCGCCATAGCTGCCAATGGATGTTCCCATTTGGAGATTAAAATCGGTGTTGCTAAAAGTGTTACCCGATAGTCCGGAAGATGCATTATTACCAACTCCATAGTTGTCAAGTCCTGTAATACTGGATTGTGCAAATGATCCTGCAGCGAAAAAAGCAATGATGAGTGTAATAACAATACGTTTCATAACATCCGGCTTTTGATTTCCTACAAAGTTAAAATCATATAACGAATGATGCAAGTGTTTAGTTTGATGGGAGGAGTTAAGTTTAAAGTTTCAAGTCCCGAAAATTTTAAATTTTCGAGGATGCACGAAAAAATATGAAATCGAAGATTTCTGTTTTTTCGGCATTTCAAGTTTGACCTTTCATAAATATGGTTGATACGATGTTCAATATTTTCAAGTTCCAAGATATGGAAAACGGAATCAAAGATTTCTGATTTTTGGCATGCTACGTTTTGTTTACAATCACTTCAACAGATATCATGCTTTTTATCTTCTTCCTTCTCTTTACACTACCTTTAGCACATGCTTTCGGAACCGGAACAGGGATATGCCGGTCATTATACCGCCAATGAGCAGGAGCATGCCGGCTTCCGGGAGGATTTTCACGGTTGCCATATTGCGTCCAAAGATGTCGAAAAAGCCTTGGATGGACCAGTAGTTCACCGATGCTACCGAAATTTTCTGCATAAATGAGGGCATAATAAAAGTGGGTATCATACTGCCGCCAATGGCCGACATGATCAGTATGACAATAGTGGAAAGGCTTTCGGCCTGCTTGCGGGTTTGGCTAATGGAGGCCAGAAAAATTCCAAAACTGGTACAGGCAAATGCTGTGGTAACGATCATAATGATCAGGCCTAATGGATTGGTTAAAATATCAAGATCAAAAACCAGCCAACTGAAAATGAACAGGATGATGAGCTGGATAATAGCAACAAACATGGCATAGATCATTTTGCTGAATAAGATGCTATTGGGGTGAATAGGGGAGTAGAGCAGTCTTTTGAGGGTGCCTTCTTCCCGTTCACTTAAAATGGTTCCCGACATGCCAGCGACACTAAAGAGCAGCATCATCACGGCTACACCGGCCACAGCCTGTAACATACCCCAATTGGTTTTTTCCTCACCAACCAACCCGGTCATCTTAAGAGCAGCTTCAGGAGAGCTGCTGAATTCCTCATCGTTACCCTTAAAGCCTTCACTCACCTGGCTGTGTATCATCTTTCTTGTGCTTTCATCCAGATCGGCATATTGTTTATCGATCATCGTGTGGACTTTGTTCTCCATATTTTTAGAGCCTAATATCCCCGTCAGGTTCCCAATCAGGGCCTGCTGCAGAATATTCACCTCCATTTCCTGCGAACGGTCGAAAAAAAGCTCCATAGGCGGATCAGCTCCTTTATCAACGGAGTCCTGGAATCCTTTGTAAAAAACCAGCACAGCTGTTTCGGAGCCGTTAATTACACGGTTCTTGGCCGATCCAATATCCATATGCTTTAATTTGAGGCCTTTCAGGCTGTCGATCTTTTGCATGGTACTAATGGAGGTTGAGGTGCTGTCAAGATCGGAAGCGGCTATGGCGATGGGGCTTGAATCTCCCGATGATGAGCCCATACCGCCATAGGCCAGGGTGAACAAGGTGACCAGTGCAATAGGCAGGATCATTACCAAAATAAAAGCCTTAATATCCTTTAAAAATAGTTTTAGATCCTTTAGTGCTATTTGTAGCATAACATTGATGTTTAATCTCTTAATTTACGTCCGGTTAATTCAAGAAAAATGTTTTCGAGGCTAGCCTTTTTCACATCGATACTGGAGATCATCAAATTATGCTGATCCATATATTTAACGATACCCGAAAGCTTCTTATCCGAATCCTTACAGCGGAAAACCAGCTGGTTGTTCTGATCGACTTCCACCGTCTCAAAGCTTTTTTGCAAATCTTTAAGGTTGGCATTTCCCGGGTTTTCGAGCGCAACATTAATGATGGAAGTAGTATTGCTGCGGTTTCGTAGTTCTTCGACTGTTCCCTCTGCGATGATCTCTCCATAATCGATGATCCCAACCCTTTCGCACAGCTTTTCCACTTCCTCCATGTAATGGGTGGTGTAAATGATGGTGAGACCATTTGAATGAAGTTGCCCGATCACTTCATAAATTTTATTGCGACTTTGGGGATCAATGCCCACGGTGGGTTCGTCCATAAAAAGCACTTTTGGGTTGTGCAACAAGGCTGATGCGATGTTTATACGTCGCTTCATGCCACCTGAGTACTTTTTAATGGTGTCGTTTCGGCGATCGGAAAGCCCGAAAAGCCGGAGCATCTCGTTTGCCCTGGAACGGATTTGTGAGGCAGGATTTCCATATAATCCACCCCAAAACAGCAGATTATCCAGGGCCGAAAGATCTTCATATAAAGCGACTTCCTGCGGCACTATCCCGATGTTTTTCTTGCTGGAAACAGGGTTTTTCAGGATGTCCAAGCCATTGATGAAAACACTGCCATTATCGGGTTTTAAAAGCGTGCTTAAAATATTAATGGTGGTGGTTTTTCCGGCGCCGTTAGGGCCAAGCAATCCGTATAACTCTCCTTCCTTGATATCAAGATCGATCCCTTTAAGTGCTTTTACTGTCCCAAATCGCTTATGTATTGCCTTAGCGTTTATCATGAATTGATTTTATTGATAACCAAAAGTATGATAATTCATACAAGGCGGCAAGACAATAGGAACGGACTGTATAAAACAAAGGATGAATTGCTGATTAGCCCGGATGCATCATTCTTTGATGGCCGGGGCTTTCAACGTATAAACAACATGCTTATCGGTGAAATTCATTTCGATGATATCAAGGGCAATAAAGTTTACCAGGATATTTTCGGCCTTATGCTTAGAAAGATTCCCTATTTTCCTGAACTTACTCAAGCTAATGCTGGGATTTTCCTTAAGGTAGGATAACAGGAGTTTTTCTTTTTCGGTGTATTTGATATAGGTTCCCGATTTACGCTTGCGACGCTTCCAAAGTTTAAGCAATACGCTGTTGGCCAATAGATTTTGGTCACCAACGCGGATGTAAACCAGCCATTTACCATTTTTTCCGGGGGCAATGTGAGGCATATTTTCGCTTTTCGGGATATCAACCTCCAGAACTGTTTTGCCATCGACATTCCATTGACGCGTGGTAAAACTAACCTCAGGTTTACTGAACACCCGGGCCGCGGCTTCTACCATGTAGTATTCCTCTTCCGATCGTACACCGGCTATGGCGCCGTTATCCTTAACACCAATCAGCAGCTTACCTCCATCGGTGTTGGAAAATGCTACAAGGCTACGGGCGATCTTTTTCGAATCAGAAACTTCGTATTTGAAATCGAGTTGCTGATGCTCGCCTTGCCTGATCAATTTTTTTATGTAAAGCGATTCCACGGCTATATGGTGTTGAACAATGATACTTATTACAATATCAACCTAAAATTTTCAGGATTATTATTGAATAAACAGGCTTTCGGTTCTAATAGCTTACTACCTTCTGGTCTCTTCGTCCCGTCGGTTTCTTTGTTTCTTTGGGCCCTTTGGTTAATCAGTTAAAAAACTTCGTATCATTGGCCGGTGAGGCTATAGAAATACCATATTATCCTTGGCCGTTGTTTTTTCACAATAGTAGCATCGCAGCTTTAATTCCGGTTTTTGTTGGATTACCTTAAACTTAGTGGTAATGTTCTGATGATTGGTGATGCAATTGGGATTAAAGCATTTTACGATCTTGATGATGTCCCCGGGTATCTTTACATTCTTTTTATTGGTCACCTTAAAATCCTTTATTTCAATAAGGCTGGCAGTAGGCGCTACAAGGGCGATCTTGTTGATTTCCTCGCTCTCGAAATATTTATTGCTCACTTTAATGATGCCTTTGTTGCCGTATTTCTTGCTTTCAAGGTTGGTGCCGAAAAGGATCATATTGTCGGTGTTATCCAGCCCAAGTATTTTGATTACCCTGAATAACATATGGCTGGGGATATGGTCGATAACGGTTCCGTTTTCAATGGCGGATACCTTCAGCTCGGTTCTTTTTTCTTTTTTATCCATGTTGCAGATAATTTTTCGGATTGATCGGTTTATTTAATCCCTAAAATTGTTGTTAACAATGCCATTCTCACATAAACACCATTTAAGGCTTGGGTAAAGTAATAGGCTTGCGGCGTGTCGTCCACGTCTTCGCTTATTTCATTAACCCGTGGTAAAGGATGCAGCACTTTCAGGTTTTGCTTCACATCCTTGAGCAGGTTGCGGGTAAGTACATAGGAGTTCTTAACGCGTTCATATTCCATGGGATCGGAGAATCGCTCCCGCTGAATACGCGTCATGTATACAATATCGACATGGGGCAGGGCTTCTTCCAGATCGGTGTATTGATGATAGGTTAGGTCTTTTTCTTTGATATAATGCTTAACGGCACTGGGAAGCTTAAGTTCCACCGGCGATACCAGGTGATAGGTGGTGTTGAATCCCGAAAGGGCAATGGCCAGCGAATGCACGGTTCGCCCGTATTTCAGATCTCCAACGAAAGCTACGTTAAGATTATCGAGCTTGCCCTGGGTTTTCCTTATGGAATACAGGTCGAGCAAGCACTGTGTGGGATGCTGGTTTGAACCGTCGCCTGCATTGATAATAGGCACATCGGCTACTTCGCTGGCATATCGAGCGCTGCCTTCCAATGGGTGTCGCATCACAATAAGGTCACAGTAATTGTTTACCGTGAGTATAGTGTCTTTTAACGATTCTCCTTTTTGCACGCTCGAAGATGCGGAACTGGAGAAACCGACTATCTTACCCCCCAATTGCGATATAGCACTCTCAAAGCTTAACCGGGTCCGGGTGGAAGGCTCGAAGAACAAGCTGGCAATCACATATCCATTTAATAGGCTTTGCCGTGGATTGGCTTCAAAATCTTCGGCCGTATCAAGAATACGCAGGTATTCTTCCGTGGTGTAATCATTGATTGATATCAGGCTCCTGTTTTTCATTCTGTCAATAGCGTTTATAAAATTTATTAAAAATACGAAGAAAACCACCCCAACTAACATGTATAATCTCACCTTATTTTCAACAATCCATAAAAAAGGCGACTGATCAATCAGTCGCCTTTTTCATTGTTGATAACTCTTATTTGAGATTATGCTTATTGATGAAATCATCAACCACTCCCTTCATATCGGGTTGGCCGATCTCTTGCAAGTCATAATAAACGCGTGTGTTAGGCTTGTTGATCTTAACAATGCGGTTAAGATCAATAGGTGTTCCTATCACTACCGAATCGCAATCGGTATTGTCGATGGTAGCTTGCAGGTCTTTGATCTGTTGGTCGCCATATCCCATTGCAGGCAGTAAGCTACCGATATTCGGATAGATTTTGAACGTTTCGGCGAGTTTACCTACCACAAAAGGACGTGGGTCGATTATATCGGCAGCGCCCAGTTTCATGGCCGCAACCGTGCCGGCGCCGATCTTCATCTCACCGTGTGTGAGGGTGGGGCCGTCTTCAACAACCAATACGCGCTTGCCTTTAATTACCGAAGGATCTTCAACTTTAATCGGTGACGCGCCGTCAATCACAATCGCATCGGAGTTGACCTTGGCAATGTTTTGACGGACTATTTGAATAGCTTCAGGTTCGGCGCTTTCCATTTTGTTAATGACAACCACATCGGCCATGCGGAGGTTAACTTCACCCGGGTAGTATTTCAGTTCGTGGCCCGGACGATGAGGGTCGGCTACGGTAACGTTAAGATCGGGTGCATAAAAAGGGAAGTCGTTGTTGCCACCGTCCCACAGAATTACATCACAACCATCGGGGTCGTTTTCGGCCTCACGAAGGATGGCTTCATAATCAACGCCTGCATAAATAACATTACCGCGAACAATATGGGGCTCGTATTCTTCCATTTCTTCAATGGTGCATTCGTGCTTTTTGAGGTCGTCGAGCTTGGCAAAACGCTGCACTTTTTGCTTAGCAAGATCACCATATGGCATAGGATGACGGATAGCGACTACCTTGAGCCCCTTTTCCATCAAAAGTTCAATAATCCTCCTCGAGGTTTGACTCTTACCACAACCGGTGCGAACGGCCCCTACTGAGATCACCGGCTTGGTGCTTTTGATCATGGTATCTTTAGGACCGAGGAGCTTGAAGTTGGCGCCGGCCGCATTTACAATTGCACTCATCTTCATTACATGAGCATAAGGCACATCGCTGTATGAAAATACGCAATCGTCAACATTTAGGTCTTTAATCAGTTTGGGCAGGTCTTCTTCAGCATAAATCGGAATTCCGTCAGGATAAAGTTTACCCGCTAGCTCGGCCGGATATTTTCTACCTTCTATGTCAGGAATCTGAGCTGCAGTAAATGCTACTACATTGTAGCCTTCATTGTCGCGAAAATACGTGTTGAAATTGTGGAAGTCGCGTCCTGCAGCACCGATAATGATAACGTTTCGTTTTTCCATTATTTATCTCCCCTTTTTAATTGGTTGATTTTTATTAAATTATGTATAGTGTTTTATAAATTGGCGCAAAGTTATAACTTTCGGCAATATTCTATTAAAATGATAAACAATTTATTTTTTAGATACTTATTAATTATCAGAAAACCAATGAATTGAAAATGATCCCAAAGAGGCTTTCTAAAAACATGTTGGGCTATGCTTTTATTGTTTATGATTATTTTTGCTATAAGAGATCACTGTTGTCCGGGGAAAATGCATTTAGCAAGGAGATTTCTCGCTTCATGCCGATCCCGATAGCCATCGGGATCATCGGCATAAAGCTCGGAATGACAGGTTGTTATGGTTCTGGGAAGGGGGGCTGGAGG
>JAIPAP010000096.1 GCA_021740045.1 Bacteroidales bacterium
TGTACTGCATGGTATCATATATTCCCATACCGGCATATACCGAACCGCCGGGCGAGTTCAGATACAGCATAATGTCCTTTTTCGCATCGGTTGATTCGAGGAACAAGAGCTGTGCTTCAACGATATTCGCCACATAGTCATCAATGGGAACACCCAAAAAAATGATGCGGTCCATCATTAACCTGGAAAACACGTCCATGGTGGCCACATTTAATTGTCGTTCCTCGATAATGGTAGGCGAAATATAATTGTTGATAGAAGAATTATACTTATGCAGCGACATGCTGCTAATGCCTTGATGATGAACGGCATACTTTTGAAATTCTTTTCCGTAATCCATATGTTAAATTATTTGTCGTCGTTGTTTTGATTCGAATCCTGTTGCATTAATTCAGCATAAGTAACCTCTTTGGTATTGATCTTTAGCTTATCTTTAAGCAACTTCATCAATTTTTCATAACGTAATTGACTGGTAAACTGTTCAACTTGTTTTTCATCCTGCATCATCGATTCGGCAGCAGCCTGCAGGCGCTTATCAATCTCTTCTTCCGGTTCGCCGCTTTGTGCCAAATAAGGGCGGAATTGTTCTTTAACAAAATTCTTCACTTCATCATCGGTAACCTGAATGTCATGGTCATTCATAAGCTTATTCTCAATAAGCTGCCACTTCATATCCCTTTTGTATTGCTCCCAGCTTTCTTCTACCTGCTCCTTGGTCAGGTTTTCATCATTTTGAGCCAGCCAGTTTTTCATGAATTCCTCGGGTAGCTCAATATCAGCTTTATCAATTAGCTTTTGGGTAGCATCGCTCATAAAGCGCTGATCGCCTACCGATCCATACTGGTTTTCAACATCCTTTTCCACACGCGCCCTGAATTGCTCTTCATTTTCTATCTCTTCATTGGGATATACCTTTTTAAAGAACTCTTCATTGACTTCGGCGGGGATAAGCCTGTTTATCTCATCGAGTGTAAAACGGAAGTTGCTTTCAATTTTTTCGGCTTGCTCTTTTTCAATGCCCAGCAGTGATCCCATTTCGGTGAGATTATCACCGCTCGATTTGTGGGGGTCAAAATCAACCTGGTCACCTACTTTCAATCCAATAAACTTCTTCTGGGTGTCTTCGTCCTTAATGTAGTCAACCAGGATGGTAGATTCGTTTTTAATTCCATCCTCTTTCACATCACCATTTTCATCTAACTCTTCAAATTGGCCTTTAAGGCTATCCCCTTTATCCGATTCCTCGGGATGGGTATTTTCGCCAAACCGGTGACGCATGTTTTCAATGGTCTTATCCACGTCTTCATCTGAGGCTTTTACCTTGTAATAATCAACCTCAATGTTTTCCAAGTCGACCTCGATTTCGGGATATAAGCCCACATCAAAATAAAACTCAAACTCTTCCTGGACGCTCCAGTCGATGGCCGGAGTTTTTTCATTGTTCGGCATGGGGTGGCCCAAAATCTTTATATCGTTTTCCTGGATGTATTTTAAAAGCTCTTCCGAAACGATCTTATTAACCTCCTCAGCCACAACAGCCCGGCCATACATTTTTTTAATCATCCCAAAAGGCACTTTCCCCGGTCGGAAACCGGGCATATTGGCCTTTTTCTTATAATCCTTCAATTGTTCATTAACCTTTTCTTCGTAATCTTCTTTGCTCACCTCCACTTTGAGAGTAGCTGTTAAATCACCTTGATCTTCTCTTGTAATGTTCATTGATTATTGCTTTTCCTGATCTTCATACCCGTTGAGCGATTTTCGCTCATATCCTGACCCGAACTTCCATCGGGAAATAAAACATGGTTATAAATAAATACAGTTTGACCGTTAGATTGTTTTAATGCTAACAGCCAAACTGGTATTTTTTAGTGCGGATGGAGGGACTCGAACCCACACGCCCGAAGGCACTAGATCCTAAGTCTAGCGCGGCTACCAATTACGCCACATCCGCAAATCGGGTGCAAATATATTGATTTTTTGCATCTGCACCAGTATAACTATTAAAATGCTAATTCATTATATTTGTTTTGAATAAATTACGGATTTGAAGCATATTCATCAAAGGTAGTAGTAGATTATTCCTCAATCCTAAAATCTTCTGGGTTTCTTCGGCTATCCCAAATGTGTAAAATCATTATCTCATTTTCACCTACTGAATATAAAATTAGATGATGCTCTTTTACGATGTATCCCATATCTGATTCTTCCATTTTCTTGCCTAAGAAAGGGTAATCTTTCAGATTCTTAACAGCCGTACGAAATGCTTTATCCAGCTTCTTCGAGTATGTTTTTGTTCCTATACGATTATACCAATAATCCAGAATCTGGATTTTGTCCCTAATCGCATTTCTAGACCAAATTATTTTTCGAGCCATTGATCAATTAACTTATCAACTTGTTCATCCTCAAGAAACTCACCTCTTACGATTTGTCTTTTAGATTCTTTTATCCTTTCCATCTGCCAGCTAGCTAATTTATGAGGTTTGTGTTGGTCATACTTTCGGTCAACAAGTTCTTTCAATGTCAATAAAAACTCGTTATCATCTATGTTCTCTATACCTTCAAAAAGATATTTTTTTAATTCATTTGTGCTCATAATTTATATCTTTATATGTAAATAATAATATAATTACTACCATTCAGCATTCTAATATACAAAAATTTGTGATTACTCCCCTATTTTATCATTAGGCATAATATAACTACGCATATATTGCAATATTTCATATTAAGATGCAATTCTTTATAGCGCATTGGTTTTACACCGCTCACATAAGAAAGAAAATGGCAGCAAGCTCTTCAATATTTGCTTACTGCCATTTTGATATAAAAGCTCTTTATAGTTTTGCCCGATCTACTTCAAGGCCTGAATAGCTGTATCATAGTCGGGTTCTTGCCCTATTTCGGGCACCTGTTCGGTATGGATAACCTTATGGCTTTCGTCCAGGACCACTACAGCACGTGAAAGCAACCCGGCCAGAGGACCGTCGACCATGCGAACACCATAGGTATCGCCAAATGAATGATCGCGCATTTCGGATGAGGAGATCACATTTTCAATACCTTCGGCACTGCAAAAACGGGCATGGGCAAACGGCAGGTCTTTCGAAACGTCTACCACCACAGCATTGTCAAGCTGGTTAACGCGCTCGTTAAAAGTACGCACCGACTGTGCACATACCGAAGTGTCGAGACTAGGGAAAATATTGAGAATCACACGCTTGCCTTTCAAGTCCTTAAGGGTTAGGTCACTTAAGTCGGTACGGGTTAATTTAAAGTCAGGTGCTTTGGTTCCTACTTCAGGTAAATACCCATTTGTTTTAACCGGATTTCCTTTGAATGTAATTTCTGCCATAATTGTTCTCCTTTTTTTATAATTTTCAACCAAAGGAACAAGCTCAAGCTGAAAAAGTTTTTCCGGGCCGGGATAATTAAGGTATTTGATGTGAATATCAGCATGCCCGCTTACATATTAATTTCCTTAAGCAAGGCAGAAATCAACACCCCGATAAGGATTCCGGTTATATAGCAAATAAAATCGCTCCATACAAATCCATAACCAATAATCAGCCCACCCACATTAAAGTCGCGGATAGACTCCAGCATGGGTGAATCCGATAATTGCGATACTTCAATGAAGATGGAACATAATAAAGCTGAAAAGGCAACCCAAAACAATTTAACCTGGGGAAACAAAATCCGGATAAAAAAGAAGAGTGCCAGGGCCCACATGGTATCACCGGTATAAGCTCCTAACACTGCCGGCAGGTTTTCGGTATATACCCTTGATAATATTCCTGCAGCACCAGCCACCAGGATGATGAGGAAATAAAGGCTTCGACGATATTTTAAGGCAACCTCGCTCATTTATCCTCGAAATTAATTAAAAATCCAATCCGTTGTTTCATACCGGTATAAATTCATACACATCTACCAGAAAAATACGTATAAAAATATCAATATCAGTATTATACCAATAGCGCCAATGTTAAACGCCTTGCCCGTGCGGAAGAAATCCTTACTGAGTTGAATTCCTTTGGGATCATCAGTTCCACGTTCCAAAACACTTAATATAACCAGGAACAAGGACAAAATCAGAAAGATATAACCCATGCGATCGAGGAAGGGCATTTCGGGGAACAAAACATACTGCGCTAAAATCCCCATTGGAATGGTCAAAATAGCCACCCATAATGCCGCATTGGCAGTGGTTCGTTTCCAGAATATTCCAAAAACAAATATAACCAGCACGCCCGGTGAGACCATTCCCGTAAAATTCTGAATGTACTGAAAAGCTTGGTCGAGTCCTGACAGTAAAGGCCTGGCAGCAAAAACCGCAATGATTAAGGCAGCTATGGCTGATAGTCTTCCCACAAGCACCGTTTTAGTATTATCAGCTTTTCTGTTGATGAATTCCCGGTAGATGTCCATGGTAAAAATGGTGGATGTAGAGTTCAGCATGGAAGCCAATGAAGAAACCACTGCAGCGATAAGCGCTGCAAAGGCCAGGCCGGTGATCCCGGGTGGCACGATCTCATGTAACAACCAGGGATAAGCTTTATCAGAAGGACTGAGATCAACACCTGAATTGGTGGTTAACACATAGGCTGCAATACCGGGAATAACAACAATTAAAGGAATCAGTAATTTTAGATAGCCTGCAAACATAAGCCCGCGCTGCGATTCACGGATGCTTTTAGCCGCCAGGCCCCGCTGGATAATATACTGATTAAACCCCCAGTAAAAAAGGTTAGCTACCCATAAACCACCTACTAATACACCAATGCCGGGCAAGTCAGTGTAATGCGGATTATCTTTGCTCAGGATCATTTCGAACTTCCCGGGCGCTTGTTGGAGCATTTCACCAAATCCGGCTAACAAACCACCGGCATCGAAACGCTCCGAGACGGCCTGAAGCGCAAGAAATGTAGTAACCAAGCCGCCACCAATAAGGAAGATAACCTGTACCACATCGGTCCAGGCAACCGCCTTTAATCCCCCATATATGGAATAGATAGCAGCAAACAGGGCCAATCCTATAATTCCATAAATCAACTCCACTCCCATAATGGTTTCCAGGGCCAGAGCTCCCATATACAGCACCGAAGTCAGGTTAACGAAGATATAAACAAGTATCCAGAATACAGCTAGAGCGGTTCTTACTCTTGAGTCATAACGCATTTCCAGGAACTGAGGCATGGTGTAAATTCCCTTTTTAAGGAAGACGGGCAAAAGAAATTTAGCAACAATAATAAGCGTTAAGGCGGCCATCCATTCATAAGAAGCAATGGCCAAGCCAATGGCATAACCAGAGCCGGACATCCCGATAAACTGCTCGGCCGAAATATTGGAAGCGATCAGCGAAGTCCCGATTGCCCACCAAGGTAAGGCCTTACTGGCCAGAAAGTAATCTTCGGCATTCTTTTTATGGCCTTTCTTCTCGCGCGATACCAACATGGCAAGCGTTACAATCACCACGCCGTAAATGATAAATACGATATAATCAATGCTTTTCATAGCGTATATGGTTACTTACGATAGCTACTACTCACTCCAACACTTCCACACCTCCCGTTAATGAAACCTCATAAAAGGTGGCCTCCCGCTCGAATTCCTGTTTGTATGCCTTAAGAGCCTTTCCCACAAAACTTTCCTTATTATCTTTCTTAACCAGATTAATGGTGCATCCGCCAAAGCCACCCCCCATCATACGGGCACCAACTACCCCGCCTGATTTACCGGCATAATCAACCAGGAAATCCAACTCCCGGCAACTTACTTCATACAAATCGCGTAGCCCGTGATGGGTCTCATACATTAATTCACCGCATCGTTTGATATCTCCTTTTTGCAGGACTTTTTCAATCTCGAGCAATCGCCTGTTTTCATTCAGCACATACAAACAACGGTCATACACTTTTTTATCCATGTGAAATTTATACTTTTCGAGTATGTCTACCGATACATCCCGCAAGCTTTTAATATCGGGATAATCTTGTTGAATCACTCCCACTCCTTGCTCACATTCCTTCCTGCGTTTGTTATATTCGGAAGAAGCCAGTGAATGTTCCACGTTTGTATTGATAAGCACAATTTTGTAGTGCTTCTGGTCGAAAGGTACATAATGGTGCTCCAAGGTCCGGCAGTCGAGCTTAAAGAGATGCTCATGCTTCCCGAACACGCTGGCAAACTGATCCATAATGCCGCATTGTACACCTACAAATTCATTTTCAGCGCTTTGACAGAGCTTGACCAATTCATGTTTATCGATGTGGAGGTCTAATAAATGGTTGAGACCGGTTGCCAAGCCACATTCCAAAGCTGCCGAGGAAGACAATCCGGCGCCGGTGGGGATATTACCTCCAAAAACACAATTGAAACCGGAAATTTTCAATCCACGTTTCCTGAATTGATCTATCACACCCAGGAGATAGTCGGGCCATGAGCCGGTCCCGATATGTAAACGGTCGCTTTGTATAGAAAAAAGCTCCTCATAATCGGCCGATAAAAAGCTGTAGGTTTCCGTACCCGAAAGCGAAAGCGCAAACCAAATGTATTTATCGATAGCACCGGGCATCACAAACCCCTCGTTATAATCGGTGTGCTCCCCAATCAGGTTGATACGGCCCGGCGCCCTTACAAGTATTGGCTCACCGGAAAAATTACCGCGGAATAAATCAGTAATCTTATTTGGGGCTGAGCTCATTATCATCCTTGGTTTTGTTCTTTTCCGATTTTTTTAACGCATCATATACCACTTGATGAATTCGCGTGCGCGTATTAGCCGATATAATCTTATGATTGGCGGCGTCGGGGTGAACGCGGTTGGAAAGGAATACATATACCAGATTATTTTTCGGATCGGCCCAGGCGTATGTTCCTGTAAAACCGGAATGCCCATAACTCTCATTGGATACGCCCTTGCATGTGGGACCATTGCTTTCGAAATCATAATAGGGTTTATCAAAACCTATGGCTCGGCGGTTATCATTTAAGGGGAATTGGCTCTTTGTAAATCGCCCGATCAATTTTTTATCCACAATACTGGTATCGGCATATGTTCCTTCATCCAATAAAGTCTGCATGATCACTGCCACATCAACAGCATTAGCAAACAATCCGGCATGGCCGCACACTCCACCTAACATGGCAGCGCCCGGGTCGTGCACATCACCCTTCAAAACTTGTTTTCTATAAATCCGGTCATCTTCGGTGGGTACCAATCGAAGTGTATCAAAATGCTCGCGGGGCATAAATGAAGTATTGCTCAGCCCCAAAGGTTTATAGATGTTTTCATTTACGTATTCTTCAAATGGCCTGTTCGTCACATTTTCAACCAAACGATATAAAAAATAAAAACCCAGGTCACTGTATATATAACCTTGCCCATTCTGTAGCGGTGATCTCTTAATGGTATCAAATATCGTATAGCGGTAGTTCCGGTGAATATATAGATCTTCTGCAACTCTTACCGGGAACTCTTCTGTTATTTCCTCATTATAAATAGATGGCTTTAACTGCCCGGTGGAATCAAGGGTTTCAATATAAAAGGGAATCCAGGGCACTAATCCGGCCTGATGGGTAAGCACATCGCGAAGGATCAAATGTTCTTTTTCGCTGCCTTTTAAATATGGAAGATAGGCTCCTAATGGTTCGTCAATATCGAGCCTTCCCTCCTGTACCAATTGCATCACAGCTATGGTGGAGGCGGCAATCTTAGTAATGGAGGCCAGATCATAAATATCATCATGTTTTACCGGCATTGCTTTATCATAGGTATGAAATCCGTATGACCGGTTGTAAAAAACCTTGCCATCTTTGGCAAAAACCACCTGACATCCCGGAAAAGCCTCATCATCAATATTTTTGATGATGATAGTATCAATGGGATATAAATCATCGCCGGTTAATCCAAGTTCTTCGGGAATGGTAAACTCAAAACGAATTTTTTTTTGCTGTAATCGTCCCCGTCCCAAGAGGAATGAGCTATCGACACTAACCGGTAGAATCCCTTTTGCCGGAAGGCCACCAAAGATCACCTGCGCTGCCAGTTCATGGGTCCAATCGTTTTCCTGGTAACCCAATATAATTGTTTCAATGGGCATATCGCTAAAATATGCCAGTGAATAGGGATTGGCAGCCAGGCTAAGGATCACGGTTTTTTCATGCGCAATTGCTTCGATCAAATCAAGTGATTGCTTACTAATCCCAAATTCCTTAAAAGGCCACACACTGGTATTATGTATGCTGATCATCACCAGGTTATGATCTTCGAGTAACTTCATAAGATCAGCCCGGCCTTGGGGTGAATGATCTTTCGGAATGGCAAACTGCCGGATATGATAATAATTGGCCAGCATATTTTGGAAGGGGGTTATCTCTTCGGCCCCAATGGATACTGATGCCATATTAAGGGTATCGAGCCGCATCAAGGGGATCAGGCCTTTTTCATCTTTAATAATGGTGGTTGATGACTCGTAAAGATTGCGATTGAGCAACCGGTATCCGGGCTTATTCAGATCTTCAACAAGATTGTTGGTATCCACCTGCTGGGGCTTCCATAATCCGGCATCATATTTAGCGGCCAGGATTTTCCGGCATTTCTTATTGATGATCTCATTGCTTATTAGACCGCTATCAGCAGCATGCTTTATGTTTTTAAGCGCTTGTTCCAAATCCGGCGGAAGTAATAAAATATCATTGCCGGCCTTCAGGATCTTTATTTCCAGTGAATCGGGGGAGGTGTTGGCGGTAATACCCTTCATCTCCAAGCCATCGGTAATAACCAATCCCTCAAAACCCAACTCCTTTCTTAAAACTCCCTGAATGATTTTTTCCGATCGTGATGAAACGGCATTGTCAGCCGAGTCAAGTGCAGGAACTGAAAGATGGGCGGTCATCACCAATTCAACACCTTCATTGATCAATCGCCTAAAGGGATATAGATCAATGGAATCGATCACCTTTCGGCTATGATGGATTACCGGCAATTCGTGATGCGAATCGGTTTCCGTATCGCCATGACCGGGGAAATGCTTAGCTGTAGCCATAACACCGTTATCCTGCATGCCACGCATGTAAGCTAAAGTCTTGCGGGTTACCATCTCCCTCGACTCCCCAAAGGAGCGGACATTGATCACCGGATTATCAGGATTATTATTGATATCGGCCACCGGTGCAAAGTTGATATGTATTCCCATCCGTTTCATTTGCATGGCAACCTGCTTTCCCATTTCATAAAGTAATGAGTCATCATTAACCGCTCCCAGGGTCATTTGATAAGGATAGGAAATGGTACTATCCAGGCGCATACCCAGCCCCCATTCACCATCAATTGAAATAAATAAAGGGGTTTTGGCCTTTTCTTGCCATTTGTTGGTCAATTCAGCCTGCCTAGTGGGATAGCCTCCAAAAAAAGTGATCCCACCAACATTATAGTCTTCAATAAACCGGGTTACCTCATCCGTTAATTCATAATCCTTTCCATGGTTAGCCCTGATGAAAAAAAGCTGGGCTATTCGCTCCTCAGGAGACAGTGAATAAAACACCGAGTCGACCCATTCCTGCTTAGCGGGAGGATGTGGAATTTTGCCTTTTCGAATCGACTTCAGGGTATCATGATTCTCCTGGCTAAATCCACTAACAACTAAAAAAACACATGCGATAGCTAAATATATATTCTTCATTGCTTATCAGTAGCATAATGATTATAAGTCACCAAAAATAAAGATTAATTTTCGTTTGAAACCAGATAATAGAAGTGCTTTTTGAAAGTTAAACATTGTTAAAAACTTTCATTGCATTGGTGGATAACTTTTAAAACAGGTAGCAAGATACTGCAATGAAATATCATTATTTTTGACGAAATTGTTTTTTAACCGTTAAGAAATCATCAATAAACAATGGCCAATATAGCAGAGCTCAAAATGATAGCCACCCAGGTTCGAAGGGATATTCTACGTATGGTCCATTCGGTTCAATCAGGACATCCCGGCGGGTCACTAGGATGCACGGAATTCTTTGTTGCCCTGTATTATGAACTAATGAATTACAGCAGCAAAGAATTTCGAATGGAGGGGAAAAAGGAGGATGTGTTCTTCCTGTCCAATGGGCACATCAGCCCCGTTTGGTATAGCGTACTAGCCCGGCGGGGCTTTTTTAATATTGACGAGCTCAAGACTTTTCGTAAGATCAATTCCCGTTTGCAGGGACACCCCGCCACTGCCGAAGGAATACCCGGTGTAAGAGTATCCAGCGGATCACTGGGGCAAGGCATGTCAGTTGCCATAGGAATGGCACTGGCTAAACAACTCGACAATGACCCGGGAATCGTTTACAGCCTTCATGGTGACGGCGAGATGGAAGAGGGGCAGATTTGGGAAGCCGCCATGTTTGCCCCGGCACGCAAAGTGGATAACCTGATATCGGTGGTTGACTTCAACGGGCAACAGATTGACGGACCGGTAAATGAAGTTATGCCCCTGGGGAACTTAAAGGCAAAATTCGAAGCTTTCGATTGGAACGTTCTCGAAATGAACGGCAATGATATGGAAGAGGTGCTTAAAACCATGCAATATGCGCGAACACAAACCGGTAAAGGCAAACCCATCTTTATTATCATGAAAACGGAAATGGGTTACGGCGTCGATTTCATGACCGGTACTCACAAATGGCACGGTGTAGCCCCAAACGACGAACAGTTGGAGGATGCCCTAAGCCAATTACCCGAAACACTGGGAGATTACTAAGAATTGAATGAAAAAATAAAGCTACGGTGACATTTAAAGAAAAATTCATATCAACTGATAAAAAGGATACCCGATCGGGATTTGGAGATGCCTTGCTCGACATGGGCGAACATAACTCCCGAATTATTGGTCTCTGTGCCGACCTGACCGGATCGCTTAAAATGAAATCCTTTGCCGAGAAATTCCCCGATCGGTTTTACCAGGTAGGGATCGCCGAGGCAAATATGATGGGAATTGCAGCAGGACTGGCAACGGGGGGCTTTATTCCTTTTGTGGGAACCTTTGCCAATTTTGCTACCGGAAGAGTTTATGACCAGGTACGTCAATCCATTGCCTATTCTAACAAAAATGTTAAAATATGTGCCTCGCATGCGGGAATCACACTGGGTGAAGACGGGGCCACCCATCAGATCATGGAAGATATTGGGTTGATGCGAGGCCTGCCGAATATGACGGTGATCAATCCTTGTGATTATAACCAAACATGGGCAGCCACCCACGCCATCGCCGATCATTCAGGCCCGGTTTACCTTCGCTTTGGGCGCCCCAAAGTACCTGTGTTTACTGATCCTAACCAGGAGTTTATTATTGGAAAAGCGATAAAACTCAGTGAAGGAATTGATGTTTCCATTTTTGCCACCGGCCACCTGGTTTGGAAAGCACTAAAAGCTGCTGAAATCCTTGAAACCAAAGGCATTAACCCGGAGATCATTAATATTCACACCATAAAGCCCCTTGATGTAGAAGCGGTTGTTGAATCAGCCCAAAAAACCGGATGCGTGGTTACCGCCGAAGAACATCTGATAAACGGTGGCATGGGCGATGCCATTTCCCAGCACCTTTCCCGTCATTATCCGGTGCCTGTTGAATATGTGGCAGTCGACGATTGCTTCGGTGAAAGCGGCAAACCCGAAGAGCTATTAGTGAAATATGGTTTGGATGAAAGCGCCATTGTTGAAGCCTCCTATAGAGCCATAGAACGTAAAGCTTAATATTGGTTTGGTTTGATTCCTTTTTTCATTTTCGAATGAACAATATTCCATTTTATCCTATTTAACTACATGGTTTAAAGGTGTTTGAACAGTATTTGTAATGCTTAAAATGGAAGAAGCCAAAACGATACTTAATAGAAAACAGCGGTCATGACTAAATCAGGGCAAATCTTAAAACTTCCTTCGTTTGTCATTGCCGGAGCTGCCAAATCGGGAACCACTTCACTAAGCCGCTACCTGGGCGAACATCCACAGATCTATATGCCCGACCGGGAAATGAATTATTTCGCCTTTGCCCGAAAAGCACCACATTACAGTGTTAAGAACCGGGAAATTATCAGGAATTTTAATGATTACAAGGCGTATTTCCGGTTTCCGGAAAATGATACAGATTTCATTACCGGAGAGAAATCGGTGAGTTTTCTTTACCAGCCCTGGTGTGAGCATGTGATTGAAAACATTAAATCGCTGCATCCACTCGGAACGGAACTAAAAATTATTATCATCCTGCGACAACCGGTCGAGCGAGCATATTCTCAATATTTATTCAACACCCGTAACAAAGAAACACTTCCTTTTACAAAGGCCCTATATGCCTGGGAAAAGCGTAGGGAAAAAAATTGGGTACCAGCTTACAATTACATAGGCGCCGGCTTTTATGCACAGGCAGTGAAAGCGTATCTCAATAACTTTAAACACGTCAGGATATACCTGTTTGACGATCTTAAAAACACGCCACTAAAACTGCTACAAGATATTTACGGTTTTCTTGGGGTGGACGCTGGTTTTACCCCCGCAACTCTTGGAAAAGCATATAATTATAGTGGATTACCCAATGATACATGGTTGGGTAAACTATACCGCCAAAAATGGTTTTCTGCCTTACTCAAGCCGCTAAAAAAAGCTATTCCCGATAAATATCATCACCGGTTCATCGCACGTATAAAAGCTCATGCTATCGAAAAACCTCCCCTTGAACCGGGGCTAAAAAAAGAACTTATAACAATTTATAAAGAGGATATAAGTGAACTTGAAAAAATAATCAACAGGGATCTTTCATCATGGATCAGTTAAAAAATAATCGCATAAGAAAAGCATTCGTTTTGGGGGCGAGTGGCTATTTGGGCAGTCACCTTGTTGATGAACTAATAAAAAGGGGAATAAACACATCCGTATTGGTTCATAAAAGCCCCATAAAAGAACAGAACCAGCAGGTTAAAGCTGTTAGGGGCTCCCTGGATGAATTTGACTGGAAAAGGCTTGAAAATGATCTTCCGGATATCATTTTTCATTCGGCACGAATGTCAGGAAACAATAAAAAGACAAGAAGCAAGCAGGCTATACGTAATGCGGAAAGCAACCAACGGTTAATCAAATGGTTGAAAACATTGGCAACACCTCCCCTTTTGGTTTATGTGTCGGGGACCCTGGTTTACGGATCTCACGGAAATGCCCAGGTGGATGAATCCGTTAAGCCTGATCCCATAAGCTTTCAGCGGGAATATTTTAAGGCCGAGAAGCCCATCCTCAATTCCCAAAATTCAGGCGAACTGCCGGTAGTCATTGTAAGACCCTCATGGATTTTAGGACAAGGCTCATGGTTTAAGGCATTTTACCTTGATTATATGAAAAGGAAAGCGAAGGTCCCCCTGTATGGTAAAGGTGAAAACTTTATGGCGTTTATACATGCAAGCGATTGTGCAGCCATGATGGTGCATGCTGCCACATACGGAACTCCCGGTTCAATCCTTAACCTGTATTCCTATCCGGCCATTACCCAGCACGAATTTGCAAGCATAATATCAATGCAAACCCGGTTACCCATCCAAAAAATTCCTTTGAGTTGGTTGCGTTTTCGTTTTGATAAGGCAGTAAGCGAGGCTTTAAGCTTTAACCTCAAGCTGTCGACCAACCATCAGGAACTTTGGGAAAAGTACCAACCTTACTACCCAACGATAGAAACGTGTATAGGAAAAGTTTTAAACTAGCACAAGGCACGTAAAACTAATCGAATAGTTTTTCATTGCCGTTTCATTACATAAAGACTATATTCCCCGATATTCCATAAAGGAGTATTTTGCAGGGCATTATCAAATTTCCAAAGGAAAGGCCCCAAGCCTTTGATCTTTTTCAAGTACCTGGCGCCAAACCATGGAGGATAAAACAAGGAGTAGCCTCTCTTAAAAATGATCTTGAACTCGGGCTGAACATATTTTTTAATGGTTGCTGCGCTGTACACGTTACTCGGAAGATCGCGACCCGGTGAATAGCCTTTCCAATTATTGCGGAATCGAGCAGTGGCTTCACGCCACTTCAGCTTCAAGGATTTCATTATAAAATCCATCAAATAATAGCGATTCACCGAGGTAAGCACAAAGGTGGCATCGGGCGTTGCATTGGCATGGAGTTGCTTAACAGCCTCTTTCAGATTGTATATTGTATTCAGTCCACCAAAATACACATAGATCAGATCAAACTTTTCTCCGGGGAATAAATCCGGTATATCTTCAACACTGCCTGTTTTCGCCGTGGCGTTCTTTAATCCATATTCCTTAAGGTTTTTATTGGTCAGACGCACCATTTCAGGCGAAACATCAATCCCGTAAAAGCTGCGATCGGGATATTTCCGGGCAAAATAAACCAGATCAATGCCGGGGCCGTTGCCTATCTCAAGTGCTTTGTTAAAATCATAATTTTCAGTATGTTTCCTGAATTCTCCCCTGATCTTTTGCAAAACGGGATTTT
>JAIPAP010000097.1 GCA_021740045.1 Bacteroidales bacterium
CCCGACCTGAGCCGGCAAGCCGAAATGATCATCAACGGCAAAACGCCCGAAACCTCGAACATACATATCATCTATGTCGTCATGGAATTTATCAAAGTCCCTGCCCTGCTGATTTTTGGTGTAATCACCCACCGGAAGATGGCAAAGGAGAGCAGATTGTAAGTTGAAGGATATTAGATTGATCTATTTGCATGGAGCTTGATGCATTGCAGCACCGCAAACTATTTACCCACCGTATGAAAGGAGGCGGGCCAACTACGAGCTACGAGCTAATTAGATTTGAGATTGGAGAGTGGTGAGTGGAGATTAGAGAATGATTGGCGGGTAGTCTTTGTTAATCTATTCCGGTCTTCCTCAATCTTAGTAGCCTTGTTGACAGGCCTGATTGAATTTAGAATTTAGAATGAGGAATTTAGAATTTTGAATTTGAAACCACCTTAATCCCCTGAAATCCAACAACCAATCGCGTAGCGATGACAGCATGGTAGAATAATTCAACAAGGCGGGACAAAAACCGCGTAGCGGTGACAGAGACATCCTTGGATTGGTGTTTGGAGTGTTACCACTGCTGGTTTCAAATAACCTGGTACATCCGGCAATTCACTCGGTAATTAATGAACCCGGTATGAAGCTCTATTTATGGCATGGTTTCAACAAGGTTTTACTTTTGAGCTTTATTACCCTGATTGGGGGTATTGGTTTTTATTTTATGTCATTCTACATCAAAAAACACATTCATATCTTTAATAAAATAGCTGAATTTGGCCCCGAAGCCATCTACAACTTGGGGCTTAAAGGCTTGATAACCCTGGCATCCAAACAAACCAATTTTTTTCAAAGTGGCAGCCTGCGTACCTATTTCTATTATATTTTAACTTTTTTCGTAGGCCTGGTTGCCTTGTCTATCATTAAATACAAGCTATTCGACTGGTTTGCTATAGATGTCAGTGATGTACGTTTTTACGAGCTCCTTATTGTCATTATAATGATAATGTCAGCTTTCCTGTCTATTATTTCCCGAACGGTATTGGGAGCGGTTGCAGCATTGGGTATGGTAGGCTTTGGCGTGGCATTGCTGTTTGCCTTCCTCAGTGCTCCTGATCTGGCCCTTACCCAATTTTCCATTGAAACCTTAACGGTTATCTTGCTGGTTTTGGTTGCCTATAAAGTACCCCAGTTCAAAGATTTCACCTCCAGAACCGGAAAGTTTAAGGATATAATCATTTCCCTGTTATCAGGCACCGCCTTAACATTACTGGTTTTAATGGTATTGAATAATCCGGCAGATAGTAAAATTAGTGACTTTTTCCTGGAGAATTCCTATTTGCTTGCACACGGAAAAAATGTGGTTAATGTAATACTTGTCGACTTTAGGGCACTCGATACCATGGGAGAAATTACCGTGCTGGCACTTGCTGCAATTGGGGTATATACGCTTCTTGAGTTCAGGCTGCGGATCAAAAAATAGTTTGCTGTATAGGAAACGTTTTAACACAATGTTTTTCAGAACTTGTAAACCAGTTTATCTTGTTTTATCTTTAGGGGGCAATTATACACATTGTAATGCGAAGTTTTTTAATTATCCTAATCATTGTGCCAATGCTTGCCCGGGCAGGCTCGGAAACCAAGGCCGATAGCCTCAGGATGATTCTCCCATTCGTTTCGGATGATAAAAAAGTAAATATTCTCCAGGACCTCACATTTTTTCACTTGTTCCGTACAGCCGACACTTGCGTGGAATACGGTAAACAAACGATTGAATTGGCCCGGAAAACCGGTGACAAACAGAATGAAGCGCTGGCCAATAAGCGGATTGGCTACGCTTTTTACCGGATGGGCGAATTCGACTCCAGCCTGATTTATTATGAAAAAGCCATTCAACTTTATACTAACAATAAAGATTTTTTAAGTGCTGCAGTAGTCACCAATTTTGCAGGTGATGCCTACACCCGGCAAGGATGGTATGACAAAGCCATCAGGTATTTCATAAAAGCAGAACAAAACTGTGATACCTTAGTTCATAACGACTCATTACAAACCTCTGTTAAAAGGCTTTATGCTATCCTTTATACCAATATGGGATTATTGTATTTTGACCTTGACAGCCTGGATAAGCCTGTACACTATTTTGAAAAAGCCCTGCAATATGCCGGGAAAATCGGGGACAGCACTCGCATGGTAGCGGCGTATTCTAACCTGGGGATGACCTATAAGGCCAAGCAGCAATATGATATTGCACTCAAGATGTATATAACCGCTTTAAAAACTGCAAGAAAAATTGGCAACCGCGATTACCAAAGTGCGATATTGAATAACATTGCCAATATACATTCAATACAAATGCATTATGACAGCGCCATGAGATATTATAAGCTGGCACAGCTTATACTAAAAGAAAATGATGATAAATACGGCCTTTCGCTGCTAAGTAGGAATATAGCCAGTACTTATCTTAATTTAAAGAAAGTCGATACCGCACTACACCATATCCAAAACGCCCTGATATATGCCAAGGAAACGGGCTCAGGCAAAGAGCTTTATAATAATTACCTGGTATTATCTGATATCTATGATCAAATGGGCTTAAGTGATCTTGCATTTTGGTATTATAAACGCTACGCCGAATTAAGGGATTCTGTGACAGGACAAGAAACCAGGGAAACTATAGCCAAAGTCCAAACAAAATATCAAACGGCTAAAAAAGAAAAGGAAAACATCACGCTTCGCAAAGAAAACGAAATACATCAGCTTAAGTTGGAAAAGAATCAAATCACCATATTTTCACTTACTGCCGGAATAGCCGTTATTTTGATATTGTTTTCAGTAGTTTTCTTTCAATACAGGGGAAAGTATATTGCATACCGCAAGCTAGTAAAAAAGAATATAGAGATTCTGCATGTGGAAGACCAATTGCAATTTGCCGGAAGGGTTACCAGCAGCGAAGAAAAAACGGCTCCAGGTCCAAACACAGGGTCTTTGCCCGATCCCCGGGTAGTGGAAATAACCCAAAAACTCGAGAAATTCATGCGGGAAGAAAAGCCTTATTTTGATAGCAATATCTCTATTGATGAGGTTAGTAAAAAACTCTCCACCAATCGCACCTACCTTGCAAGTGCAATTAAGGAGAAGTATAGCCAAAGTTTCAATACCTTCATCAATCATTTCCGCATTAAGGAAGCTATGAGACTGCTTCTTGATCCGGCATACGCGCATCTCTCCATCGAAGGCATAGGTCAGATTGCAGGCTTTAATACGAAAATGGCATTTTATACCAACTTCAAAAAAATCACCGGTGTTACTCCCATGATCTTCAGGAAAAACGCTAAACCTTAGAAATTGACGCCTTTCCTGTAATTTTCAAAATAGAAATTGCGATTTTCTTACTCCTATTGTGATAGGTTTACTCCTTAAACTTGATTAACAGGCTTTTGGAGCCGTATCTTGATTCCCTGAAAAAGGAAGGAATGCAAAGCGTAAGCGTACAAATTCGGGGGCTTGTAATGGGAATTGGATTTCGATATTACATAAAACAATTGGCAAACCGGCATCAGATTAAGGGCAATGTGCGGTATGAGTATGATAGGATACTGATTTATGCTTCGGGTGATGCCGAAAACCTTGATCGGTTCATTAACCAATGCCGGAGCGGGCCTCCCGGCTCCAGGGTTGATGAGATCAGGGTAAATAAAGCAGATGACTGCTACAGGCAGGATTTTGAAATAGTGTAACCACAAGAAGCAAGTTTTAAATAAAATTATTAACCTTAAAAAACTTAGCAGAATGAAAGCAAATAGAATTAGTTTGATCATTTTTTTCATTGCTATAATGGGATTTATGTTTTCTGGTTGTGAAAAAGAAGAAATCAGGGAGGAAGATGAAGATGTGATTTTAGGCGATCAACAATTACCTTATACATGGACAAACTGGATGGGGAAGATTGACGATAAAGCATCCTTAAATCAGATCACTATTCCGGGCACCCATGATTCAGGAGCTGACAAACATACATCGGGCTTGGGGTTTATTACTGCTCCCTTTGTCATCTGTCAGGATTATAGTATTCCTAACCAATTGAAATTAGGGATTCGATGGCTTGATATCAGATTATGTTATGATGGTGACCTTACCGTTCAACATGGATCTTTTTCTCTGAGGAAGAACTTTAAAGATGTGCTTCATTACTGCGTATGCTTTTTAAATGACCATCCAACTGAAACCATAATTTTAATGATCAAGCAGGAACATTCGGATATTAGCGACAAGGAATTTAGTGAAATGGTATACGGTCAAATTGAACAACGAGGGCTAAATAATTTTTTTATAGAAGACCGAGTCCCAGAACTAGGTGAAGTGCGGGGAAAGATCTATGTTGTAAGAAGGTTCCACAAGTATTTTTCACATCCTCTTGGAGTTTACGCATCATGGCCGGATAACACTAAAGGCTCATATCATGAGTATAACGGAATAGGCTGGTATGTTCAAGATCACTACAGCTTGAACACCGTTTCTACCCAAGCAAAATTTCAAGAAATCAGGGATTGCATGATACATGCTCATAAGGAAACCAGTAACAATGTGTATCATCTTAATTATGTTAGCGGTGAAAGAGTATCTTCAGGCGAAACGCTTTGGGAAACTGCAAGTGAACTTAATCCCTTGGGTGATCATGAGATTAAAGCATTTTTGAGCAACATCCATAATTGTGGTGTTATTTTTGTAAATTTTGCCGGCGGAGGCGATGTAGGAAGTGGACCACGAAATTGCATACCGAATTTCGTTAAGCATATTATTGAGCGAAACGGTGTTAATTTCTAGAAACCGGCTTTGGATAATGACGTTAGCACATTAGAGTCCAATTCCCGTTGATTAGTTAACAAAATCCGCATGGGCTTAATGCATGGCAAAACAATCAACTATTTACCCGTCGCATGAAAGGAGGCGGATATAAACTAAGCTGATTGGATGTCCATTCCTGATCAATTCAAAACTTAAAATCAAAAATTAAGAACTTCCTGTTGGAGCTTAATGCCCACGAGCCAACCTCACTCCTGCCTGTCCTCCCTTATAAAAACCTCCGTCAGGTCAACCTTTAGGTCTCCATTAAAAATATGCACCGGGATTTTGTCGTCGCCGGCAAAAATGCCCCGGAATTGGTATTTACCGTTGTCATCCAACACAAACACATTTACGTTCTCATCATGCGGATTCACGATCCAGTATTCCATTACGCCATGCTCTTCGTATAGGTCGAATTTTTCGCGTACATCCCGCTTGGCCCGCTCGGGCGATACGATCTCGATAATAAAATCCGGGGCGCCCAGGCAACCCTTATCATCAAGCTTGGATAAATCGCATACTACATATAAGTCGGGCTGGACCACCGTATAAATATCCCTGTCGTTTTTGGTTTTTTCATTTTTGGGAAAGCGAACATCGGAGGGTGCATGATAAACCTTACAAGTCTTATGCATTGTAAAACTTCTAAAAATCCAGGTTAAATTTACGGATATCTCCTGATGCTTTCTTGAAGGTGCTGGTGTCATCAGCTTAACAATACCATTGATCAACTCCCGCCGCACATCATCCATCCAATTCAGGTAATCGGCATAGGTATATCGCTTTTGTAAACTCAATTCAGTTGTTTTCATTTCTCTGCTACTTTAACGATTTCTACAAATTTACATTATTCTCAAAGCCAATGCAAAATAATTGGGAACAGAACCAAGTAGAATAATACTGCAGGGTGGAAAAAACCGCGTAGCAGTGACAGAGGCCTAAGTGGATTGGAGTCCCGAAGCCATCGGGAGGAGATTGATTGCCGGTCAATCTTTTTCAATCTCGCCCAATCTTCCTCAATCTTAGTAGGCTTGTTGACAAACCGGATTGAATTTAGAATTAAGAATGAGGAATTTTGAATTTTGAATTATTAAACTGCCTCAATCCATTGAAGTCCACTGCCAATGGCGTAGCGGTAGCAATTTGGTAGAATCCCCATCCTCACAAGCAATAAAGAGCTCGGCAAGCTATCGCAGGGACATCCTTGCTCTCTGCACCATGCTCCATGCTCCCTGCACCACGCTCCATGCCATAAACACTACGCACGCTACTCACAAACAATCAGTTTGCATTTCAATCCAGGTACTTCATCCTCCAAAAAAGATTTTTCCGATATTTGCATAAGTATCCATCATGATCATGAAAGATATCAATATCGACTATAGCCGTTTTGTGCTTAAGCCTGCTTATTTCGCCCAAAAGAGTTGGTTACACGGCATCAATCATACCTTCCGGGTAATGACCCATATATTGTATTTAGGCCATTTGTTGGAAAACACCCGTGAAACCCGCCTGGCCTTGTTTGCAGCTTATATCCATGATATGCAGCGGGAGCATGACGGTTATTGTACAGAGCATGGCCAATGGGCCGTTAAAAATACCCTGCCCGATTATGCGGATTTCTTTATTGAACAGGGGGCAGCAAAGGAAGAACTGGAAGAAATAGGTGCAGCGGTGAAAAATCATTCCGAAAGGCATGAGATCACTGAAGATCATCCTTATTACATCACAGCAGCCATGCTGAAAGATGCCGATGCACTTGACCGTATCCGTTTGGGTAAAGATAACTTGAATGTGAACTTTCTGCGTTTCGAACAAACCCATCATTTGATCAATTTTGCGCAGGAGTTGTTTTATATGTCAGAAAACAAGACATTCCGGGCTTTTCCGGAGATGTTGAAAATTGCCGAAAAAATCAAAAGAAGTTTGTTATGTTGAAGCATATTGTAATGTTTAAGATGAAAGCCGATGAAGGCGAGCAAGCAAGAAAACAGAATGTGGAAGAGTTGAAAAGACGCCTTGACGCTTTACCCGGGAAAATTGAAGATATCAGGGGGTATGAAGTGGGGATTAATGAAAACGACAATCGCGCCTCCTATGATGCGGTGTTGATTTCGGTATTTGAAGGGGAAGATGAGCTTAACCGCTACCGCAAGCATCCCGAGCATATAAAAGTACTGGATTTTATTAAGCAAACCGTCGAAAGCACTGCAGCGGTGGATTATACGGATGAATAATCATTTTGTAGCCCGCTCACAGTGAATCCAAAAAACGACATCATGAAAAAAATTCTCATTTACGCCCTTGCCCTTCTCTTGTTGGCATTATTATTCACCCTGCAAGACGACTGTGAACAATGCCGTATTCCTGAAGCAGAAAATTCTAAAAAGCCCAGCGACTGGTTTTACCGTCAACGGGCCTTCCCAACCGGAGAGATCAATTACGATGCCTATTGGAAAGCCTATGATAAAGCGCGGGAGATGAAAAAACAGGCCTGGCTAAAATCTACACGGAATAATTGGGAATTGGTCGGACCCACAAATCTGGGCGGGCGCATTTCGGCCATTGCCATGCATCATGAAGATATGGAAACCATTTATGCTGGCGCCGCTTCGGGTGGGATTTTTAAATCGACCGGTGGCGGCAGCAACTGGGAACCCATTTTTGATGATGCGGCCAATCTTTCCATTGGCGATATTGATGTGGCGCCTTCCGATCCCGATGTGCTGTATGTAGGCACAGGCGAATCCAATGCCGGCGGCGGATCGTTGGCCTATGATGGTATTGGCGTTTATAAATCAGTGGATGCAGGAGCAAGCTGGAAATACATTGGCCTGGAACACAGCGGCAGTATTGGCCGGGTGGCTACTCATCCGGATGACCCGGAAACAGTTTTTGTAGCAGCTATGGGGCGCTTGTTCAGCAACAACCCTGATCGCGGTATTTATCGCACACAAGACGGGGGTGATTCATGGGAGCAGGTACTTTATGTTTCGGATTCCACCGGCGGCATTGATGTGGTGATCCACCCCGATCATCCTGATACGGTTTATGCAGCCATATGGGAACGTGTAAGAAGACCGCACCGCAGAAGTTATGGCGGCCCTACCAGTGGTATCTACCGCTCCATTGACGGTGGCGACACCTGGGAGGAACTCACACAAGGCTTGCCCTCGGCAGCTTCGCAAAAAGGACGTATCGGTATCGATATTTCCAAATCCAATCCGAATATTCTTTATGCCATTTATGCCGATAGGATCGGCTATTTCCAAGGGATTTACAAAACCACCGATAACGGTGACACCTGGCAGGCCACCAACGACGGCTCATTGAGCAATATGTATGCTTCGTATGGCTGGTGGTTTGGCCGCATCCATATCGATCCCACCGACCCCAATGTGGTGTACCCCATAGGTTTCGATCTTTATAAGACAACATCCGGCGGCAATAGCTGGAGCAATATTTCGGGCTATTCCGTGCATGTTGATCAGCACGACCTGTATGTACACCCTATGAACCACGAGTTTGCCGTGCTGGGGAATGACGGCGGCGTTTACATCTCCAACAATGCCGGAGATAGCTGGTCGCATGTGGATAACCTGCCGGTGACCCAGTTTTATACGTGTGAGATCGATGCACAACCCTTTGAAAAGCGTTATTACGGAGGCACACAGGATTTGGGAACCAACCGTACCATGACCGGTCAAATTGACGACTGGGAAAATATTTACGGCGGAGACGGTTTTTATGTGTTGGTCGATCCGGAGGATAATGATTATGTTTACGCTGAATACCAGTATGGCAACTTTGCCCGCTCCACCGACGGTGGCAATACCTTCTACAGCGCAACCAGTGGCATCAGTTATAATGACCGCAAGAACTGGATGACGCCTTTTGTCTTCAATCCGCATAATCCGGCTTCGCTTTACATCGGGACCAATAAATTGTACAAATCCACCAACCGCGCCCAGTACTGGAATGCCATCAGCGGCGACCTGACCAATGGCCCCGGCAGCGGCAACCTCACCTATGGCACCATTACAACCATTGCCGTTTCGCCGGCCGACACCAGCACAATCTGGGTAGGCACGGATGACAGTAATGTGTGGGTGAGCAAGGATAATGGCGGAAACTGGCAAAATGTTTCCGCACAGTTGCCCGGGCGCTGGGTTACCCGTGTAGCTGCCGACCCGGATGATGCGGCTACCGGCTATGTGACTTTTTCGGGGTACCGTTACGATTCTTACATCGCCCATGTGTACAAAACAACCGATTTCGGCATGACTTGGGAAGACATCAGCGGTAACCTGCCCAAAGCCCCGGCCAACGACATTATCATCGATCCTTCCATTGATTCTATGATCTACCTCGCCACCGATTTCGGCATGTTTTATACCGATGACAATGGCCAGCACTGGAACAGCTTTGGCCCCAACCTGCCCAATGTACCCATCGTCGACCTGACATTGAACAACGAAACCCGCGATTTGGTAGCGGCAACCTACGGGCGCTCCATGTACACCTATGACTTGGCGAATATTGTAGGCACGGAAGAACCCACAGCAGCCATGGAGCAAAACATCAGCATTCATCCCAATCCTTTTACGGATAGAGTTTCTATCGACTTAAATGGAATTGATAAGGAACACCTTTCGGTTCGTATTTACGATATGCAAGGCCGGATGATTAAAGAATTGTTTAACGGAAAAGCATCTCAAACCGGTTTGAAATTGCAGTGGCAGCCGGCAAACGGGGTGAAGAAAGGGGTTTATATGCTGGAAGTGATAAGCGTTGCGAAAAGGGTTACCAGGAGGCTTATGCTGGAATAAGATTGAAATCATATTTGCCTCTCTGTGTCCTTGGGGTCATAATCTAAACCGCAAAGACGGAGAAGCGCAGAGAATTAACCAATTAACACTATAAATCTTAACAATAATTTTATTTCTCACTTTGAATAATTTTCTTTTCAGCCCTTTGTGTATCCTCTATAGTTTTCTACGTTAACTATATAGTATGGCAAAGAAGAAGAAATATCCCGAAAAGCACCAACAATGGATAGATGCCCGGAAGAAATATCATCTTTCGCATGCTCATATTCATATGGCCAAGGAATTGGGATTAAATCCCAAGAAGTTCGGTAAGCTGGCTAATCACAAACAGGAACCATGGAAGCTACCATTGCCAAAGTTTATTGAAGAAATTTATTAAACATTGATTACAGCAAAATAATTGACCAATTTCCGGATGCAGATATGCTGGTAAAAAATTATTTTTGTTTTAACAACAAGTCAACAATTGCGCATACTTAGAGTTTATAATCAATGGTAATAACAGCAACTGTAAAATGATAGATTTCATTCAGCAATTCGACCCAATAATACAGGCGCTCATCGCTACCCTTTTTACATGGGCATTAACTGCTGGCGGAGCAGCCATTGTGTTTTTTGCCAAAACTGTTAACCAGAAGTTCTTGGATTCCATGCTGGGTTTTGCCGCCGGAGTGATGATTGCGGCGAGCTTTTGGTCCCTGCTGGCTCCGGGCATAGAAATGGCCGAACAATTAAATATGAATCCCTGGCTGATGGCAGTAGCCGGATTTATGAGCGGAGGCATTTTTATGCGCATCATCGATAAATTCCTTCCCCACCTTCACCCCAAACTGGCCATGGATAAGCGGGAAGGTGTAAAAACTTCCTGGCAACGCAGCACCCTTCTGGTGCTGGCCATTACACTTCACAACATCCCCGAGGGCCTTGCCGTGGGAGTGGCATTTGGAGCAGTGGCTGCCGGTTTACCCTCGGCCACCATTGGAGGAGCCGTAGCCCTGGCCATCGGTATTGGGATACAAAACTTTCCTGAAGGAACAGCCGTTTCTATGCCCCTGAAAAGAGAGGGTATGAGTAAGCGAAAAAGCTTCCTAATGGGGCAAGCTTCTGGCATAGTTGAACCAATAGCGGGTGTTTTGGGCGCTTTCTTTGTGCTCAGCATGCGCGAATTCCTTCCCTTTGCTCTATGCTTTGCCGCAGGAGCCATGATATTTGTGGTAGTGGAAGAATTGATCCCCGAATCGCAGCAAAATCAGCGTAACATCGATATCGTTACCATGTCGACCTTGCTGGGCTTTTCGGTGATGATGATGCTGGATGTGGCTTTGGGATAGTTTTAAACAACCCCTCAACCATTCATCTTGTCGACCGCCAAATTTTGAAGTACCCTGCTCCTTTCACGTCCCTGATGATGGTGCATGAAAAGCATGAACCAACTCCTATTGATTTCATATCCAAAGTGTTAATCAAACAATGCCACTTTGGTATTGTTGGGCAAGTATATATTGGAAACAAAGTAATTGGCTAATTAAAAAGGTAACACTTATGAAAAATTCTATTTTAGTATTCCTAAGCCTTTTTACGTTTATTTCTTTTTCACAGGCGCAAAGCATCAGCTCATCGGTGGTTAGCAGCCTGGGCGGCTCGGGAAGTGATGTTACATGGACCGCCGGCGAAGTGGTCATTAACACCCACACTTCCCTTGACTTGGTTGTTACCCAAGGCTTTCAGCAAACAAAACTGTATGAAGACGCCGACGCTATTCAAGAATTGCAGGATATAGGAATTACTATAAAGGTATTTCCCAATCCGGTGGAAAATGAGATAAATGTTTCAGTAAAAGGTTTAGATGAAGGAAAGATCTTGTTCAGGCTTTTAACCTTAAAAGGTCGACCACTGCTAAATAAGCAGGTCAGTCCCGGACAAAAGAAGATAAGCGTGAATATGGAGGATCAGCCGGCAGGGACATATACCCTTCAGGCCATCCATGAGAAGAAAATGAATGTGTATAAGATTGTAAAACAGTAAAAAAAGTGATTATGAAAATGAAAAGGACTTTACTCATATTAGTAACTATTGTAGTAGGAACATTGGCAGCTTATGCCCAAACACCCGACGCGTTTAATTATCAAGCTGCAATAAGGGATTCGGAAGGAGAGCCCTTGACCAATCAAAGTGTAGGTATAAAATTGAATATCCTGGAAGGCTCCCCGGCCGGAGCGGTAGTATTTAGTGAAACCCATACGACCACCACCAACGAATACGGACTGGTTAATGTAAAAATCGGTATGGGGACCAATGTGCAAGGCAGCATCGACGGTATTGCCTGGAGTTCCAATGAATACTATTTGGAAGTGCAGATAGACAAAGATGGCGGAACCGATTATCAGATCATGGGAACTTCGCAGTTTGTGAGTGTTCCTTATGCCCTGCGGGCAAAAGCCCTGGATAATTCACCCGGTTTGGGCGACATTCTCGAAGCCGACAACTCGGCCGGAAGTTATAACCTGGATATGAATGATCAGGACGTTTACAACGTAGATAGCATGACCGGACGGAAAATCCTCCTGGATAACTTGGTAGCCAATGAGGACAGTAAAATCCGCAGCGGTTCAAACATCCGCTATCACGATCAATCCAACGAATATCGAGGCAGACACTTCGCCGACGACTTTGGAATTAACACGTATACAGAGGATATAGTATACTGGGGAGAAACCGACGTAAACTTATATGCTTCGATTGGTGAGAATGGTATGACTATAATTTCCGATGATGGACCTGGAGATCTCACCGTTGATGGTGACTTGGATGTATATGGCAATAAAAACTTTGTTCAGCAGCACCCCACTAAATCTTCAAAAGAAATTGTTTACACGGCTGTTGAAGGTCCCGAAGCAGCAACTTACGTAAGGGACACTGCTCAGCTTGTCAATGGCAAAGCAACCATTGAATTTCCCGAACATTACAAGCTGGTAACCGATAAAAAGGGATTAACTGCCCAGGTTACACCGGCTGGAAACTGCAATGGACTGTTTGTGAAAGAATTGACTAATGGTAAGTTGGTGGTTAAGGAGTTGAATAACGGAAACAGCAATGTTGAATTTTATTACCTGGTGCATGGCATCAGAAAAGGCCATGAAGATAAACAGGTGATCAGAGAGAAACAGCAGCGGCAGCTTAAGGCTGAATAAACGGCCTAATTGCATTACATAATAAAAGCACCTGATGGAATTGCGCTCCGTCAGGTGCTTTATTCGTTTATGCAACACATTGTGAAACAGATTCTACATTTTCGCAATCCGGTCATCAAAAATCATGATCAGTATCTGCCCTTAAAAGCCATCCGGATAATCGGATAATACCAAACAAATACTTGTTAACGCTCTGATTATCTACATTTAATTCCAATATATTTAAACTAAAAGTGGCCTAGCATGGTAAGGTGTTTGGATTTATTCCGATAACCAAGCGGATAGGAATTATGTCGAGATTCAGTGCGGTCTTTTTTATTCTTTGTGTAATGATCATGGTGCTGGGTTTTTTAACCGGCAAGGTGAGCGGGGGTAGCTTTTTGTATATCGACATGCCCATGCTGTTTTATAATATGTTTAAGATCATCGTGATTGTATTAGCCTTGCTTTTTGCCCTGTTAATAACGCTTCCGGCCATTGCGGTAGACTTGGTCCTGCTCATCTTCACTGCCAATACTTTTCCGGCACTTAGTTTCATTTGGGACACCGTTGGCAATACTCTTCTCATGGAGTGGTTTTGGGAAAACACGCGGGGCTCTGCGCTGTTTTTTGCAGCCTTTATTCTATCTATGGTGAGCCTTGCCGGTATGATGCAGCGCAGTAATTACTAACCCATCCTTTAGGGATCGATTTTACTGGCGACCATTTCGAGCTTTAGTGTAAAAAGCCGGAGAAGATAGTTTTATCTTTAATTTTTTGAAAGGCACACAAAAAAGCCACTGCCGGGAGCTAACCCTTACCAGTGGCTTTTTTGAACGCATAGTTTATTCACTTTCCTTTATCTTCTTATCAACAATAGCTACGATCTCTTTTTCAAAATCAATTGCTTTTTGCTGGATTTCTTTCCCCTGCTCGATGAGATCATTCACGAAATCTTTATCCTCGATACCCGAGGCATTGATACGCACGTTCATGTATGCTCCACGCACAGCTGTGGTTGCACACAAAGCGCCAACACCGGCATCGGAAACCGAATTGGGATTTCCTTCCCCGGCCATGGCTTTCATCACTTCCATAGAGCCATAAGCAGCCTTCATCACCCGGAAAGGGATTTCCATGGCGTATTTGGATGCATTCTCAACAGCTTCCTGGCGGGCTTTCTTTTCCTCCTTGGTTTTTTTGGGCAAGCGGAAAGCATTCATAATATTATTAAAGGCGCGCGTATCTTCATCAACCAGGAAAAGGAGCTCATCCTTGTATTGCTGGCCTTTCTCGGCCCAATCGGAGTACTTTTCCCAGTAGTCATCCCAGCCGCGTTTATGCGAAGAAAGGTTAGCCACCATTGTTCCCAGTGAAACGCCCAGGGCTCCCACATAAGCCGAAATGGAACCTCCACCGGGTGCCGGCGATTCGGAGGCTGTTTCATTGGAAAACTCCCGCAGGTTCATATCGATCAGCTTGTTGCCCTGATCTCCCTCGATCATGTACTCAATGATCTTTTCCTCAGGCTTGAAGGGCTTAAGAACATCG
>JAIPAP010000098.1 GCA_021740045.1 Bacteroidales bacterium
TATATCAGTTGGTCTGTTTATCCTTCATCACCCGAAGGTATTACTATTCTTGATAATGAAAAGTTGTTTGATCTTACTTTTAATTTCAGGGGTGTAGAATCATCCATAGCTTTTGATCAGACAAATTGCGAAGTGTCAGATAATAATTTGGAAACCATCGATGTAACATACTTCGACGGCTTAATGGAAGGTAACTCAGTATTAGATGTTAAGGTGTTCCTTGAGGGGCCTTATAACTCCTCCGACGGAGAGATGAACACCGGCTTGAACACGAACGGAGCAATCCCGCTGAATCAACCTTATAATACTTCACCGTGGAACTACACAGGGAATGAAACACTGGATGAGATACCCGATGATATGATTGATTGGGTGCTTATTGAGCTAAGGGAAACTTCCGGCAATATTTATTCGGCCACCCCGGATAAGACCATTGCACAATATGCTGCGGTTTTGAATAAAGATGGCAGTGTTGTGTCAACCACGGGGAATAAGATCAGTATTCTGGAGCTGATAACGGAAAACCTTTACGTTATCGTTCGCCACCGAAACCATCTGGATATCATGTCATCTCAACCTTTGGATAAAGTGAACGGAGTTTATGAATACAACTTTACCACAGGGACTTCGAAGGTTTTTAAGGGTGTTCAGAAAAACTTAGGATCTTTTAAATACGGCATGTATGCCGGCGATGGAACCCTGGATGGAAACATCAATTTCGGGGATTTTGTGCTTTATATGATGAATCAAGGTGCTACAGGCTATAACTATCCTGACTATAACCTCGATTACACGGTTAATGATCCCGATAGAACCATGATGATCCAGAATAACGGTGCAAACCAACGAATTGTGGAATAACAAAAACACTCTAGATATGAAAAATATAATCTTAATAATGTTCCTACTGTGCTTTGGCACACTAGTGTATGGTCAACAACTTTCCTTTAAGTTTACAAATCCGGCAGTGGTAAACAATGGAGGGGAGGATTATTTTGAGTTTACCATACAAATGAAGTGTTCAACTGCCGGTACAAACCTTGCTGGAGGTACTGTAGCCTATGACTACAGCATGGATGCCTTTGAATTGTCTACCATTGAAAGTAATACAACAGTTACCAATGCCGGTTTACTCAATGGTGCAAATTATAATATTACTGCCGGTGAAGGCACCGGAGATGGAAAGTATCAAATTACAATAGGGAATTTCAGCGGTCCCTATGATGAAATTCCGACAACCTATACTGATCTATTTGATGTATCCATAAAAATTCATAGTATTTATGAATTATCGGGCATCGAGTTTAGTACGGAAGATATGAATGGTGAATTTTATCAGGATGATTTCTCAGGTTATACCGATCCTAATGCTTACGACAATAATCTACTTCAGGAGCCCCTTGGAGCGGTTTCAACCTGGACTGGAGGTACCAACGTAACCTGGAATAATACTGGCAACTGGGACACGGATTCAGTGCCAAGAGCAGGTACTGTAGTTATCATACCAAGAGTTCCTGGTGGGAATTCACCTATTTTAGGATTAGGCACTACAGAAGAATGTTATAGCCTAACGCTGGAACCGGATGCAGAACTTACCAATAATGGAACATTGAATGTAATTACTGATATGGATATGCAAGCCACTTCAGGTTTCAAAAATGCCTCTTTTGTAGAGGGGACAGCTGCTACAACAACTGTTGGTGGTGATGCCACATTTCAGCAATGGCTTACTCCCGGCTTGTGGCATAATATAACACCGGTCAATAATGGCGCCGTGGGGAGCATTTTCGATGGTATGTACTTACGCTATTGGGATGAAGGCGCCGAAGCGTGGAGTGACTATCTTACCAATCCGGATGCTAGCTTGACAAAAATGCTTGGATACCAGGTTTGGACCGATGCTGCTTCAGTTGTCGATTTTTCAGGCGATCTTTATACAGGATCTCATTCCATATCATTAACAAGGAATGGTACAGGATCATTTGCAGGCTTCAACCTTGTAGGTAATCCTTATCCTTCTTCCATTGATTGGGATTCGGGTGATTTGACCAAGACCAACATTTCAGGTACGGTTTATTCATGGCGTGGAGTCGCGGGAAATTATGCCACCTACAATTCGGCAACCGGTGGAACAAATGGGGGAACCAATAACATAGCTCCTTCACAGGCATTTTTCCTGTATGTTGAATCCGGATCAACCTCGGGGTCATTTGGTGTAACTAATGGAGCAAGGGTTCATTCCGATCAAACCATTTTTAAGAATGCCAATGAATATGACTTTGGTCTGGTAAGATTTGGTGTAAGCGGTGAAAACGGCTATTCTGACGAATGCTTAATCGGGTTTAAGAATGATGCAACATTCAATTACGACTCGGATTATGACGCCTTTAAGTTAGCCGGTTCCGGTGATGCTCCACAGTTATATACCCGGAGTGCTGATGAGAGGGATTTGGCTATCAATCTCCAACCAGGCCCCGGTGAGCAAACTGAGATCCCCCTTTTCTTCGAAATGGGTGAAGATGATGTTTATGACCTGGAGCTAATGGAGTTGGCTAATCTGGATGATTACCAGAACATCTACCTTCAGGACCTTAAAACAGGTGTGGTGATCGATTTGCGCGAACAATCAGCATATTCATTTACTGCTGCTCCAAACGACGATCCGCTGCGTTTCAAGATGGCCTTCGGACCTACTGCTATACCTGAAAGCATGACCAATAACAACATACGTATTTATTCCTTGCTGGATAATATCGTAGTTGAAATGGCTGATCAAGACCTGCCTGCAACTATAAGGGTATACAATATGCAAGGGCAATTGGTTGATAAGCGAAAACTTACTAAACAAACCACCACCATTGATCTTGACACAAGAGGTGGTTGGTATGCAGTTTTGGTTGTAGCAGGGTCATCTGAAAAAACTCAACGCGTATTCCTGAAATAACTAAAATTTAATGCACATGAAAACACTGCGAAAATATCTACTCGTATTTCTGATAGCCTTCAGTTTATCAGCCATGGCCGATGATCCGGCACCACCTGATCAAAGTGGTGGTCCTTCGGGGTCTACCATGGGTGACGGAGGGGGAGCACCTATAGGCGGCGGAACATTCATCCTGATGGGACTTGGTGCTGCATATGGCTATTGGAAGGTGCGAAAGAAAGTAAAGCCAACATATTAAATCAAAAAGGAAAACGCATGCTACAATTTTAATTCAAGTGCCCCTTGATTGATGGTTAGTTTTGTACATGACGTTGAGGGGAGCTACCCTTCCAGCTCCCCTCTTTATAAAAACTTTTACTCGAATAATGCTGAATCAAAGAAAGGAGGTATCATATTCAACCATTTAACTCAATCCCCCTAACATCAATAATCAGTTTTATTTAAAAGAAGGGAAAGTTAATATTTGCCCCCCGTCTTCAATATTACCAGCAAAAACCTGTTCGATTCGATGATCTCAAGCAACTTTTAGTTGATCAAATGGAAATAACGCAATAGATGATATTCAACATGAAAACAAATAGTTATTAATGGGTTTTCTAAATTTAAGAATACTGATTGCTCATAATGATTCTTCTATCAGGGAGATGATAGCAGCTATGTTAAAGCATTATAACTTCAGGATTGATTATGCAGAGGATGGCATGGAAGCCCTCAAAAAGCTTGAATCCTTTGAATATGATATTGTCTTGATCAATACTCGTTTGAAATATCTGGATGGATTGCGGCTTACAAGCTTTGCCAGAAGAATAGAAACGGTAAAAAAAAGGAATAAAAACACATGGATATGTGGGTTAACGACCTTTATTAGCAAAGAAGAATGCATAGAATGTGGAATGAATGAAGCCCTCATGCTCCCTTTTACAAAGCAAAAACTGGAAGAGGTAATTAGATATCCCTTAATTCAAAATGGTCAGGAACCCGAACTAAATTAAAAATGCAGCCTCCCTAAGGCTGCATCTTTATTTGGTAATTGAATTCTCCCCCTAATACTCCAACAACCCCTTTGCCGCTTCGTAAACTTTATTGGTGTTAGGGAGGATGGCGTTTTCGAGGTTTTTATGAAAGCCCACAGGGGTATGCGGTGAGCCTACTCTTTGAACCGGACCGTCGAGGTATTCAAAAGCTTCACCGGAAATTATAGAAACCAGCTCACCGCCGAAACCGGCAAAGACTTTATCTTCATGCACAACCAATGCTTTATTAGTCTTTTTAACCGAATTTAAAATGGCTTCCTTATCCAAAGGTACCAATGAGCGAATGTCGATCACCTCGCAGCTGTATCCATCTTCTTCCAGTTTTTGTGCAGCTTCCAGGCATTGATGAGTAGTGTTACCATAAGTGACCATGGTCAGATCAGAGCCTTCTTTTCGGATACGGGCTTTTCCGAAGGGGACCTCGAAATCATCGGGGATGTATGTTTCGGCAGCCGGATCATTGTATAAAGCCTTAGGCTCGAGAAAAACTGTGGGCCCTTTGGAAAGCATACTGGTGCGCAACAGTCCGGCTGCATCGTCGGCAAAGGAGGGGTAAACGATCCTGAGCCCCGGCAAGGTGGTTAAGGCGCCTTCAATGGTTTGAGAGTGGTAAAGCCCACCCCCGATATAACCACCCGAAGCCAAACGCAGGGTTACGTTGGCAGCAAATTTTCCATTGGTGCGCCAGTAATCATGCGACATTTCAACCAACTGCTCCATTGCCGGCCAGAAATAGTCGGCAAACTCAGCGCCTTCAATCACGATACGGATCTTATCGTTATAACGGCTCATACCATTCGCGGTACCAACAATAAAGTCCTCGGCAATGGGGGCATTAAATACGCGTTCAGGGCCGAATTCCTGCTGCATCCCTTTAGTTACGTTAAACACACCGCCTTTTTCCTTGTAAGCCACGTCCTGTCCCCAAATATATGTATCGGGGTTCTTGCGGAATTCATCTTTGAGTGTTTCATTCAGCGCCGTAATAAAGCGCTTCTTTTCCCCTTCGGTGCTAGTATGCGTACCATCGGGGTATTTTTCCGGTTTATGGGGCTCGGGGTTTATAAAATCATAGATCGATCCGGCGTCGGGGTCCGGTGCTTTTAATGCCTTTTTGTGAGCAGCAGAGACTTCCTTTTTAACCTCATCATCAATCTTCTTCAGTTCATCTTCGGTAAATCTTCCCGCGCGAATAAGCGTAATACGATAACGCTCGAAAGGATCGCTTTGCTGGGCACAGAAGCGTTCGTTCTCATCGCGGTAAAGCTCGTGACGGTCCGATTGGGAATGTGAATGAATTCGTACCGTGGTAGCATGCACAATTACCGGCTCCTGTTTTTCAATAGCGTGTCGCTTAGCTTCTATCATAGCATTCATCGATCTGATCACGCTTTTACCATCACAATAAATAATGCGAAGATTTTTAAAGCCCGAAAAGTTTTCGGCTGCAAAAACATTGGCGGTTTGATCACGCTTGGGGACCGCTATTCCGTAACGGTTATCCTGGAGCACAAATATCACGGGAAGCTTCTCACGGCTTGCTCCGTTAATAGCCTCATAAACATACCCTTCGGAAGTTGAAGATTCACCCTGTGAGCTAATGGCAACACCCTTGCCTTTATAGCGCTTTATAGCGCGACCTACACCGGTTGCATGTTGTGTATGATTACCTGTTGCCGATGAAACATTATGGATATTCCACTCGGGCTTGGCAAAGTGATTCGACATATGCCGTCCGCCGCTGGCTACATCAGTAGCTTTCGACAATCCGTTCAAAATAATTTCTTCCACCGTTAATCCAGCCGACAGTGTGGTGAGCATATCGCGGTAATACGGGAACAAATGATCGTGTTCTTTATCAAAAACCTGCCCAATCGCTAGTTGTATGCCGTCATGCCCTGCATAAGGCGCATGGTATGACCAGCCCAGTGCCTGCTTGAGGTAATTGGGGGCCTTCTCATCCATTCTGCGCCCAAGCGCCATCAATCGATACCACTTCTCCAGCGTTTGCTTGTCAGTATTATCAATGGAGTATTCTTGCTTTTTCTTGGCCATTATCTATATCAATTAAAATTCAACATTTTATTCAACCCCACCTTCCGTCGGGTGTGCATTTTTTACCAAAGAGAACAACACAATTCACATTACATTGTTCAAGGCACAACTCCCTTGCGAGCGGGGATGAGGAGTGAATATGGAAGCTTGGGTTTTAGTCATATTTATAACCTAAGTATAAAAACTGTTTCGAAATCAAACACTTTCTGTCTCGAAAACGAACACTAAATTAGCAAATAATTTTAAACCGGTTCTGTAAATGACAAATATACAGGATCATACAAAATGTGGCATTGCATTGGCAAACCACCTGGAAAACAGCTAATGATGATACGCAATTATTTAAAGATCGCATTTCGGAATATCAGGAAACAGAAAGCCTACGCCCTGATCAATATTTTGGGCCTGGCCGTGGGATTGGCAAGTTTTATTTTGATCATGTTGTGGGTAAAGGATGAACTAAGTTATGAAAGCCTTTATAAAGATGCCGACCGGATTTTTCTCCTGCACACCCAACATATGGAAGGCGATAAATTCGAGATAAATCCCATGACCCCTTATCCCCTTGCTTCCTCCATCCGCAATGAAATTCCGGAAGCGCTCAAAACAACCAAATTCAGGCATACCGAAGCCGTTATCAGAAATGGTGATAAGATATTCAGGGAAACTGCCGTATGTGCTGCCGATGCTTCCTTTTTCGAGCTGTTCTCAAATCCTTTTATTGCCGGAAACCGGAAAACAGCCCTAAGCATGCCGCATTCTTGTGTGATCACTGAGAAGATAGCCGAAAAATATTTCGGAACAGCAAATCCAATTGGTAAAACCCTTATTTTCAATACCAAAGAAAATTATACGGTCACCGGAATTATTGAGGATACACCTTACAATACCCACCTTGATTATGAGATCTTTATTCCACTTCCCAGGGTTGCAACAAGCATAGCCGATACCAACAGCTGGTCCAGTCAATACCTTAGAACTTATCTTTTGGCCCCGGAAGATGCCAATCAAAAGGCGCTCAACATCAAACTCACAAAACTGATGAGAAAGCATCTACCGGAGGATAAGTATATTGAAATTAAAACACAGCCCATCAGCAAGCTGCATTTGCAAAGCCCTGATAATAAAAACCAAGGCATGCAGTATGTTTATCTTTTTACCGTTACCGGTATCCTGATTATTTTGATTGCCTGTATTAATTTTATGAACATAGCGATTTCCCTTTCGCTGAAGCGGGCACGCGAAATCGGACTGAAAAAGGTGGTGGGAGCCGGTCGAGGCCAACTTATTACACAATTTATGAGTGAGGCCTTTATACAAAGCCTGGCCGCCCTTATTATAGCAATGGTACTGGTGGAGTTGCTTCGCCCCTTTTTTAACGAACTGACCGGCAAAGCAATAATACTGCCCTATCTCAATACATGGTTTTTACCGTCGCTGGGAGGTTTACTTTTTCTTATCACCTTATTGGCCGGAAGCTATCCTGCTTTCCTGCTATCTTCCTTTAAACCGGTAAATGCGTTCAGAGGAAACCTGGTAAAGGGAAAGGGGAAAGACTCTTTCCGTAAAATCCTGGTTATTTTCCAGTTTGCCGTTTCCATCGCACTGATCATTGGTTCCCTGATGATCTTCAGGCAGTTGCATTATATCAGTCATAAAAGCCTTGGATTTGAAGCTGAAAATGTAATCTTTTTTCCGGTCGAAGGGAATTTAAACCAACGCTATGAAGTTTTTTACCAGGAGTTGATGCGCCACCCGGGTATTGCCGGTGCAGCCCGCGCCCTGCATGTTCCGGGTTCCATTAATAGCATTACCACCGGATTGGATTGGGAAGAGAAAGCTGATGATAAGCCCGTTACCTTCAGCTTTGAATCCATCGATGAGCATTATATCGAAACCATGGGGATGGATCTGATCTCGGGGCGAAACTTTTCCAATGAATTTGCGAGAGATTCTCTCAATGTGATCATCAATGAAGAAGCGATAAAAGTGTTGGGATTTGATGACCCGGTTGGAAAAAACTTTTGGATCGATGGCAAGAGCGAGAAGGGAAAGATCATCGGGGTGGTGAGGAATTTCAATGCCATGCCGCTAATGCATGAGATCAAACCGCTTATCTTTACCAGGCTTCCTTTTTATTACCAGCGAATTTTCGTACGCCTTCAACCCGGAAATCCCAAAGAAGCCATCAGCCATATCAAGGCCAGCTGGAACAAATATGTACCGGGCTATCCTTTTGATTATCATTTTCTGGACCAACGAATTGAAAAGGTGTACAATAATGAAATGAGAATCGGGAAAATCGCACTGGCCTTTACCATTCTGGCTATTTTGATCACCTGCATCGGCTTGTTTGGTTTGGCATCTCATACCGCCCGTCAGAAAACCCGTGAAATTGGTATCCGAAGGGTATTTGGCGCATCCAGCTCTTCATTGGTATGGATGTTTGTAAAAAACTTCGCCAAATGGGTCCTCATCGCCAACCTGATTGCCTGGCCATTGGCCTGGTATTTTGTGAGCGACTGGCTAACGAATTTCGCCTATCGCATCGAAATGCAATGGCATATCTTCCTGCTGGCAGCCCTATCGGCTCTCATACTGGCCATATTCACCGTGATCTATCAATCCTGGACTGCCGCCATGAAAAATCCCGTGGAAACCCTGAAATATGAGTAACGGGCAGTTTTTTTATGGTTTCGGAAATTAGAGTGGCACGCTGAATATTTGCTGCGAGCTTTGAGTGGATTGCATGGGGGAGGGAGCATAAAGCTACGTCAAAATCTACCCGCTACCTCAACACAATGTCCACAATCACCTCCCCGCCTGCTTCTTTATTTAAGGCATTGATAAGTTTGGTTTTGGCGTAGGCAAGTTCATTGCGTAGAGCAGCCGAATCTACTCTTACAAACAGGGTTTTATTCTTGATGTAGAGGTTGGATGTATGCTGATCGATCATGCGGCCCACGACTTTTCCCCATGAATTGATCAGATGGGTTTCTTTCATGCGGCCTTCCAATTTGTATGTCTTCAGCATTTGTTTAAGGGCATCGCCCAGCTTGAATTCGTTGGAGTCTCTTCCCATATACTTTATTTTTCTTCGATAACCGTTCCGTTATCTATTTTGAATATTTTATGATCGATATCCACCTTGTTAAACACCATTTCAATCCGCTCCTGCTGCGTATCGGTGATAAAGACCTGCCCGAAACTATTGTCGCTCACCAGTTTGATGAGTTGTTCCACCCGGTTGTGATCCAGTTTGTCAAAGATATCATCAAATAAGAGAACAGGCTTAAATGTTTTGATGTTTTTTGTGTAATCGAATTGTGCCAGTTTGATGGCAATGACGAATGATTTTTGCTGCCCCTGCGAACCGAACTTTTTCACCGGGTGCCCGTCTATCTCAAACAATAGATCATCTTTATGTATTCCAACAGTAGTGTATTTCACTGCACGGTCGCGGGGCACAGCTTCTTCCAAGAGGTTTCGAAGACCGTTATCGTGCAATTGGGAATCGTAGGTAATGTTCACCTTTTCCTTGCCCCCGCTGATGAATTCGAAATAATGCTGAAACAGCACAGAGAAATCCGTAAGGAAATTTTTTCTTTTTTCATGAATATTGGAACCCAGGTCGATGAGTTTTTCATCCCAGATCTCCAGGGAGGAGCGGTCGAAATACCCGGTTTCGGCAAATTGCTTAAGGAGGGAATTACGCTGCGAAACGGCTTTGTTGTAGTTGATCAGGTCATCCAGGTACACCTTGTCGAATTGGGAGATCACACTGTCTATGTATTTGCGGCGGGCCTCGCTGCCTTCGTTGATCAAGTCGCGATCGTAGGGGGAGATCATTACCAACGGGTACAAGCCAATGTGATCGGCCAGGCGGTTGTATTCCTTTTTATTCAGCTTGAACTGCTTTTTGGCGTTGCGTCTCTGGATGCAGCTCACCACATCATTGCTATCGCCGTTTTTCGAATACGTCCCGTGAATGGCAAAAAATCCTTCATCATGCTGTATGTTCTGCGAATCGATCGGGTTGAAATAGCTTTTGCAAAACGACAGGTAATACAAGGCATCCAGCAGGTTGGTCTTCCCCACTCCATTGTCACCGATAAAACAATTGATCTTGGCCGAGAAGTCCAGATCAGCCTCGGTGTGGTTCTTGAAATGGGATAATGTAAGACGACGTATGTACATATGTGTTATATGGCTTGTTTATTCTATTCTTAATCAACTGTTCAATTTACAAAAAGCCTGCAACGTAGCGAACATGGTAAATAGTTAATTGGTTGACTGGTTAATTGGTTAATTGGTAGGGCCTTTGCATACAAATTAACGAATTAACAAATTAACGAATTAACAAATTAACGAATTAACAAATTAACAAATCCCCCAACCCACAAAATCAACCGCCCCCGGCCATCCTCTCAACTTCCTCCCCCACCTCCTCCATCAGCCACATGGGGGTGGAAGTAGCGCCGGAAATTCCTATGCGTTCCTTTCCTTCAAACCATCCGGGCTGCAGCTCCGTCTTATTCGAAATAAAATAAGTTTCCGGGTTGACGGAACGAGAAACGCTGAACAGGAAATTCCCGTTGGAACTGTTCTTGCCGCTTACAAAAACCATTACGTCCTGTTCCCTGGCAAAGGCTTTTAGATCCGGCACACGGTTCGCCATTTGACGGCAAATGGTGTTAAATGATTTGAATTCGCTACCTTTTACACTGCTCAACCGGTTCTCCAGCAATGAGGAAACTTCCCTGAACTCTCCTGTATTCATGGTGGTTTGTGCATACAGGTGTACCGGTTTGTCTTTATCAACTTTTTTAACATCCCCAGGTTTCCTGATCACTATGGCTTCATGAGCGGTATGACCCGAAAGTCCGGTCACCTCGGGATGGTTTTGCTTGCCAAAGATCACCACCTGCCCGTTTTGTTTTTTTAGCTCTTCGTAGCTTTTTGCCACCCGTTGCTGAAGCTTAAGCACTATGGGACAGCTGGCATCGATAAGCTCAATATTATTTTCTTCTGCTATACGATAAGTTTCCGGCGGCTCGCCATGGGCACGGATAAGCACCTTGCAGTCGTGCATCTGCCTGAACTGCTCATGATCAATAATTTCCAGGCCTCTGGCCTTTAAGCGGGCGATCTCCGTTTGGTTATGGACGATCTCACCCAGGCAATACAAATGCCCCGAGCGTTCGAGCTCCCGCTCGGCCGTTTCAATGGCCCTGACCACACCAAAGCAAAATCCTGCACTCTTATCAATACTTAGCTTCATAGCGATTTTAAAGCGTAAAAATAGGGAGAAAATTGTAACGATTATGGAGAAAAGGAAGGGAAGTGAAAAGTTCTATGTCCCAGATTCTAAGTTGCAAGATTTAAGTTCCAGGTTCTAATTTCCAGGTTTTTAGCGAGATGTTTTGGTTAAAAGTTGAAAGTCTAAAGTTTAAAGTTCTACAAGGATCATGAGGATGGTTAGATATTCATGGTGTTATGGGTTGAGGGTTGTTTTTAAGGGATAGCTGGACGAAGGGTTTCAAAGCCCGGCTTTTCGGGACAAGTCCATTTACGGGTTGGAAATCCTGGAGTTAAATATTATAATCCAAGTATCACCAACTGAAATTTTACGTTTTATACATAAAAGATTGTAAATCCAATGTGGAAATTGTAATTTAGTGCATTATGAAAAATAAAGTAATCAATATTGATCCTGAAATCATGGGCGGAACACCTGTATTCAACGGAACGCGGGTTCCGGTTCAAACCCTTTTCGACTACTTGGAAGGTGGGAATACAGTGGAAAAATTTCTAGAAGATTTTCCTTCTGTCAACAAAGAACAGATCGTGAAGATATTAGAATTTGCTAAGAAAACGGTAATCAATGAAAACGTGATAGATGAAAATCTCACTTGATGAGAATCTACCAACCAGTTTGAAAGCTATTTTTAGAAGTCAATTTGCAGTTAAGACCGTGCATGAGATGAACTGGCTTGGAAAGAATAATGGAGAATTATTGGAATTAATGATCTTTCATGGATTTGATATTTTTATACCGGGTGATAAGAATCTACAATACCAACAGAATCTTGACAAATTCAATATATCCATTTTCATCTTAGATGCTGTTAATAATAGACCAGAAACATTTCACTCACTTATCGAAAAAACAATAACTAGGATTAATAGCAGTAACTTACAGAAGCTTACTATTATATCATAAATCTTGCTTATTCTGCTGACAGACCTAAAGGAAAAGATGTTAAAAGGTCGAAAACCATAGATATTCATTTATTCATGGCAGAATACAGGGGAATTAATAATGCTTGGGTTTAAAATCGTCGGGGTTCATCACAGTAATGTTTTCGCCTGTTTGGGTTAAGACCAGTAAACCATGTTTTGCAGCCAATTCATAACTGGCTTTGGGGATGCTCATCCCGGCCATGCCGCCAATAAGTTCCTTGTCGCTGTATTCTTTAAACAAGGGCTTAAAGTTAGGAAGTTTGCGGTTAATGAAATCCTCCACATCATCAGGGTGGACTTTATATTTGACTTCAATAACCACAATCACTTCGCTGTTATGCAAGACGATGTCATACTCACCCTGAAGTTTTTTTGACGTTCTGGCAAGATGATCCACTTCGTTATATTCAATCCTGAAGATCGAATTTTAGATTGACGATTTAAAATTTTAATTGAATGTGCAGTATTCAGGATATTACCTCCTACAACCTGTAACACGTAACCCGCAACAGGCATCCCGTAATAACAACCCATCAACGTGAAACCTGGAACCTGATTATCCAACTAATCCGCATATAGGATGAGGAAGCTAACTTGAAACCTGAAACTTAGAACTTGGAACTCCTCCGCACTTTGAAAACTCCGCCCATTGCGCTATCTTTGACCAAAACAAATTGGCATATGAAGATATTACCCGTAGAAAAAATACGTGAGGCAGATGCCTATACCATTGAAAATGAACCCATCCCTTCCATCGACCTGATGGAGCGGGCGGCAACGCAATTGTACCTGTGGATTAAATATTCAAGCCATGCCCGGCAGCCGGTGAAAATCTTTGCCGGGCCCGGTAATAATGGGGGCGACGGACTGGCGCTGGGAAGATTGCTTTCCAGGGTTAGCCCGCGGGTGGAAGTGTATCCCATACGCTTTACCGACAAGACTTCCGGGGATTTTCAGATCAACTATGAACGATTGAAGCAAACTCCTAAGGTGAAGGTGGTGGATGTATATGAGAACGATCCCCTACCCGAAATCCATGAAGGCGACCTGGTGGTGGAAGCTATCTTCGGCTCAGGCTTGTCGAAGCCGGTGAAGGGATTCCCGGGCAAGGTGATCGAGCATATCAATGCCTCCCATACCGTGGTGGTTGCCGTGGACACACCTTCAGGCTTGTTTAGCGATAAACCGAGCACAACAGAAAAAAACACCATCATCAAAGCCGATTACACCCTTTCATTCCAGTTTCCCAAGCTGGCTTTTCTTTTCCCCGAAAATGATCAGTTTGTGGGCGAATGGCACGTGCTGCCCATCAGATTGCATGCGGACTTCATAAACCGTGTGGACGTAAAAAATTACCTGGTTGAAAAAGCCGACATCGAACCCAGCCTGAAAAAGCGAAACAAATTCCAGCATAAAGGACATTTTGGCCATGCCTTATTGGTTGCCGGAGCCTATGGCAAAATGGGGGCGGCTGTATTGGCTGCCAGGGCCTGCCTGCGTGCCGGTCCCGGCTTGTTGACGGCTCATATACCCAAAGCCGGTTATCCCATTATCCAAACAGCCGTACCCGAAGCCATGACGGTGATCGACAGCTCGGAACACATCTTTAGTGATACCGGCGATATTGCACCTTTTAATGCCATTGGTGTCGGACCAGGGATTGGTATGGAAAAGCAAACTCAAAATGCCCTGAAGCTCTTGATCCAAAACAGTTCAGTTCCCCTGCTCTTCGATGCC
>JAIPAP010000099.1 GCA_021740045.1 Bacteroidales bacterium
GAAGAGTACGAATCCATCCACCTTTTCTTTATCCATGCGAGCGATCACATTTAACGGATTGTGGTAAAAATAGCTAGGCTTAATGCTTACCGGTATCTTCACAGCCTTCTTAATCTCTTTAATGATTTCAATTTGCTTATCTTCAATTGATTTAGCATCATCCTCGAAGTTTTCGGGGGTAGCATAAAAATTCAATTCCAGGGCATCCACCCCGGTTTCTTCAATTTGCTTTGCATAATCCACCCAGGTTTCCTTAAAGATGGCGTTAAGGTTGGCAATAAGCGGTATGCCCATATTTTCTTTAGCCTTTTTCAGGTTGTATAGATGCTCTTTAGGGCCACCATGTTGGAGGTTGGGGTGGATATCAAGCATTTCGGGATGCCGTTCATCATATTCTTCTAACTCATCCTGCATTTGAATGCTTTCAAGATTTATTTGTTCCTCGAACAACGACTTGTATACAATGGCGGCTGCACCCGCTTCTTCAGCTTTTTTAATGCCGTCAATGTTATCTACTAAATTGCTTGCCCCTACGATCAAGGGGTTTTTTAATTCAATTCCCAAATAATTGGTTTTCAGATTTGCCATGTTATTTCACTTTTAAGGTTTATTCAATATGGATAGTTTTTCGCATTTGAGCTACTGCTATAAACAGCTATTATTGTGTTCTTGTTTATTGATTATAGCTTGATTTTAGCTCCAATGTCCCATCATTCGATTTTCATAATTCATCTTTTTTCCAAATTATTATGCTATCCGCTAAAGTACAACTTTTTACACCGAATTTGATAACTGTAGCGGTATAATTTATTTCGGGCGAGTATTTTTCTGTTATTGATATAACAATAAACGTAGCGTTATAAAAGTTATTCGATCAAAAAGCGTGGTTATGTAAAACATTGCAATCTAAAATGAATATAAATAGTTGATTTTGACGCCATTTTAGAGGTTTTTAAAACTAATTATTAGGGCGAAATATTTAATTTCGCAAAGCATTTTTGAATATTGCAGCAAGTATCTAAATATCAGCTTATTTAAATTTTTAGTTATGGCTAAACAGAAAAAATTCATTACGTGTGACGGCAATTACGCTGCTTCTCATATAGCGTATATGTTCAGTGAAGTAGCGGCAATTTATCCGATTACTCCCTCGTCGACCATGGCGGAATATATTGACGAATGGTCCTCGTTTGGGAGAAAAAATATATTTGATGAAACGGTAAAGGTAACCGAAATGCAGTCGGAAGCGGGGGCTGCCGGTGCGGTACATGGTTCCTTGCAGGCCGGTGCTCTTACCAGCACTTTTACAGCTTCACAGGGATTGCTTTTGATGATCCCCAATATGTATAAGATAGCCGGTGAGTTGCTGCCCGGAACCTTTCATGTGAGCGCCCGTTCAGTGGCAGCGCATGCGCTGTCCATTTTCGGTGACCATAGTGATATCTATGCCACCCGCCAAACGGGCTTTGCATTACTATCCAGTGGTAGTATTCAGCAAATTATTGACCTGGCCGGCATTGCTCATCTTTCGTCCATTAAATCAAGAATTCCCTTCCTGCACTTTTTCGATGGATTCCGTTCCTCTCATGAGATCCAGAAAGTGGAAGTGATCGAGACCGAAGACCTGAAAGGATTGGTTGATCAGGAAGCCTTACAAAAATTCAGGGATAACGGTTTAAATCCTGAACACCCGGTAACCCGCGGCACAGCACAAAATCCTGATATCTTTTTCCAGGCTAAGGAATCGGTTAATCGCTATTATGATGTGGTTCCCGACATTGTTGAAGAATACATGCAGGAGATCACCAAGCTTACCGGTCGTGAATATCATCCGTTCACTTATTATGGTGCCAAGGATGCCGAAAATATCATCGTGGCTATGACCACTGTTACCGAAACGGCCAAGGAAGTGGTGGATCACCTGAATAAACAAGGTGAAAAAGTTGGTTTGATTACCTGCCACCTCTATCGCCCTTTCTCCGAAAAGTATTTCTTTAAGGTATTCCCGAAAACGGTTAAACGCATTGCCGTGCTCGACCGTACCAAAGAACCGGGTGCTAACGGTGAGCCGCTTTATCTTGATGTCAAGAACCTGTTCTATGACAGGGAAGAGCGCCCGTTGATCGTTGGTGGCCGTTATGGCTTGAGTTCCAAGGACACCACTCCCGCACAGGTTAAGGCTGTATTCGATAACCTGAAGATGAAAGAGCCCAAGAATCAGTTTACTGTAGGTATAAATGATGATGTAACCTATACTTCGCTTCCCATTAAGGAAGAGATTTCGGTTTCGCATGAAGGTACCTTTGAAGGTAAATTTTTCGGCATTGGTTCCGATGGTACAGTGGGAGCCAATAAAAACTCCATTAAGATCATTGGTGACAATACCGATAAATTTGCACAGGGCTACTTTGCTTATGATTCCAAGAAATCAGGTGGTATTACCATATCGCACCTGCGTTTTGGCGACACCCCAATTCGTTCAACCTATTACGTAAACACGCCCGATTTTGTGGCCTGTCATGTTCCGGCTTATCTTAATAAGTACGATATGTTAAGGGGGTTGAAAAAAGGCGGTACATTCCTGCTGAACAGCATATGGAATAAAGAGGAAACCATAAACCGTTTGCCCGATTCTTTCAAAAAATACATGGCCGAAAACGATATTCAGTTTTACATTATCAATGCCACTAAGATTGCCCGTGAGATTGGCCTCGGTAACCGTACCAATACCATCATGCAATCGGCATTCTTTAAAATATCGGAAGTGATCCCTTACGACAAGGCGGTTGAGGAGATGAAGAAAGCTATTGTAAAGAGCTTTGGCCGCAAGGGAGAGGATATTGTAAATATGAACAATTCTGCTGTTGACAAAGGTGGCGAGGAAATTGAGAAGATCGAGGTTCCCAAAGAATGGAAAGATATTAAGGTGAAGAAAGAAAAAGATGAACGCGATCTTCCCGCTTTTATTCGAAATGTATTCGAACCGGTTAATGCCCTTGAGGGTGATAATGTTCCGGTAAGTGCATTTGTAGGCAATGAAGACGGAACTTTCCCGCAAGGCACCACAGCTTACGAAAAACGCGGTATTGCGGTTTCGGTTCCGGAATGGATCCCGGAGAACTGTATACAGTGTAACCAGTGTGCTTATGTATGTCCGCATAGCTGTATCCGCCCATTCCTCGTCAATAAAGAGGAAGAGGAAAAGTTGCCCAATGATATGGCCCTGCTCGATGCCAAACCGGCCAAGCAGTTTGGTGAATTAAAATACCGTATCCAGTTAAGCCCCTTGGATTGCACCGGTTGTGAAAACTGTGTGGAAGTGTGCCCCACCAAGGATAAAGCGCTTGTAATGAAGCCGCTTGACGATCAGATGCACGAGGCGGAAAACTGGAATATTGTTGAAAAGACCGTTTCTTACAAGGATAATATCGTTCCCAAGAATAAGTCGGTTAAGAATAGCCAGTTTGCACAGCCCTTGTTTGAATATTCGGGAGCATGTGCCGGTTGTGGTGAAACACCCTATGTGAAATTAGTAACCCAGTTGTTTGGTGATCGCATGATGATCGCTAACGCTACCGGTTGTTCCTCTATTTACGGTGGTTCGGCCCCCTCTACTCCTTATACCATTAATCCTGACGGACACGGACCGGCCTGGGCCAATTCACTGTTTGAAGACAACGCAGAGTATGGCTACGGGATGGCAATTGCAGTAAATAAGTTACGCGACCGCATTGCCGACCGCATGCAAAAGCTGATGGAAAACGGTGCTTCCAATGAGACCAAAGAAGCCATGAAAGAATGGCTCGACAGCAAGGACGATGCCGATGCCAGCAAGGAAGCGTCGCGTAAAGTGATCGCTAAGCTTGAGAAGGAGAAGGACCCCTTGGCGAAGGAATTGCTTGCCTTAAAATATTACTTCGTTAAAAAGTCGGTATGGAGCATTGGCGGCGACGGCTGGGCCTATGATATTGGCTATGGCGGCCTCGACCATGTGATCGCTTCCGGTGATGATGTGAACTTATTGGTACTCGATACCGAGGTTTATTCCAACACCGGCGGACAATCATCCAAAGCAACCCCGGCAGGTGCAGTGGCTAAATTCGCTGCTTCAGGTAAGAAGATCCGTAAGAAGGATTTGGGTGTGATGGCTATGAGCTATGGTTATGTGTACGTGGCACAAATTGCCATGGGCGCTAATCAGTCACAGGCGCTTAAAGCCATCCGTGAAGCTGAGGCGTATCCCGGACCTTCGGTGATCATTGCTTATTCACCCTGTATCAACCACGGCTTGCGTTCCGGTATGAAGAATACCCAGCAGGAAGAAAAGAACGCCGTGGAGGCCGGGTACTGGAACTTGTACCGTTACAATCCGATGCTGGAGCAGGAGAAGAAGAACCCCTTCGTGCTTGATTCAAAAGAGCCCGATTGGAGTAAATTCCAGGATTTTCTTAACGGTGAGATCCGCTATACTTCGCTCAAGAAATCCTTCCCCGAAGAAGCCGACCGCCTGTTTACTATGGCGGAAGAAAATGCCAAGTGGCGTTATGACAATTATAAGCGCATGGCTTCGATGGATTATTCGGAATAAAAGTGAAATGAACATGAGATATAAAAGCAGCCTCAATCTTTGGGGTTGCTTTTTTTTTATGGTTACCCATAAAACCAACTTTTCATTCTTTCGTTATACTTTTTGAACTGAAAATAGAAGTAAAATGACTGAGCGAAGCTGGGAAGAAGAAAAATATGACGAAGTGTTCGAAAGCGTTTATCAATATGTGCAACGCCACCGGAAAAATGACCCCGATTTTACCATACAAACCTTACGGGATTTACTGGAAACCGAATACATCCACCAAGGCAATGCCTGGGCAGGAAGAAGTGATGTAAAGGAAATAACCATCAATGCCACCATAGCTGCCTATCAGCGCGCCTTAACCGAATGGGAAAAGGAATTGAATGTGAATAAATGGATTTAAGCGTTCTATCTATTCCTTTTTTGCATTCTATAAATACATCGAATATTGAAATGACATCCCAGCATACCGGTGCGCTGCACCTAAATATTCCCCGGCTTAATACATTTACTATAAAGAGTACGCGGCGCTGCCGCTGTGGGAAAGCCTGAGCTATCCGGTTTTTCCTGCTGAGGTTCCCTGTTTTAAAAATGGAAAACATTTAAAATTCCCAACCAAAGGCGCATAGCGTCGTAATATTTATAGCTCAAAAAAATAAATTAACAATCCCACATAAGATGTTTATGCCTGGAAAAAGCTTACCGGTGCGCTGCACCTTCATTTTCGCTGGCTTTATACATTTGCTATAAAGAGTACGCGGCGCTGCCGCTGTGGGAAAGCCTGAGCTATCCAGTTTTTTCGTGCTAATGTTCCCTGTTTCAAAAATGACAAACATTGAGGAATTCCCACCCGAAGGCGCATAGCGTCGTAATATTTATAGCTCAAAAAAATAAATTAACAATCCCACATAAAATGCTTATTCCTGGAAAAAAGATTACCGGTGCGCTGCACCTTCATTTTCGCTGGCTTTATACATTTGCTATAAAGAATACGCGGCGCTGCCGCTGTGTGAAAGCTTGAGCAATCCGGTTGTCCGTTCTGAGGCACCCTGTTTCAAAAAGGACAAACATTGAGAAATTCCCCGTCACAGGCGCATAGCGCCGTAATATTTATAGCAATCGGATTCCGGATTGCGGAAATAGGTGCAGCGCACCGAAATATTATAATTAGGAATGGTTGGAACGATGAAAACAAAATGATCTTCAATGCCACCATAGCTGCCTATCAGCGCGCCTTAACCGAATGGGAAAAGGAATTGAATGTGAATAAATGGATTTAAGCGTTCTATCTATTCCTTTTTTGCATTCTATAAATACATCGAATATTGAAATGATTTTCCAGATTACCGGTGCGCTGCACCTTCATTTTCGCTGGCTTTTTACATTTGCTATAAAGAGTACGCGGCGCTGCCGCTGTGGGAAAGCTTGAGCTATTCGTTTTTTCCGAGCTAAGGCTCCCTGTTTTAAAAAATGATGGCCTATCCTGGCTGCACAAAATCTATATAGCTGAAAAATCGTTATTTTTGTGTATGTAATAAAATCATGGAGTTATGGAATTAATGGTGAAATTAGAATTCAAGCAGATATTGAAAATTATTGAGCAATTACCGCAGGATGATAAATATGAGCTTAAGAAAAAACTTGATCAACAACTGGAGCAATCTCCTTTCGCATCTGAGGACAAAGATGAGCTAACCGATTTATTGTTAAGAGGTCCGGTAATGACTGATGAGGAAAAAACAAGATTCGATAAGATAGAAAAAAGCTTTGATACATGGACAAAGAACCTGTTTTATTAGACACCTCATTGTTGATTGACTATTATAGAAAGAAGGACAAGGATAAAACCCAACTTGTTAAGTTATCCTCAAAGTATACGTTTGAAATATCTGTTATAACGAAACTTGAAATTTTATCGGGGGTTAATGAAAACCAAAAGAAATATTGGGAGTCTATCTTTAGCAAAATGCTTATTCATCCCTTATTTGAAAAAGAAGTAGAAATTGCTGCCGAAATAGTTCAATATTTAACAAAGCGTAATAAAATAATCGGGATTAAGGATATTTTAATCGGAGCTACTGCCTTGTCAAAGGGTCTACCGATTTCAACCCTTAATCGTAAAGATTTTGATCGAATAGATCACCTTATCCTCGTTGAGCTTTAAAATCGTTATTTTTGCCCCCATGAAAAAGACCATTTATTTAGTCGTTGGCATCGTATTTCTTGCCGGCGCTTGCAGCATTGATCAATCTGATAATGGCATCGGCAACCGCCACATGATCATGTCCACACTTTACCATCAAAAAGCAGCTGAAATGCGAGCCCTGGCATATCAAGCATACAACATGGCCAAGCTCCGCCTGGATGTTGAAAAGCGTTTGCATGACGGTAACAAGAAATTATCCGTGGTGGTCGACATCGATGAAACGGTGCTGGACAACAGCCCTTACCAGGCCGAAAGTGTTCTTGGGAACATCAGCTACCCGGAGCGATGGAGCGAGTGGTGCAAAAAAGCAGAAGCCAAGCCTGTGCCCGGTTCGCTTGAGTTTTTGACTTATGCCGATGAACAGGGCATTACCATTTTTTACGTGACCAATCGTAAAGCTGAGTTAAAAGAAGCGACCATTAAAAACCTGAAGGAACTCGGTTTTCCGCAGACCAATGCTGAACAACTGATGATGCGCACCGGTGAATCGAGCAAGGAAGCCCGGCGGAACACGATCAGGGAAGATCACAAAATTGCGGTGCTGATAGGCGATAACCTGAATGACTTTTTACCCATCTTTGAAGAACAGCCGGTTGACAAGCGCTTTGCCATAACCGACAGCCTCCGCCGCAGCTTTGGGAAACGCTTCATCGTTTTGCCTAATGCCATGTACGGCGAATGGGAAGGTGCCCTGTATGGTTATGATTATTCACTGGATGCTGCGGAAAAAGAAGAAGCTCGTATCAATGCGTTAGAGGGATTTTAGATTTCATAAGGTAGGCAACCAAGGCAAAATAAATTATTACTTGTATATCTTTTGAGATTTCATTAATTTTACTTCCATGATGATGTCAATAAAGAACATACTGATCCTGATTATTGTATTATCCATTGCTGCAACGTCGTACGGGCAGAAAACCGATTACGAGATCGAGCGCAACACCATGGTGGAAAATGATATCAAAGCCCGTGGCATCAAGAATGAAAAGGTGTTGGAGGCCATGCGTTCGGTTCCCAGGCATTTGTTCGTTCCCAAAAGGTACCGCAAATTAGCCTATGCCGACCGGCCGCTTCCTATCGGTCACAGCCAAACCATTTCGCAGCCTTACATTGTAGCGTTGATGACCGCGCTGGTCAATCCAAAAGAAGATACACGCGTACTGGAAATTGGAACCGGCTCGGGCTATCAGGCAGCCGTGCTGGCCGAAATTTGCGATACCGTATATTCCATCGAAATTATTCCCGACCTGGGTAAATCAGCACGAAAGCGGCTGCATAGCAATGGCTATGATAATGTGAAAGTAAAAATCGGTGACGGCTACCAAGGGTGGCCCAAGTATGCTCCATTCGATGCCATTATTGTAACGGCCGCCCCGCATAATGTGCCCAAGCCTTTAAAAGAGCAGCTCGCCGAAGGTGGACGTATGATCATCCCGGTGGGTAGCGATATGAACCAGGAATTATACCTGATCAAGAAGAAAGACGGTGAAATTACCGAACAGGATGTGATCCCCGTGCGCTTCGTACCCATGATCAACGAAGAAGGGGGTAGGCATTAGGCTTGGAGATTATATCCCCGGCAATCCAGTGTTATTCGTGTAATTTGTTGTTGCTTTGGAGCAGTTGGTAGCTGGTAGTCCTTCTACATTAAAAACTTAGTTGTTTTTAATTCATAATTCCTTAAAAGGCAACTAATTATAAATTTCGTGTATTTCAATAGTAACTGTATTTGGGTGCAGTTTGAATATTCCTGCAAGCAATGAAAATCAGCGCTCAATCACCTCCATCTCAATCCCGTTTGCCAAAGCATATTTTCTCAGTAATGCTGAAGCCTCTTCCAGCCATTTCTTCATATGGGGCTCTTTATTAAACGCTACAAAGATCATGAGCAGTGAAGTGGTGTTTTCAGAGGTCATGGTACGTTCCGAGTCGCTGGTGGGGCTTCCAAATGGGCCTTGGTTATCGGCAAAAACAGGAAGGCCTGAAATGTTTAATTCATATTTCCCAATGCCTATGTATGTTTCACCTTCACGGGCTTTTCGGAATAACACATCTCCATCGATCTTTTCGGCATCAAAGGTACAAATGCCATAGCCCGATTTGATGGACATATAATTGGTGATATCCACGGCATTATTAATAAAATACAAGCCTTTGCCCTGAACAAGTCTGCGATGTAACGCTTCGGACGATACCCGGTACCGGCTTGGTTGTTTTCCCAAGGCTTTATAGGCCTCACGGGTGTTTTTTATGGCCGGAATTTGAGCAATGTTTTCAATGGCATATTTATCCTGCACAATTGTTCCCAAGTGCTTCAATTCATCTATCAAGGCCTCCGGGCTTTTGCCAATTTTTACGTAAGTACTGATGCAGCCCAGTGTAATATGCTCGATTTTTTCCTTTAATTCGGTATCGATGGTTATATGCTTCATTGCTTTAAAGGTTTTTAGGAGATGCGCCGGGAGTAAAAATAAAAGCTTTGCGGGTTGGTCTTTTCGGTAACCCGAAACACACAACCCGCAACAAATTTATAAATTAAGTCTTATGTTATGCTAAACTCTAATGGATCTCCAGCTCATACGGCAACCGTGCCTGGATGGGATCCATATTTTCCAGCATTTTAATATACTGGTAATATTTGTAATGATCGCCCAACTCACCCCGAATTAACTTTGAAATAGAAGCACTTCCGAAGCTTCCCATAATTTCCTCGAAAAAGTCCTTTTGTTCGGGGAGTTCGGTAAGACGATAACCCTCAAGGTCGGCCATTTCTACAGCAATATCAATTGCATCATTCAAACCACCATGCTTATCGATCAATTCGATTTCGAGTGCATCTATACCGCTCCATACTCTACCACGACCTACTTCATGTACATAATCCTGTTTCATATCACGGCTGTCAGCCACCTTTTGGGTGAAGGTATCGTAAAAGTGGTTGACATAGGTGTTGAGTATGCTTTTTTCTTCTGCTGTCATGGGCCGGTTGATGGGCGGGAAGTTCGAATGGTCGTTGGTCATCACGTTGTCAAAAGTCATGCCCAGCTTATCGTTAAAGAATTCTTTCATATTTGGGATCACGCCAAACACACCAATGGAGCCGGTAACGGTAAGCGGTGATGCCAGAATGGTATCGGCCGGGCAGGCGATATAATAACCACCTGAAGCAGCTACATCACCCATTGATACCACAACAGGCTTAACTGCTTTGGCCAGCTTAACCTCACGCCAGATCACGTCCGAGGCCAACCCGCTTCCACCGGGTGAATTAATGCGGAAGACAATGGCCTTTATGGTGGAGTCGCGCCGTGCTTTACGAATAGCCCGGGAAATCCGCTCCGAACCAATGGTCATATCATCGCCTTCGCCACTCATGATGCTACCCGAGGCATAAACTACGGCGACTTTGTCGCGGAAGAATTCCTTTTCCGGATCGGGTGTGTTGTTGTATTTGGCGATGCTAACAGCTTCAATGTCCTTATCTTCATCTACGTCAAGTTTATTGCGAAGAATAGCAAGGATCTCATCTTTATATTTCAGATCATCAACAAAACCATATTTCTTAGCATTAGCAGGATTCCACAATTTAATGTCATCGGCCACTTCATTCAATTCCTCCATCGAAATGTTGCGCTGCTCGGAAATACCGGTCAACACATGGTTCCAAAAGGAGTTGATCATGGCGGAGAGCTGTTCCTTGCTGGCTTCGCTCATTTCTTCCATAAACAGTGGTTCCACGGCACTTTTGTATTTGTTGCCTTCGCCGCGGAATATCTGGGCCTCAATGCCTAATTTATCCAGTGTTCCTTTAATAAACATGGTTTCGGCATTCAATCCCTGGAAGGTGATCATGCCCTCGGGATTCAGGTAGATTTCATCGCAAATGCTGGCCAGGTAGTAGGAACGCTGGGTAAACATTTCGCTGTAGCTAATAATAAATTTTCCTGATGATTTAAAATCAATCAAGGCATTACGAATTTCTTCAATAGTAGAAGAGCCGGCGGGTATAACGCTAATATCAAGATAAATACCTTTAATGTTATCATCATTCTTGGCTTTCTCGATATTCTTCAACAGATCATTAAGACCTAAAGACTTTGCCGGTTCGAAGGTTTGAAAATCGAAATTGGCAAACGGGCTTTTCGGGGTTCGGTCCTGAATGGGCTTATCAAGCTTGAGGTGTAACACAGCATTTTCGGGTACATCAAATGCTTTTTGCTGTGTTAGCGAAACCGCATAATTGATAAATCCCATTGTAATAAAAAACAAAACAACTGCTGTTAGGAATGATCCCAACATCGATGCAAACATAAATTTAAAAAACTGTTTCATATGTTTTCCGGTTTTTAGGGTGGATGTGCAATAATACTAAAAAATTCCTTTCAGGTGAATGGATATATGTGATGTTTATATTAAGATTTGTGTCCAAAACCTATATATGATCAGGCAGGGTTAACATTTTTCAGGTTTACGGGTTTAAGATATTAACATTGACTTGTGAAAACTTAATATGAATATTTTTCAACCGCTAGGGTTTTATACCGATATTTGGCTTGAAAATCAATGGTACAGTGACGATCAAAAATCAGATAAATAAGATGCGACGATATGCTCCGCTGGTCATACCACTGATATTGATCGGTTTCAACTTGTCGTTTTTTCCACCTGCCGATTCACCGGATAAAGCACAACCAGAGCATCCAACATATTCAAGTAGTCAGATTGACAGCGCTCAAAATAACAAGGCCGGAAAAGTCTATGGCTTCGATGTTGAAAGCCTTGAAGATTATGCCTGGGAAATGATTGATATTCGTGGGGTAACCCCAAAAACCTTTCCCTCATATCGTATAATGAGCCGGGGAAATTACTCGGCCGATCGGCTTGCTGCTTTCTTAAAGCAATATAATCGGAATATACCGCTAGAGGAGGCTACAGCCTTTGCCCGTTTGTATATGGGTGAGTGCCGGCGCGAGGGAGTTAATCACGACATTGCTTTCGCACAAATGTGTCTGGAAACAGGTTTCCTCAAATATGGTGGCGTTGTAAAACCCGAGCAGAATAATTATTGTGGATTGGGAGCCTTAAATGATCATGTATCAGGCGACTGGTATCCCGACCGCCGGACAGGTATCATGGCTCATATCCAGCATTTAAAGGCTTATGCAAGTACCGGTTCACTGAACAACCTTATAGTCGATAAACGCTTTGACTGTGTGAAAAGGGGCAGCGCTAAACACCTTGCTCAACTCACCGGTAAATGGGCTATCGACCGTTTATATGATAAAAAGATTAAAAGCATTCTTAACCGTATGGAGAAATTCAATATAGCGATCGAGTTTACTGCCAAAGATGAGTTTTTGGTACTTAACTTCGATTAATACTAGAGGTCAGTAGATAAACACATCGTTTAAATGCAACAAAATCAAGGCCTCACTATCTATAAAATGCTGTCAGGAGCTTCGCACGCTGACAGATTTGGACCTGACAACGTCCGAAGGTCTTGTCAGCGTCTATTGCAAAATAAATATTGGCAGTTAAATACTGACCTCTAAATACCTTAATTAACCCTTCAGGCTTCATCATCGGGTAAAAAGTGCTGTTACTTTAGGTGACTTTGCGAAACCTGTGTATCTTTGGCCGTATGAATGGCGACAACAATCACCGGGCATTGCTCTTGCTGGGTGGAAATCTGGGCGACAGGTTAAATTTATTAAAGGAGACTTCAGGCCTTATCCAAAAAAAAATCGGCCGTATAGAACAATCCTCATCGGTTTATGAAACCGAACCGTGGGGTTTTGAGCATGAAAATCCCTTTCTCAATAAGGTGTTGCTTGTGAATACCGGCTTGGCTCCTTTTTCGCTGCTCGATATCATGTTGGAGATAGAAGCTCAAATGGGAAGAAAACGCTCAAAATCAGGTTATGAGGCCAGGGTGATGGATATAGACTTGCTGTTTTACAATAACACGGTTATTCATACACAACGGTTAAGCATTCCGCATCCTTATCTTCACAAGCGCAGGTTTACCCTTGTGCCGCTGGTTGAGATAGTCCCTGAGTGGTTTCACCCGGTACTGAATAAAACCGTAAAAGAGCTGCTGGCTGAATGCGACGATGAACTTGATGTGAAACGATACGCTGGATAAATGAATTACAATTACATTGCCATCGAAGGGAACATTGGAGCTGGCAAAACGAGCCTGGCTACACGTATTGCCGAACAATACAACGGAAAGCTTATATTGGAGCAGTTCGAGGATAACTCTTTTCTGCCTAAATTTTATAAAGACCCCGATAAATATGCATTTCCACTGGAAATGTCGTTCTTGGCGGAGCGGTATCAGCAATTAAAAGACCAGCTTACTTCTCATGATCTGTTCAGCTCCTTTATCATATCCGATTATTTTATCAATAAATCTTTGATATTTGCCCGCAAGAACCTTGAGCCGGCTGAATACAACTTGTATTACCGGCTTTTTCACATTATCAACTCCTCGCTGCCCAAACCTGATCTGCTGGTTTACCTGCACGTAAATGTCCCCAAGCTGCAACAGAATATTGAAAAGCGCGGCCGCGATTATGAAAAGCTGATCCAACAATCCTACCTGGAAAAGATACAGGAGAGCTACTTGGATTATTTACGCCAGCGGGAAGATATGCGCATCTTGATCCTCGATACCAACAATATTGATTTTGTGGCCAACGAAATGGACTATCGGAGATTGGTAGAAATTATCAATAAGGACTATCCGAAAGGGATACACCGGGATTACCTGGAAGGGTAGGGAATGAATTAGGGGGTTTAATGTTTAATTGTTTATCACTGGTGTCCGGTAAACATCAAGGAGATTCCCTGCCCGAATGCTCGGTCAGGCGGGCTCGCTTCGCTACCAATGACAAGTTTTTACTGGATACTGATTGTAAAATGGTTATCAATTATTCCCGATAAAGTGGGCTAGGTAAAAATGTAAAGGTGACTGCATTACGACGGAGATTCCAGCCTGCCTGCTGGCAGGTCTCAGTCGCCTCCTAACGTCGGCTCCACCGAAATGACAATCATGGTTTTAAAAGATGGTGGCGGCGGGGCGGAAAAAAGCGC
>JAIPAP010000100.1 GCA_021740045.1 Bacteroidales bacterium
CTTGTGATTGATCTTGCTGATGGTTTCATAAAAGAAGCCCTTTTGCGACATGATCCCGGTATCGGTGTATAGGTGAATGGGATTATGAGAGTAAAAAAGGTGTTTTACATAATGCGAAAATGCAGCGCTGAACTCAGGATTGGCTTCAAGTACTTTGAGCATATATTCCAGGTTTTTAATAGCCTGCCCTGGATGCTTGCGTTTCTTTGGCCGAATATGCTCAACCAATTGCACCAGTAATTCCGGTTCCGCCTGATCAGAATAGGTATGGATACGTTCAAGGATTTCCCGCATAATTGTTTGCCGTCTTTATCATCGTTCCTGGTATCACAGCCGTTTCAGTGGCAAAAATAGCTTAATTCGTTCACTTCATACGGTGAATAACGATATATGAGAACAAAACTTGATCGGGAAATGTTTTAGGGCCTTTTGTTCAGCAATTTTGATCGCAATCCTCCTCGCTTAGCTCTGTTTCAATGGTGACGTGCTGTATGCCCATATCGCGTACCATCTTCCTTATCCGTGTTTTCATTGGCACGGCATCTTGTAACTGCATGGGTTGATCCACTATAATGTGGATGGTAAGGATGTTATATTCGCCATCAAGGCTCCAGATGTGGATGTCGTGTATATTGTAAACTCCCTCCATCTGCTCGATTTGATGTTTGATGTTGTCGATGTTGATATCCGGCGGCACTGCCTGGAGGAATATCTTGAGCGAATTAACCAGGTTGCGGATCACATTGATGAGAATATACAGGGTGATGCCAATGGAGAGGATGGGGTCGATAATGGCCAAACCGGTAAAATGGAGCACCACACTTCCGATAAGCACGGCTCCCCAGCCGAGTACATCCTCGAGCAGGTGCAGCGAAACCACTTTCTCATTCATCGACTTACCGTGACGCATTTTATATGCGGCCAGGCCGTTGGCAATGATCCCTATAATAGCAAGGACGAACATGCCCCGGGCATTTACCGTTTCGGGTTCCAGAAGGCGTGGGATGGCTTCGGTAAGGATGAAAACGGACCCCACCAATAAGACCGCTGAGTTGATAAGGGCCCCTAGCACAGTAAACCGGCGGTAACCAAAGGAATAGGTTTGATCGCGTTTCCTGGAAGATATCTTTTGAAAATACCAGGCCAGCCCCAGCGAGAGCGAATCGCCCAAATCATGCAAGGCATCTGAAATAATGGCTATACTATTGGTCAACAGGCCACCCGCAATTTCAATAAGGGTAAAGATGAAATTTAGCAGGAAGGCTGTCCTTATGTTTTTAATGCCTTTAGTGTGATCATGAGCCATAACTAAATTGCAACGAAACCTTTGTTAAAATGTTTGATTTTAGGCGGAAAGAATGAGGGTGAGAAATGCAATGGTGATTGGTTGAAGGGCTGAGGGGTTGATTGGTTGACAGGTTGATAGGTTGATTGGTTAATTGGTTGATTGGTTGATTGGTTGATTGGTTGATTGGTTGATTGGTTAATTGGTTAATTAGTTGAGGGGTTGATTGGTTAATTGGTTGAGGGGTTGATTGGTAGAAGTTTTAGGGATTTGAGATAAACGATCACTATTGTCCGGGAAAATGCATTTAGCAAGGAGATTCACTGCCCTCGTCTGAGGCGAGGCAGACAGACTCGCTTCATGCCGATCCCGATAGTCCCGATGGCGATCGGGATTATCGGCATAAAGCTACCAATGATAAGTTTTTGAAGTATACTGATTGTAAGACGATTATGAATTGCTTCCTATTTATCCCAGGAAGCCAGACCTCCTTAACCGCTTCCCAAAAATCGATCATTGGGCTCTTTAATCGTGTAAAAGGACATGATCATTTACAATGATAAGGGATTTCTGATGGTAAAGCTGTTCGAATCCCGGAGGGATTAAACGGTATTAACCACAGGCGATAGCCTGTGGCTTTACAAGCGGCTGGAATAGCAACTCCGAAGGAGTTGAACTATTTTGAAAAAGGTCCGAAATTAGCAAGACACTACAAAGTTTTACCCTTCGGGGTAAGATCATCTATACGGCTCATTACCCCCGGCTCCCGCCTGGGGTTAATATTGTTTATCGCCTTCGGCGATGGTGGTAGATGGAAAAGACATTACTTCTACACCATTTATGGTCATCGGCATTTGGAATAAAGTCCGCTTAGTTTGCGCTACTTCTTTGCAATTTCTAACGCAATTGATAATTCTTTATACTGCGGAGGCAATTATTTGCCACAGCGCTAACTATCATTAAATGAATGTGGGCTTTAATAAGTCTAGGGATTCATTTTCTTCATCTGGAGCCCCATCGTGGATACACGTCAACACTGCGTTCATTGTTTGTGAAAAATGGCAACAAAGGGATAAGTCAGCATGGGAATATGATTATATATCAAAAAGTAATCGGTAGGCTGAAAGAGCACCTGTCATCCTTTTTTGACCATAACAGTTATGACTTACCTGGTATTTTGCGAAGCTTGGCAGGAAATTTTCGATATCACAGGCAAAAACAAGGAGGTAATTATGGCGCTTAATTTTGATAAGTACGCACATGAAGGTAATGCCTTTGTAAAGAGACTTGCAGAAGATCTTGGTCACCCTGAAGAAATAAGCCGTGTGGGAATCATTCTCAGGGCAGTGCTGCATGCGGTGCGCGATAAGCTGACCATCAGCGAATCACTCGATATGATTGCACAACTGCCCATGTTCCTGAAAGCGGTTTATGTGGATAACTGGAGTTACATGGAAAAACCATTGCGTTATTCTTCTGCCGAAGAATTTACGGAAGAAGTAAAGAAACGCCAGAAGCAACTGGGAGAAACCCAATTCGATTGGGATAAGCCTACAGTTGAAATTGTGAAGATCGTGATCAACCATATCGGACAGTACATTACACAGGGTGAACTCGACGATATTGTGGCACAAATGCCCAAAGACCTTAAAAATGTAGTTGAAGAAGGTGTTGAAAAAAAGTAATTAGCACTGATTGTTAGTAAGTTTGGTTTTCCCGGGGCAGTAATTCTGCTTCGGGAATTTTTTTGGCTGTGTTTGAACTGTTGAATGCTGTGTTTAAAAGCTACCCAGTATCATTACACCTGCTAATACCTGTCTTTTTCAAAGTGCATCATCACAGAGGGTATCAAAGCAACTACCAATATCGCTAGGCCAACCAGCGCATAAAGCGTTTGAATAATATGATCATACCCGATCATCATCACCTGGAGATCGATCCAGAGAATGAGAATAATGGCATTGTAAATGCAAAAGGTCCAGCTCCAATGCCGGTTTCGGTATATGTTCAAAGCGTTGGTGAGCTTCCATTCAGGGCCTAGTACAAGGCCGATAAAGCTGGTTAGTGGGAAGACTCCGTTAAAGAAGAATAAAAGTAACCCGGGTATCCGGTAATTCTCAAAAGGAGAGCCTTCAAGCAATGATACCGGCATTTCCATGGTGTGACCCGTAGGGTCGAGCATGAGATTGATGCCCCCAAAAAGCCCGCTGATCATCAGGAAGAAAATGAGGACGTATAAAAGGTAGACTGCAAAAGGTTTTCTTCTTCTCATTCTTTAATAAGTTCTTTTACCATGCCGGTTTCACGATGAAATTCCATATTGGAGATCTGCTTGAACGGTAGATAGGTGACCACCCCAAACTGATTCAAATAAGTTTCCGTATTCCCCAGCTCTTCGCCGTTCGAATGCAGCGAAATAACCGCCTTTTCAGGAATCCGGTAATAATAGCCGGTTTCTTCCCTCGGAATTTCATTTCGGCCTGCTATGAATTTTTCAATCTCTGCCGTTAACCCCTTGCTTTCGACCTTGAGGTTAACCGGATCACTGTAATTGCTGTTGCCGGTGATCAATCCCTGGTAGGTTGAAAAACGGAACAGTGTGTTTTCTTCACCTGGTTTTTGAGGAAGATAGGTAAAACGGTAGGTGATGGTTTGGGTCGCCTTTTTGCCCCGGAACAGCGCCAGGTATTCATTGAAAAGTTTCTGCAGTTCGCCGTCCATGTATTTGATGGTATTTTCTTCGTAAGCGGTTTCCTGGTATCCGATCAGCAGATTAAAGCGCATTTCTTTAATAGTGCGAATAAATTCGGCGGCTTCCCTGGCTTTTTGTTCCAGGGTTTTTTCCTCGGTACGGCGGTTGTAGCTTACGCGCTCAACAGTAGTGGTGTCGATATTGATGCGGCGAATAATGGTATCCACTTTCTCAACCAGGTTGGATCGTGTATAAGGAATAAACGACAGGTCGAGCTTGGCCGGGAAAATGGATTCGCGGAAGATTTCATGCCGGTCACTCATCACGTCCTCCTGGCGCTGCGTATACTGAATAAGCCCGTTTTGTGAAAGGTGTAACTTAAGATTCTTAAGTTCCCTGAATTCTTTCTCATCTTTCGTAATGCCGACAAAAAAATACTGGCCTGGATCGGGTTCGGTGTGCTTTGTCATTTCCACCGATTTCAACTCATAGCGCTCTGCATCATTCTGGATCACATTATTTAATCCCAGGAATTGATCGGCAAACCTGCGATAGGGGCCTTCCTTTTGAACGGTTTTTTCAACCTTTACTTCAAACGTAAAATAATTGCGTGGCAGGGCATAAATGATACCCTCCTTATTGGGCGGAGTGGTTTTGGGATCCACTGGAATCACATTGATCTGAGCCCGGGTGGTGCCTGTAATAAGTACCACACCAAGCATCAATGTGATCATTGAAAAGGTATATCGTAATTTCATGGTTGGTCGAATTTATGCCTGCAAAAGTAATAAAATCGACAAAATTAATAGTGTGAGTTATTTAATAAACAATAGCTCACGGTATTTGGGCAATGGCCACAGCTCATCGTCCACCATCAATTCAAGCTTATCTACGTGATAACGGATTATTTCAAAATAAGGAACCACTCTTTCTCGATAAGCTATAGCCTGCTTGGTTGTGTTTTCAATGGCGTTAGCTTTTTTTCGCTCTTCTATCATGGCCGAAACATTGGTTTTGATCTCCATAATATGTTCCGAAATATCACGGATGCTTTGCAATTGGATGTTGGATAAGCGGGTGTAATTTTTGCTGTCGAGCACTTCACTTAGTCCTTTCACATTCTCGATCAAAGTATTCTGATACCGTATAGCTATCGGGATGATGTGGTTAGTTGCCAGATCGCCCAGCACACGGGCTTCTATTTGAATCCGCTTGGCATATTTCTCCAGCTTAATTTCCTGGCGTGCTTCCAGTTCGCGTTTGGTGAGGATGTTGTTGATTTCGAATAGCTCTACGGTTTTGGGGTCGTTTAGCACCTTTAATGCTTCGGGAGTTGATGTGATATTGGATAAACCGCGTTTTTCGGCTTCTTTCATCCATTCTTCCGAATAGCTGTTGCCTTCGAAACGGATGCGCTTCGATTCGGAAATGTATCGCTTGATAACGTTAAGGATGGCATCTTCCTTTTTATTTCCTTTCTCAATCAGGCCGTCCACGTCGGTTTTAAAACGCCGCAACTGATCAGCCATGATCAGATTCAAGGCGATCATAGGCTTGGCGCAATTATCGGAGGAGCCAACGGCCCTGAATTCGAACTTGTTACCGGTAAAGGCAAAAGGTGAAGTCCGGTTCCTGTCGGTGTTATCGAGCAAAATCTCCGGTATCTTGGGGATGCTCAGGTTAAAATCAGGTCCGTTGGTGGTGAGGTTTTCCACCTTATCAATCTTTTCAATCTCATCGAGGGTTTGAGTTAATTGCGAACCGATAAATACCGATATGATCGCCGGAGGCGCTTCATTGGCTCCCAGTCGGTGATCATTTCCTGCCGAGGCAATGTGTGCCCGCAATACATCGGGATAGTTATTTACGGCTTTAACGGTATTGACCAGAAATACCAGGAAGCGGGCGTTTTCTTCGGTGGTTTTCCCCGGTGATAAAAGGTTAACGCCATCGTTGGTCATTAGTGACCAGTTGTTGTGTTTTCCCGAACCGTTTACCTTGGCATAGGGTTTTTCGTGGGTAAGCACCTTCAAATGATGATGTGCCGCTACCCGGTCCATCAGGTGCATGATCAGCTGGTTATGATCAACCGAAAGGTTGGCGTCTTCAAAAACCGGGGCACATTCAAACTGGTTGGGCGCCACCTCATTATGACGGGTTTTCACCGGGATACCCAGGCGGTGAGCCTGGTATTCGAAATCGCGCATAAAATCGGCAGCGCGCTCGGGTATGGTGCCGAAATAATGGTCGGATAGCTGCTGGTCTTTTGCCGAGGCGTGGCCAAATACGGTTCTACCGGTAAGGGCCAGGTCGGGCCGGGCTTTATACAAGGCGGCATCTACCACAAAATATTCCTGTTCCCACCCCAGGGTGGCATTCACTTTCTTAATATTTTCATCAAAATATTTACAAACATCCACTGCGGCATGGTCCACAGCATCCAATGCTTTCAGGAGCGGGGTTTTATAATCGAGGGCCTCGCCGGTGTAGGAGACAAAAATGGTTGGAATACACAAGGTGCCTTCCAGGATAAATGCCGGTGAAGTGGGATCCCAGGCAGTATAGCCACGGGCTTCAAAGGTGTTTCTTATTCCGCCGCTGGGGAAGCTGGATGCATCGGGCTCCTGTTGGATAAGCTCGGTTCCGTGAAAATTCTCGATCGCTTTACCACCCTCTTCGGGATTAATGAAGGCATCGTGCTTTTCGGCAGTGGCTCCGGTCAATGGCTGGAACCAGTGTGTGTAATGGGTTGCCCCCTTGTTTACGGCCCAGGCTTTCATCGAGGCTGCGATTTGATCGGCGATTGTGCGCTCGATCTTGGCACCGGTTTCTATGGCTTCTATCACCCTTTTATAAGCATCCGAAGGTAGATATTCCTTCATCACCCGCTTGTTAAAGGTGAGCTCACCAAAGTAATCCGAAATTTTACCCGAGGGTAACTCAATAACTTTTCTCTCCCTGGAGATCGAAATCTCCCATGCTTTAAACCTAAAGTTTTCCATACTGCATCATTTTTAAAATTTCACGGAATCAAGTTTTTCCTTTTGTTAAAGAAAAAGCAACAAAAGTACGTCGGTATGGTTGTGCAAATCAATAGTTTTTATATTAAATTTATGTTAAAATGATCTTCTCAACAAATACAACCCCAAAAATGTCAAAATCCCATTCACGATCAGTAATTCAAATCCGAAGGTATAGCCGTTGAACAGCGCCTCGGAATATTTGCTGAGGAAGAAACAAGCCAGTGGTGAGATCACTGCCACCACAGGAATAAATCTATCTTTTACTTTAAAATTGGTAAATAAGCCAAAGGCATAAAATCCCAACAGGGGCCCATAGGTATAGCCGGCAATGGTAAACAGGGAGGAAATGACCGATTTATCACTAATGGCCCGGAACAAGATGATCACCAAGAAAACCACGATGGCCACACAAATGTGGACGATATGGCGTGTCCGGGTCCGTTGTTTCTCGGTTAAGTTGGGATTGCGCTTCAGGCCAAGGAAATCAACACTAAACGAAGTGGTGAGTGAGGTCATGGCGCTGTCGGCGCTGGAATAGGCTGCCGAGATCAAACCAATAAGGAATACAATCCCGGCCAGGGGGCGCAGGTGTTGAAGGGCAATAATGGGGAAGAGGTCGTCGGTGGTGTTGGGGTAAGAGATTTGAAAGGTTTCGGCATAAATGAATAACATGGCGCCCAGGGTTAAATAGATAAGGTTTACCGGTACCAGCGAGGCGCTCATCCAATACATATTCTTTTGCGCTTCCTTCAGGTTGCGGCAGCTCAGGTTTTTTTGCATCATATCCTGGTCCAGTCCGGTCATGACGATGGCGATGAAAGCCCCGCTAAAAAATTGCTTTAAAAAGAACTGGGGATGTTCCCATTGGGTGAAGAACATTTTGGAGTATCTCGAATCGGCTACCTTATCAATCAGATCGGGTATGGTTAAGTTTAACTGATCGCCTATAAAAACCACCGAGAGGATAATGGCAGCCAGCATAAAAGTGGTTTGCAGGGTGTCGGTCCAAACAATGGTCCTGATTCCGCCCTTGTAAGTGTATAACAGGATCAGGATCATGAAAAAGGCTACTGTCCAGGCAAAATGGATATTCCAGGCATCAAAGACAAAAAGCTGCAATACATTCACCACCAGGTACATTCGAAATGAAGCTCCTATGGTTCGTGAAAGCAGGAAAAACAAGGCGCCGGTTTTATAGGTGGAACGCCCAAAACGGTTATCGAGATAGGTATAGATGGAGGTGAGATTAAGCCGGTAATAAAGCGGCAACAATATTTTGGCAATGGTGAAATAGCCCAGCAGATACCCCAGCACGATCACCATGTAGGCAAACTGTGTGTTACCCACATCGCCGGGCACGGAAATAAAAGTCACCCCCGAAAGCGATGCCCCGATCATCCCATAGGCCACTACATACCAAGGCGATTGCCGGTTTCCGATGAAAAAGGACTCATTGTCCGATTTCCGGCTGGTAATGAATGATACCGTAAAGATGATGGCCGTGTAGGCTAAAAAGCTTATGAGTATAGCTGATGGCGTCACTTCTGGATTCGTTTAAATGAGTGCTTCTGCAAATTCCTTCAGACTTCCGAATTCAAGATCAACATAGGTTTTATCCACTTGCATATTATCGGTGTTGATCAAAACATTGACCATGCCCAGCGAACGCCCGAATTGCATGTCCGTTATCGTGTCGCCGGCCATAACCGCACGTTGGAAATCGATATCCGGATGATCTTTCCTGGCCTTCAATCCCATGCCTGTGCCGGGTTTCCGCATTGGGTTGTTTTCTGCTTCAAGGTGCGGGCTGTAGTATATCCCGTCGATCCGTCCACCATATTTTTCGATGTGCTTCAGCATAAAATCATGGACCAGTTCCACATCGGCGCGGCTCATCATGCCTTTGCCCACACCCTGTTGATTGCTAACGACGATGATATGCCCGAAGACCCGGCCGATAATTTTCATGGCGTCCAACACGCCGGGAAGAAATTCAAACTCTTCCGTTCCTTTTACATAATTGTCCACCAGCCGGCGGTTGATCACCCCGTCGCGATCGAGGAAAAGAGTCCAATTTTTGTCGATATGGTATTGATCGGTGATCTTCATCCGTTAAAACGCTTGAATTCTTTTTGTGCCCTTTCATAATCCTCCGGGACACCGATGTCGAGAAAATAAGCCTTGCTTGCGAAGCCGTAAATATCCAGATTATGAAGATGCTTTTCGAAAACATCTTTTTCCATCGAAAACTTACCCGATAATCCCATCCGGGTAAAGATATCCTTTTTTATGATGTAGATGCCCCCGTTGATCAATCCCTTGCCGGTTTCGGTATTTTTTTCACTAAATCCGATGATCTGGTTTTCATCATCGATATAAACAGCACCGTAACGGCTAACATCGTCCACTTCCTTAAGGGCGAGTGTTAGGTCAGCTTTATTTTGATGGTGCTGATCCGCCATAGCCCGGAGATCGACGTCAAACATCGTATCGCCGTTCAATACCAAAGCCTCATCACCGTTTACATGTTTAAGGGCGTTACAAATACCGCCGCCGGTTCCCAGCGGCTCTTGCTCAATAGCATAGGCAATATTGAAGCGTTTAAAGTGATCGCCAAAATATTGGATAATGCTATCGCGCAGGTAACCCACTGAAAAGATGATCCGTTCTATTCCGAAGCGCTTTACATAGGCCAGTTGATATTCCAGAAAAGGCTTACCGTTAACCGGCGCCATGGATTTTGGGATCTCTTTAACCACCGTTCGCAATCGGGTGCCAAGTCCACCGGCCAGGATGACGGCTTCGTTGATCATGAATCCTGCTTTTTGGGATAGAGGGTTTCTTCTACATACTGGCAGAGGATATGCCCAATCATGATATGCGATTCCTGTATGCGGGGGGTGTCTTTTGAGGGAACGTTCAACAGGATGTTGCAATATTCCTGCAGTCTTCCGCCCTCTTCACCGGTAAAACCTATTACCACCATTTGCCGGTCTCTTGCCGCCTGTGCCGCCCTGATGATATTTTCCGAGTTGCCCGAGGTGGAAATAGCTATCAGGATGTCGTTCATGGAGCCTTTGGCTTTTAACAGGCGCGAATAAACATCATCAAAGGAATAGTCATTGGCTACAGCCGTAATATACGAAGTGTTTACATGTAAAGCCTCGGCAAACAAGGGCTCGCGGTCATAGTAAAAACGGCCCGAAAGCTCGGCGGCCAGGTGTTGGGCATCAGCAGCGCTACCTCCGTTTCCGCAAAAAAATACCCTTCCTCCCTGGTTAAAGCTAAACACCAGTGCACGGGCAGCTTCATCCAGCTTTTGCAATAGCTCGGGTTTTTCCATGATCTGAAGCTTTACTTCTATCGAATCACGTATGATCTGTTGAAATTCCATTTTCCCTCTTTTTCAGTTATAATTCATTAAAATTTTTCCCAATGTATGATCTCTTCCAAAGGCATACGCTCGGTTTGATGACGATCGGGTGATTTGCTGTCTTCCGGGTAACCCAATGGAAGCATGGCGATAGGCTCGATGTGTGCGGGAAGATCAAGAGCTTTTTTGCATTTGTCCTTATCGAAATTGCAAATCCAGCACGTGCCCAAACCTATGTCGGCAGCAGCCAGGGTGATGTGATCAACGGCAATGGAGGCATCGATGTCGCAATGGTCTTTGCCGTCACTGCGTTTCCAGGCTTGCCCGTGATCGCCGCAAACAACTATTTGAACCGGGGCTTCACGAAACCAGCTTTTCGGATAGGATTCGGCTAGCTTAAGCCGGTTTTTCTCCTCGCGCACCACCACGAAATGCCAGGGCTGGAAATTCACCGCCGAAGGGGCAACACGCCCGGCTTCCAATACTTTCATGAGCTTTTCCTCTTCAACCTCTTGTGTGCTGTACTTCCTGGATGAAAATCGCCGCTTGGCCAGATCTAAAAATTCCATATCCCTTGTTTTGGTTCGATGCAAAAATAAGGAAATCATTTTTGTTTGCGGTAAAATTTCTGGTTACCGGCACACGGATTAAGGCATAAGGGGTGGGTTCGCTTTGGCAACGAATATACGCCGGATATTTTTTATCCTTACCAAAATGCCGTACCTTTATGGTACCTCTAATCTTATAAATGTATCGTTATGAAACCGCTAATTCGTCTTTCAAGCTTTTTTGCACTCATGGTATGTGCAACATTTATGAATGCCTCCATTGCTCAAAATATTCCTGCAAACCGCTCGCTCGTGCATGTTCCTGATGATTTTGCTTCCATACAGGAGGCTATTAGTGCCGTGACGGATGGTGATACCATTTTGGTTTATCCGGGCACATATGTCGAAAACCCGGACTTCTCCGGGAAAACCATCGTCCTTGGCTCACTATACCTTACCACAGGTGATGCGAGCTACATCGAAGAAACTATTATCGACGGGGATGAGATCTCTACCGTGGTGAATATGTCCTCCGGTGAAGGGCCGGGTACCCTGATTACCGGCTTCACCATTCGGGACGGCTACGTGGAGGGGAATCCTATGCATGGAGGTGCCGGTATTCGATGCGTTGATGCTTCACCGACCATTTCGCATAATAGCATCAGGAATAATTCAACCTATTGGTATATACCGGGAGGAGGTATTTATTGCAAAAATTCCACACCAACCATCAGCCATAATACCATCAAGTATAATTCCGGCGCATACGAAGGAAGTGGTATTTACATGGAAGATTGTACCGATGCTGTTGTGGAAAGAAATGTGATTTTTGGTAATACCACAATGAGCGGATATGGGGTTTCCTATGGTGCCGGGATCCGGTGCACCGGAAATATGGTGAATACCCTGATTATCAATAATACGTTATCGGGAAATGAGGTTGACTTTGGCTGGGGTGGCGGCATCTCCATTGCCACCAACCAGGAAGTGATTGTTAAAAACTGCATCAGCTATGGAAATGAACCCGATGAACTGCATGAAGAATCAGGCACTTTGGCAGTAACCTATTCTGATATTGAAGGCGGATGGGAAGGAACCGGTAATATCAACCAGGATCCGCTTTTTGCAAATCCCGGTGCAGGTGATTATTCACTTATGGAAGATTCTCCCTGCATCGATGCCGGCGACCCCGATTCACCCATCGATCCCGATGGAACCCGCGCCGATATGGGCGCTATTTATTTTAATCAAATCATAACCCAGGAATGCTCGCTGGATGAGGGGTTCCAATTTGTTTCAACCCGTGTTGTTTGCAACAACCCTGATATGATGGCTATGGTGCAAGCCTTGATTAATAACCAAACCCTCGATTTTGTGCGAAACAGCAACGGTAACATGTTGCGTAAGATAGGAGGGGAGTGGATCAATAACATTGGCGAATGGAATACCCTGGAAGGTTATCTTTTTAAGATGCTTGAAGATGATAACCTTTGCATTACAGGCATTCCCGTCAATCCCCAAACACCCGTTGCATTGGAGCAAGGCTATCAGTTCATTAGCTATTTACCGGATGAGTCTATAGATGCTTTTGAGGTTTTTTCCGGGTTGTTGGAGGTGCTTGATTTTGTGAGAGACAGCGAGGGCAACATGCTTCGCAAGATAGGCCCTGAGTGGATTAACAACATAGGCCACATGCAACCCGGACAGGGTTACCTGGTAAAGATGAATGAGGCGGGGGAATTGGTTTATCCGGGGTAGGGTTGGCTTTATTCTTAATTCAAAACTCAAAATTCAAAATTCAAAATTTTTATTCCAGCAGCCTATTCACAAGGCAACCAGGATAGATGGTGATTAAAAAAGATTGCTAAAGAATGAATTAACCATTCTCCACTCTCCACTCAAAAAATTACTATCTTTACAAAAAACCCATCATGCATTACGAGTATCCTGAAGCTTTTGCCCGTTTTTATGATGTGATGTACCGGCACCTTCGCGATGCTGTTGATCATGAGTTTTACATGCATCATATCACAAAAACAAAAGGAAGAATTTTGGAAGTTGGTGTTGGAACGGGCCGTTTCTTCCGCGATGCACTTGCGAATGGGGCTGATATTTATGGGATTGATATTAGCGGGGCCATGCTCGAAGTGTTAAAGTCGAACCTTGAAGCAAGCCATCATCACCGCATTAGCCGCCAAAGCATTGTGGATTTTTCATTTGATGGCAAGTTCGACCTGATCATAGCCCCGTTCAGGGTGATGATGCACCTGCCGGACAAGGAGGAGCAACTGGCTGCCCTGAACAATGTATACCGGCATTTGAACACAGGAGGTGTTTTCATATTCGATGCTTTTGTTCCCGATCTCAATCAGTTGTTGCATCCGCATGACCGCACCACTGACTTTGACGGAGAATACCAGCCCGGGAAAAAGCTGCGCCGCTCCGTTAGCACCGATCCCGACCTGATCAACCAGACCATTCATGTGACTTTCTTGTTGGAATGGGATGAAAATGGCAAAAATAACCAAGAGGTATGGAAAGTCCCTTTGCGCTTCTTTTTCCGTTACGAACTGGAACATCTTGTGGAGCGAAGTAAATTCAGCCATTCCAAAATACTCGGTGATTTTTATGGCAATGATCTCAAACGCGGTTCAAGAGAATTTATAGTGTTTTGTGCCAAATAGGAAAAAACATTAAAAATCACTGTTTTCCGGGTAAAATGCATTTAGCAAGGAGATTCTCTACCTGTTCGGCAGACAGGCTCGCTTCATGCCGATTATCATCGTCATAAAGCTCGGAATGACAAGTTGTTATGGTTCTAGGAAGGGGGCTGGGGAAGTGCGGCGCGAAGCGCCGCACTTC
>JAIPAP010000101.1 GCA_021740045.1 Bacteroidales bacterium
AGGTCAAAAGCTTACAATTTCTTTATCCCCGTCCCGAAAGTTTTCGGGATCGGGGCAGGCCGTGAGCGAGAATCGCTCAATTTGGGTTCTATACGGTTATTAACTGCTAAAAAGCTGAAACCATTAATGCGTCTTTGTCATGCTTGAAGGTACGGCAATAATATAATCGGCTGTTCCGTGGCTGTCCTCTTTAAGCTCCTCAATATTATCTTGTTGAACGGTGCTGATAGTCAACACTTTAAGAGTGGGGTTCTTTTCCTTAATGTACCATACAATACCTTCATGATTTTTAGAATGAAATGCTCCGTTGAAATGCAGGAAAAGCTTACCAGGCTTATAATTCTTCAGAATAAAGTGGGCCATGGTAGCATCTTTCAAGGCTTGGGCCTTCACAATATGCCCACTGGATCCATGCCCCATATTTTTCATCATTTGGCTCATCTTCTTGTAACCCGGTATTTCCGGATCGAATTTTATAGGAAGCGGAGCTATATAGTCATAAGCCTCTTTGCTAAGGGTATCAAGGCCTTCAAAACCTTTTTTATTCACCAATGCGGCATACCGTCGGGGTACATTGGTGGCTATGAACCGCAAGTTGCTATCTTTGGCGAAGTCAACCAATGGTTTATAGTCGGTATTATAATTTGGCCATAATTTAGCTTCCTTATTGAAGTTCTTTGCGGGTATTTTTCCGGAAATGTATTCTTGCAGGATTAACCCATTATCGGCTTCAAACATTTCAGCGCCCAAAATAAGGCTGGTGTCCTTCCCGGCTTCCAGTGATTTGGTAAGTTCAAACTGCAGCCAGTGAGAAATCGGGTTGTTATGAAGCTCACCAAAAAATACTACATCGGCATCAAGGGCCTCCTTTACCAACTTTTTATATTTAACGGTTTTTCCCTTTGTATCATAAATACGGTAGGCGGGTTTATCCGACCGGAAGCCTGCAGCAATCAGTACCACCAGTGATAGAATAAATAAACGTGCTTTCATAATATTACTTTTTCTTTAGTTCGTCAGCGTGAAACATAAGAGGAAGCATATCTTCAACTTTATCGATAACTTGTATTTTACCTTTTTCACCTTGGAGGATAAGCCTGATGGAATGTTGATGTCTTTTTTCATATTCAGCCAAAACCTGCCGGCAGGAACCACAAGGTGTTACCGGCGAATCTATGTCAAAGTCCTGGGCCTGTGCCGTTATGGCAATGGCTTCAAAAGGCTCATCGGGGTATTGTGAGGAGGCCGCAAAAGCAGCTACCCGCTCAGCGCAAAGACCTGAGGGATATGCCACATTTTCCTGGTTGTTGCCGGTAAATATCTCACCATTGGCCAGCAACAAGGCCGCCCCCACCCTGTATCGTGAATACGGTGCATAGGCCCTGCCTAAAGCATCATGAGCTTTATCCAACAAAGTTTTATCTTGTTCAGTAAGTTCGTTTTCGGAGTCGTATTCTTTGTAATTGATCTGTTTAATATGATTCCTCATAGCTTTCCTTTGGATTGAACCGTAAAGGTAAAAAAATAATAACAGTTGAAGCTTAGTTTCTGTTTTTGTATTGGGGAATATTGCGGATAAGAGCGTATATAGCTAAGAGCGCAAAGCTAAGGGCGCAGATCTAAGAGCGTAGAGCTAAGGGCGCAGAGCTAAGGGCATAGAGCTAAGGGCCATGTGGAGTCATGGGTATGGAAGTCTATTCTAACTTTTTGAGGGGGCGTAATATACTGATTTAAAACCTATATTTTTTTCAATGGTGTCCGGCAAATAATCAAGCATTATGAGAATAATCTCTTTCCGGCATAAACAGGAAAAGGCAGTAGAAAAACGCAAAGAAGGTGGCACCGGGCTGTGATTCCAGGGTATCTTCCGGGATCATTGACAAGACCCCTATAATGAAAAATACGCCAAAGAAATAACTGCTTAGCTTGTTCATTTTAACAGGAGGATAAACCAGGGCAAACAGAAACCACAGCAACCCGGGAATCCCAAAGGCGACGGCAATTGCCAGAAACTGATTGTGTGCCCGGTGGCGGTTTCCTTTTTCGAGTTTTGAATCCATCGCTTTGTATTCCTGCATAAAGGCATTATCAATGTCACCTGTTCCCACGCCGGTTAACCAATTATCCTGTATTAGCCTGTAAGAAGCTTTCCAGTATTCCAGGCGCTGGATAACAGAATTATTATTGGGGTTGCCCGATTCCAAATAATAGCGGTACCCGAATAGAAAAGGGTACAGGCGTGCTTTCAGGCTGAATTTATCCAGGTAATGCACATTGCCAATACCATGTTCAATATTCCTGATAGCCTGTTTCGATAGTTTATTCACACCTACCGAATCCTTTCGATAGCCCTTGGAATGCAAATAACGAATAAGCGTTTTTCGCAGCACCTGTCCCCGTTCATCTTTGCCTCCAAAGTCGAGTTCACTGCGTTCGTTCCATTCTTTTTTCAGTTCCTCGTTGGCAATATATAAGCCGGTATAACGGCCATTTTCAACACCATAATGTACTGTGTCATGCACATATTTGTTCCCCTGTGGTGTATATTGCTCCAGCTTGGTGAAATCAACCGGTTCGGGGTTCAGGTAGTCGTTAACAAGATAATTAAGGTGCAAAACAAAGCCGGCAGGAACAGCAATCGCCACAACAATAAGGAAAATACGGGCGGTTTTGTTGGCCTTAAACAGGGCATAACCCAAAAGCATTATTACAATGGTTACCAGGGTAACAATTATGCCACTAGCCGATTTTAATATCACTAAAAAAATAACCAGCCAAAGCATGACTGCCCCCAATCCCACGCGCCATTGTATTGAAAACGTTTTACCGGTGAATATAAAATACGCCAGGATGAATAATGACAAAGCCGTATTTAAGCTAAAGCGGATATGAGAAATAAAAATGGAATATTCCCGGGAATTTGCCATGGGATCGGTAAGCATTTTTCCCACACCAAACAGGCTTCCAACTACTACAGCCGCAACAAAAACCAGTAACAGGTAGTTAAACCGCTTTTGATCCAGGGGTTTTATGGTAGATAAAACAACCGGCAACATAAGTAAGGGAAGCTTAATCCGGAGATCCTTGGCTGCATAATGAAAATCGGTGGTAAAGATGAGTCCTGCCACGTGCAGCAGAAAAATGGTCCAGAAAATGAGAGCCGGACGGTTCTCTCTTGAGAAAAACGATTCAAACCGCCGGTAAATGTTTTCGCCCAAAACGGTTAAGACAGGAATAATTTTTCCGGTATATCCTTTACCGCCTTTTCTTTCCAATAACTTATTATAGCGGTTACCGTCTATCCCTTCCGTCATCCAAAAGGCCAACAATAAAAACTGACTTACACTGGTGGTGTATTCCGATAACGGGATAGATGCCACCAATGCGGCCAGCAGGAAAAAGTAAAGATCATAATACCTGAAATTGCGGAATTCCTGCATTTGGAAATTCATTATTAAGCTAACTACATTTCATCCTTGCTTACATAACCCCCGTCGAGAATTTCATTGTAGCGCTGCCCGTCTTTCAATATGTCAATTGCTTTTTGAATTTCCTGATCATCGGAGAGGGTGGCTTTAATACGACCTTCGCGATAATAGTAGCGGGTTACCAACTCACCTTCAAGCAAGGGTTCTATTTCATCCCTGATTTTTACAAGATCATCCCGCTTATTATCGGCTAGTTTTGCTTTAAGCTCTTTGTATACTTCTTCGATGTGTTCAAAGTACTTTTCCTTCTTTGCTTTCTCCTCCAGTTCCTCCAGCTTTTTCTCGGTTTCGGTGGTGTATGTAAAATCGCGGTTTACCACATAATCGGTAAAGTCGCTAAACAGCGTATCGTTCACCTCAAATTCAGTGGCTTTGGGAACAGTCTTATGGTTGAGATAAAACTTTGTAGCATAGTCGAATATCAGGAAGTCGGTATACAATTTGCCGGTCAGTTTACTCATCCTGCGAGGCTCGAGTTCAATATCCGGTTCAATGCCACCGCCGTCGTACACTGTACGGTCATTCCTGGTTTTAAAGGCTGTAGTGAGAGAATCGGGGATTTTGGTAAAATAGCCATCCTCATCCTTGTGTGAATAATCAATAGCCTGTATGCAGCGGCCACTGGGGATATAATATTTGGCTACAGTTACCTTTAGCCGAGTGTTATAGCTGAGCGGAACCACATTTTGAACAAGGCCCTTACCAAAGGTGCGTTGCCCCACAATCACCCCACGATCGAAGTCTTGTATGGCGCCGGCAAGAATTTCCGATGCCGAGGCACTGCTTTCGTTTACCAACACCACCAATGGAAGTTCCGTATCGATAGGCTGCATGGATGTTTTGTGGGATTGATTTTTCGATTCAAGCTTACCTTTGGTTTTTACCACGGTTTCGCCTTTATCGATAAACAGGTTCACAATATTGACCGATTCCTGTAACAACCCACCGCCGTTACCACGAACATCGAAGACAAGGCCCTTCAGGTTATGATTATCCTTTAAATCCACCAGGGCTTCTTTTACATCGCGCCAGATATTACGGGTAAAACCGGTTAGCTTGATATAGCCCAGGGTATCATTAACCATACCATAAAAGGGTACATGATCGATCTTAACCTCCTCACGCACAATTTCGGTGGTAACAGGTTCATCTTTTCCCGGTCGCTCTACTTTAAGGGTAACCTTAGTCCCGGGCTGACCTTTTAGCAACTCACTAACTTCATCGGTTGATTTTCCTTTCATGGAAGTTCCATTGATCTCCAAAATTTTATCGCCGGCTATCAATCCTGCTTTATCGGCCGGGAAGCCTTGATATGGTTCCGAAACCACCACATATTTTCCCTGTTTATGAATGAGCGCCCCCATGCCGCCGTATTCGCCGGTGGTCATCATCTTGTAATCTTCTATCCTCGATTCGGGGATATAAGTGGTATACGGGTCAAGCTCATCAAGCATGGCCTTGATGCCGGTTTGCATCAGATCACCGTGGTTCAGGTCATCCACATAGTTGGAATTCAACTCCTTGTATAATGTGGAATAAATGTCTAGATTTTTAGAAATCTCAAATTCATCACCATTTTGAGCTTTGGCCAAACTGAAATTAAACGCCAATAGCACAAAAAGGGTAATCAGCTGTATTAAGTTCTTTTTCATCATCATTGGATTTAGTGATTTCAATTCAGGGTACAGGATCATAACCACTGCCACCCCACGGGTGACATGAAGAAAAGCGTTTCAGGGCAAACCAGCCACCCCTGAAAGGGCCGTGTTTTTTAATAGCCTGAACACCATAAGTTGAACATGTGGGTGTGTAACGACATGAAGCGCCGGTATAAGGAGATATGGCTCCCTGGTAAAAACGGATCAACCCTATCATTAATTTACCCAGCAGTTTTTTCATATTCCCGTACTAAACGTTTCAAAATTACAATTATTTTCGCTTCAATCTCCTGATAACTGAGCAGTTCATCAGCCCTATATAAAATTAATAAAGCACATTGGCGGTTGTTTTGTTCAAGATAATCATACAGGATATGCTTGTTTTTGCGATAGGCTTCGCGCAACCTACGCTTAACGGCATTGCGCTTATAGGCCTTCTTGTGCTTGCGTTTCGATACGGCAATTAGCACCTGTGCCGGATGTTCCGTGGGCAAAGCTCTTTCAACATACTTCACCCGCAAGGGCGAAACAATAAACCCTTTCCCCTTGGAAAAGAGTTCATCAATGATCTTCCGGTTGGAAAGTCGCTCCTGTTTTTTAAATGTTTGCGGTTGCATTGGTTCCGCTTTGGATCTCCGGCCTGTCACTATTTCTTTTTGCCGTTATTCAAATACTGCTCTATGGCCATTGTCATGGATGGAGCAGTTTTGGTTGGCGCCGTAATATCGAGCCGCAAACCCGATTCTTTAACGGCCTTGGTGGTAGTGGGACCAAAGGCTGCTATCAGTGTATTGTTCTGCGTATACTCCGGAAAATTCTTAAAGAGTGACCGAACCCCTGAGGGACTGAAAAATATCAGCAAATCATATTTCCCAATATCGATGTGCGATAAATCACTGGCAAGGGTCCTGTAAATAACCGCTTTGGTGTATTTGATCTTGTTATCGTCGAGCAGTTTCGAATGCGATTGTTTATGAATATCACTGCAGGGCAGCAGGAATTTTTCATCCTTATGCTTTTTGATGATCTCCATGAGGTCCTTAAAATTCTGCTTACCATGGAAAATCTTGCGCTTGCGGTACTGCACGTACTTTTGAAGATAATAGGCAGTAGCTTCCGAAATACAGAAATATTTCATCGAGTCGGGTATATCCACCCGCATCTCTTTGGCAATCCTGAAAAAATGATCAACAGCATTGCGACTGGTGAAAATCACTGCCGTATGATCCAATAGCCTTACACGGTCTTTTCTAAATTCTTGCGCCTCAATTCCTTCCACTTTGATGAATTTCTCAAAGTCGATATTCAGCTCATATTTTTTTGCAAGCTCGCCGTATGGTGATTTTTCAAGATCAGCTGGTTGCGGCTGCGAAACCAGGATATTGTTAATCTTTTTCTTTGCCATGTTAATGCCGATCTGTTCTCTTTTCAGCTTTAATAACTTTTAATTACTATTTCAAATAACCCCTTGGCTGACCAATTTATAGATCAGCAAAGCCGGAAAAATTTCGAGCGTGCAAAGGTACAAAATAAAATAGAATATAGAAAACCTCGGCTCAGATAAACCTATATTTACTCCCCTCAAAATCCGCCAGATATAAAGAACAACCAGCGCTACAGCACCTATTTTTAAAAACAAAACAGGCAAGGTAGTATGAATTAGTAATAGTAACGGCAACAAAACAATACCTGCCATCAGATCATACAACAACATATTCATGATGTATGCAAAGGTTACATGCCCGGCACGGAATATAAAGCCCACAAAGCGCATCAATATCATTTTTCCGGCCACAAAGATGAAAAGCAGATACATGATCGTCCATATGGCCTTGATACCGGCATCCTCTCCAATAGGATAATGAAGTATCTTTTGATTCAGGAGAAGAAGGTAAAGCGACAGGTTAATGATATAAATAAAAAACAGACCCAGCGCTATTCGTTCATTAAACAAGTTTCCATCGCGCGCAATGATGTCCATATAACGTTGCTGGGCAAAGCCTTTCCAGAGCTGGGATAAACGTTTGGGATAAGACACTTTGATCCAGGCCAGCAAAATAAAACCGAAAAAGATTATTCCGGTGACCCAGTCATGACTTATTTCTGGCTTTTCCTGTGGTAAAGGTTCAATTGGATGCACCGTTTGTGTATGATAAGCCTTAACTGTATCGTTTAAAATTACAAGTGAATCGTTGGAGATCAGCTCGATGGTGTCGGTTGATTGGCCACGGGCGGTGGGCGCCGCTGCGATACTATCATTCAGGGCTATCCCTGTAGTATGTGGTAAAGTGCCGTTAAGTGTATCCTGATATGCTTTATCTACCGTTTGCTTCATCGCTGATTTAAAAGCCGCAAAGTTAATAATATTCCCAGCTGAGGTTATGCCTGTTAATAGTTCTGTTACAAAAAATTAAAGCTGGGCTTTTAGCTATACATATAAATAAATTATATTTTTGCGGCTGAATTGCGGAAAGCTACATTATTTAAGGAAATGTTGTAGCCTGTATAGGCGGTTCCTAAACAAAAATGATATTTCGTTTAAGGTTCTAATTTATGAACTGATTATACGTACGTATCTGAAAAAATGAATGAACTATGGGTTTAATGGAACGAATAAGAACAAGTGCTCAGCAACATAACAAGCGAATTGTTTTGCCGGAGGGCACAGAAGAACGCACTTTGAAAGCTGCCAACTTCATTCTTCAGGAACGTATTGCCCGCATTATCTTAATAGGTGATCAGGACAAGATACGTGAAATGGCCAGGGAATGGAAACTCGAAAAGATTGAACAAACCACGATTATCGATCCCGGGACTTATGATCGCAAGGAAGAATTTGCCAACATGCTTTTTGAGATACGAAAGGAAAAGGGCCTTACCATGGAAGAGGCGTTGAAACTGGTTGAAGACCCCCTTTACCTTTCAACATTATTGATCAAGAACAATGAAGCCGATGGGGAAGTAGCCGGTGCGGCTAACGCTACCGGCAAGGTTTTGAAACCTGCCTTTCAGGTGGTTCGAACCCAACCGGGTATTTCGGTGGTATCGGGAGCTTTTTTAATGCTCTTTAAGAATCATGAATTGGTACCGGATAATATTCTTGTTTTTGCCGATTGTGCCGTTCACCCTGATCCAACGGATGAAGAACTGGCACAGATCGCCATCAGTACGGCACAAACAGCTAAGAACATAGCCGGTATAGACCCGCGCATTGCCATGCTGAGCTTTTCAACACGCGGCAGTGCCAACCACCCCATGGTGGAAAAAGTAGCCAATGCTACCAAGATAGTACAGGAGCGGGAGCCCTCCATTCAAATTGACGGGGAATTCCAGGCCGATGCAGCCATAGTGGAAGCCGTTGGAATGCATAAAGCCCCCGGCAGCCCCATAGCGGGTAATGCTAATGTGCTGGTGTTCCCCAGCCTGGAAGCGGGAAATATTGGGTATAAACTGGTACAGCGTCTTGCCGGAGCCGAAGCCATTGGCCCGGTATTACAGGGAATGGCTGCTCCCATCAACGATCTTTCAAGAGGGTGCTCAATAAGTGATATAGTCAATTTGGTAGCGATTACTGCCAACCAGGCAGCAGCTATCAAACATACATAATTTGAATTTATAAAAAGGAATTAGCATATGTCTCAACAAGTAGTATTAGAAGACTTTAGTCTGAGTAAAAAAATGAAGCCCACCAAGGGCACACTGCATAAAATTGCCATTATCGGTTGTGGATCGATGGGCCAGGAAATTTCCAGGTTGGTCAGCCAAAACGGGCTGGAAGTAGTGTTTATCGATCTTACTGAAGAGCGTATACAACATGTTATGAACCTCATCGGCAAGCAACTCGATGCTATTATTAACAAATGGGGTCTCACCGAAAATGAGAAAAAGCTGATCCTCAGCCGCATTAAGGGGTCAACCGATTATAACGATATTAAGGACTGCAACCTTGTTGTGGAAACCATTAATTCCAAAAAACCGGGCACCAGCCTTAATATTCGTAAGGAAGTATTCCATAAGGTAGAAGCAGTAGTTTCGAAAGACACCGTAATCACTTCAAATACCTCCACTTTGATGATCTCCGACCTTGCATCGGCACTCGATCATCCTGAGCGGGCTGTTGGTCTGCACTTTATAGCACCGGCCTCCCGGACTGATTTGGTTGAAGTGGTTAAAGGCCGCGAAACAGCCGACTGGGCCTATGAAACCGTAACCAAATTTGCCAAGATGATCCGCAAGGATGTCATCGACGTAAACGAATCACCGGGCAACATCAGCTCCCGAATGATCATTTCGCTGGTGAACGAAGCCTGTGAGTTACTAATGGAAGGGGTAGCTTCGGTAGCTTCGGTGGATCATACCATGCGCGACGGTTTTGGCTTGCAATTCGGTCCCTTTGAGATGGCCGACCGCATTGGCCTTGATAAGCTCCTGAAATGGATGGATAACCTCTACAGTGAATTCGGGGAACAAAAGTATAAGGCATCACCCGTTATTAAACGCTTGGTAAGGGCCAACTATTTAGGGCGTCGTGTTGGAGCAGGTTTTTATAAGTATGAAAATGATAAACCGGTTGATCAGACCATCACCTGCACAGTAATAAAAAAATAAGTTGAAGTAAAAAAGAATCGTAATGAAGATAATTGTCTTAAATTGTGGAAGCTCTTCAATAAAATATCAGTTGATCGATATGCCCAAGGCCGAATTGCTGGCCAAAGGATTGGTTGATAAGATAGGGCTGAAAGGCTCGGCCATAAAACATAAGCGAAACGACGGAGCGGAACTGAAGCTGGAAGGTGAAATCCTCGATCATCAATCGGGTATTGAGTACTTGCTGGGTGTATTGGTTAGCGATCAATACGGCAGCATCAAAGACCTGGAGGAGATCGATGCTGTAGGGCACCGGGTGGTTCATGCCGGTGAAAAATTTGGCGGCAGTGTAAGCATCTCCAAGGAAGTGATAGAAGCCCTTGAAGAATGTATCGACCTGGCCCCCCTTCATAACCCACCAAATCTCGAAGGTATTTATTCCATAACCCAACTTTTACCTGCTGTGCCGCAGGTTGGTGTATTCGATACGGCATTCCATCAAACCATGCCTGAGTATGCTTATTTATATGGAATCCCGTATTCGCTTTATGAAAAGCACAGGATCAGGCGGTATGGCTTTCACGGAACCAGCCACCGTTTTGTTTCACAAAGGGCTTGTGAAGTGCTCGAAGAAGATATCGAAAAGTTAAAGATCATTACTTGTCACCTGGGTAATGGAGCCTCGGTAACTGCTATTAAAAATGGCAAATCGGTAGATACTTCCATGGGCATGACCCCTATTGAAGGCCTGATCATGGGAACCCGCTGCGGCGACCTTGATGCCGGAGCTCTTTTCCAAATCATCAGTAAAGAAGAGATCTCTATTCCAGTGGCCAATCGATTGGTCAATAAGCACAGCGGTGTATTAGGGGTTTCAGGTGTCTCATCCGATATGCGCGACCTGGAGATAGCTTCAGAAGAAGGTAATCGCCGTGCTGAAGTGGCCCTTGAAATGTATGCATACCGGGTTAGAAAATACATCGGTTCCTATGCAGCAGCTATGGGCGGTGTAGACCTCATCATATTTACCGGTGGTGTGGGTGAAAACGATTTCAGCACCCGTAAGAATGTGATGAAAGGCCTCGATTTCTTAGGTATTGATTTTGATTTTGATAAAAACCACAAGCTTCGTGGTGAGGAAACCTTGCTCACCAAGCCCGAAAGTAAGGTGAAGGTAATGATCGTCCCCACCAATGAGGAATTGGTTATTGCTACCGATACCTATGAAATTGTTGGGGAAGCAAGAACATAAAGTAAAGCCGTATCAATCATAAGTAGATGAAAACCGCAGAGAAGTTATCACAATTTTCTGCGGTTTTTTTCTATAAATTTACCATACCCTAAACAAATAATATCAATACATAACCTACCACCGTCATAAAATAAGTTATCCAAGTTAATGCTCTGCTAGTTAACCCTGAACGTTATAAAAAGTTGCAACAAGTGATTGGGGGGGATGGGTTTAAACGTAAAACACTTTATTAATATCTGCTTTCCTACACTAAGAGGATTTGTAACCATAATTGCAAGCCGGGTATCTGAAAATACAATTCTTATCTGCCATAAGCATTAGCTGCAAATAAAACTTTTAATTGTAATCTCATGGGAACTTCTTTACCTCTTTGACGGGCAGGATACCATCTCGGCATTTGATTCAATACGCGCATTAATTCTTCCTTTATCTCTTTTTTAGCTTTATCACATTTAATACTAATCCCGGAAATTATTGCATGACCTTGTTTGTTAACGGTAAAGTTAATAATTGCTGAACCTTCAAGATTCTGGTCCAAAACTGGCTTTGGATATTTGAAATGAGAGGCAAAAAAAACGAGTAAATTATCCCACCCACCATAAAATGCTAATCGACGTTCAACTATATTAAAGTCTTCAAGAGGGAAATCTTCTTTCATATTTCTAACCCTCTTTTGATAAGTATTCTCATTAAACCTTTCATATTGCTTAGGGCCGGTATATTCTCCTAACCTTATGTTTAAATCCACCAGGAGAGTGTCTTTCTCGATTTCAATAATGAAGTTGCTATCTTTCTCATATTTTAAATCAACCATTTTCCGCTTGTATGACACATGGCGAACCATAACGGTAACATCTTTTTCTCTGATTTTTAATTTAAAAAAGCCGTCATGATCAGTAGATGCTCCGCGTGTATCTTCCAAAACAATAATATTTGCACCTTCCACTGGCTTACTGGAGTGTTTATCTATTACTGTACCTTTATAAACCCGTTTTGAGATGGCAAAAGAAGGTAGCAATAACAAACCTATTAAAATTGCTATTAGGTTAACTAATTTCATTGACTCTTAATTTTTCTAATTGGTTACTTTAATCTCAATCCAGGTCTTTCAAAAATAATCAATAGTTATTTCGGTCTCAATTAAATTTAAAAAAAAGTAGCGTCCCGGTTGAAAAAACCCACGAATACTTAAGTTAACTTATTTTTGAAACAAAGATGCCCGATTGAAAATTCTCTCCTTATATCAGAATTGGTCTTATAACAATGCTTCAGTAGAAAATTAAAAAGCAACATTACAATTTACATATTTCTATCTTTAACTTCCTCCAAAAATAGTAACTTAGCCCTTTAGAAATCATTAACTAAAAACAAACATTATGAAACGTCTACTACTATTGCTAACGGCTGTCTTGCTGAGCGCAGGCCTGTTTGCCGATGAACTGGTGAAAATACCGGTAAAAGACTTTGAGCAAACCAAACAACTGATTAAATCCAACGGGTTGATCGTCCATCATTATAATGATGACTTTGTTATCGCTACAGCCACACGGGAAATTGATCTGGCACATGAAATGCTGGTCAATAACCCGTGGGAAAATGCGAGGGAATATCACCTCGTGTGGTTCGATGAGGAAGCCAAGGAAAATTATCTTGGTCAGCTATCAGATATTGTAAAGGTTCATTATACGGCGGCAACCCATGCCCTGGTTAAAGTCAAAGAAAATCGTTTTCCTTCCTTCTTCCCGCAAAAGCACGGCGGTATTGTTACCATTGAAAATGAAGCGGTAACACTACCCAATCCCGATCTTTTAAAAGGAGCACGTTTGGATCTGGATCCTGAAATTGTGGAAATGATGGAACAGGTGAGCGCCGATACCATTGAGACCCATATCCAGCATCTTCAGGATTATGGCACCCGTAACTGCTACAAACCGCAGTCCTTCGAAGCGCAGGATTGGATAGAAGCGCAGTTCCAGAGCTATGGCCTTGAAACCGAGATCATGGACTTTTACATGTCGGGCGGTGAAGCCAGTGATAATGTGATCGCTACCCTTCCCGGAACAGCATACCCCAATGAATACGTGGTTATTGGCGGACATTATGATTCGTATTGCTTTTCCAACCAAAATGATGCACCCGGCGCTGACGACAATGCCTCCGGCACCACCGGCGTAATGGAAGCTGCCCGGATTATGAGCGATTATGAATTCGACCGTACTATCATCTTTATCGCTTTCTCAGGCGAAGAATACGGTTTATACGGCAGTGAAGCTTATGCAGAAATGGCGGAAGATGAAGGCATGAACATACTGGGTTACCTCAACATGGATATGATCGCCTACCGTCACCAGATGGATCCCATCCATACCGATCTTATCTATCCTTCTTCAGCACAGGAGCTGGCCAATTTTTACACCGATGTTTGCGCCGAATACCTTCCTGATTTTGGTGTGGAAGAAGGTACGCTTATCGGTGGCGACAGCGACCACAGTTCTTTTAACGATCATGGTTACATGGGTATCTTTCCTTTCGAAGACAGTGAAAACTACAGCCCTTACATCCATTCAACCGATGATA
>JAIPAP010000102.1 GCA_021740045.1 Bacteroidales bacterium
CGCACTCCCCCAGCCCCCCTACCCAGAACCATAACAACTTGTCATTCCGAGCTTTATGCCGATGATCCCGATGACTATCGGGATCGGCATGAAGCGAGGAATCTCCTTGCTAAATGCATTTTTCCCGGACAACAGTGTTTTCAAGACAGTATCTTGCAGCAATATTTTCTTTCTTGTATTCAGCTTTCGCTTTATTTGCAAAATATGATTTCTCATTTTTAGAACTCTTTATTCCACTATCTTCATGGTTATTATCTTTCGCATAGGAACCCTACAGGTATGCTTTTTCCAGAGGAAAATATTTCCTAAGCAGATCACTATAAACTTTTACTTTATTTATAACCTCTTCTTTATCCATGTTTAGATTATGCCAGGCGTTTCTTCTGCTCTACTAGTTGTTTAAGGTAATTGGGGCAGAAATCAAATCCATTCTCCCAAGCTATACCGCCTCCTGCATCGATGGATACTTTTTTGAAGTTTTCATAGTTAAGCAATTCTGCTGTAAAACCATCTCCTATGAAAGGACGGAAATTGATAACATTCTCCTCGCCATCATTAAACTTCAACCATATATTATAATCCTCTAATACTTCTATATCAACTACTTCATTCATTTATTTCTCATTTTAAGGGTTCTATCTTATCCATTTTTTCGGGAACAGCTGCCTTTTTCCAATTATTGAGCAATTCCCTTTTATGTTGTGAGGCCCACTCTAAAACCATGGCATGTGCACGATTAGTAAGGCCTCCTGCTATAACATCCAATGTTTCTATGTCATATTCTGCATTAAACCCTGCATATTCAGCGTGGAAATGAGGTGGGTTATGATCCTTAAAATACATTCTTATGACTATGCCATAAAACCTTGCTATTTCCGGCATTTTTTTACCCCAAAGATAACCATAAAAATAACTAACATCAAGTATGGTATCATCAGCAAAAACGGGAGACCCTATTCCTCATAAAGCTCCGGTTTATTATACTCAATCCCGGTGATCCGGAGCCTGAGCCAGGTCCAGTCTTCTTCCAGGCGCCAGATGGCTTCCATCTCCACGGGGATGGTGATGCCATGAAAAGTGTCGTGGCGATGCACCTTAATGATCCAGGGTTTTAATTCGGCAGTTTCTTCGCCTCCCCTGTAGCGCAGTGCTTCAAAGCGGTCGAGGAGGCCGTTTTCATCAAAATAAAACGTACCCTCGCCAGTGGTGCCTTCATAGGTCATTGTCGCCACTGCCGAGCGATCGTCCTTTTGTTCCCAGCTGATATAAGGGCTCAAAGCCGCCGATGGAAACCAAACGATCTCTCCCAAAAAGCGCTGCAGGGTGCCGGTATCGATCTTTTGGTTATTGCAGGCATTCACCACAGGGAAAAGTGCCAACAGCTTGATCAGCATGGCCCCCTTGCCCTGCTCGAATTTATCGCGGCCGGCGATGTGCAGCCCGGGCATCATTTGCATACGCACCGCCCAAAGAAAGGCCGGGGGTTGAACGGTAAAATACTGTGCTGCTTTGGCCTCCGACCACTTTTCCTGCCCGGGTTTCATTTTCATCCATGCATGTTGCTTTAGGCGAACGGTATGAATGGCTTGTTTCCCGATGATACCCGACTGCTCCAGCCACCGTTGAACCGGGGCAGGCAGGCCGGCAATCATTTCTTTGGTAATACGCCGGTCTTTATCTTGCTTTGCCTTGGCAAACATAGCACGAACCTCCCGGCTCACCTGTCGGTTAAAGTTCCAATCGGAAAAAGCAATGATGGCAAGCAACAGGATAAGGGCATTGGGAATGGTGGCAAATTTGGCCTCCTGCCAAACCAAAATAGTCAGTAACTGCGAAACAACCACCGCAGCAAAACCGGTCATCCACCAGGTTGTTTTCTTCAAAATATATTGGAGGCCGGCGATCAGCATCAGGACTAACGCCAGCCCCCATAAAATTCCGTAAACCTCTGAAACCGGGATGGCAAGCTCTTTTATCTCGGCGAGGTGAAAAGCCTGTACCACTCCCAGCAAGTGGATCAGTGCATGCAAAATAATGATCAGGAAAAAAAGAACTCTTCTCATGATCCAAAATCTAAATTATCTATATAACAACTTCTTTGTTATTGCTGTTTCCGGGGTTTCAATGCGCAACACATATACACCCGGGGCTGTTTGAGCCGAGGGCTGCCATTTGAAATCCTGCGTTCCTGCACTAAGCTCACCGGCATAAAGGCTTGCTACTTGTTCACCAAAAACAGTATAGACTTTTGCTTTGGCTTGCACCCTATCTTTGGTATTGATCCGGATCGTAAACTCATCATTCGAAGGATTGGGATGGATAGATGCCCCAAATCCCTCTCCGGTATTGATCTCTTCTATATCAAGGTGCAAATTGGCCGGTTCAATTTGCTTGGAGGTATAAATATGATATTCGCCCGGGTCGAGGCTGAGGGGAGCATTCACATCTTCAACCTCCAGCGGTTCGCCGGTGAAATAATCATACCAGGTTCCGGATTGGTGAAAAGCCGGATCGATCTCACCTTCAAACACATCGAAATTTCCTACAATAACCACATCCATCTCATCACCGTCGAGGCGGACCTTCTTCAAAGCGCCACCCACATCGATGGTAAAATTATCCGTTTCGAAAACATCATAGTCAATTTTAAGATCGATCAAAGCACCGTAAACATCATACAGGAACTTGCGGCGCCAGTCATCGTAATACTGCCATAATACCGGTTTTGGACATACCCGGCAATCGTGATCGATGGACACATCATAGCCCAACTCACCAAACTGCCAGATCATTTTTGGCCCGGGAATGGCAAACAGGAAGGCTGCCGACAAACCGGCTCTTTTTAATCCGGTCTCCAACTTTTTCACATCGTGAGCAGGATTATTCTGGTTACCCCATTGCTGCACTTTGTACATCATACGCTCCTCGTCGTGCGACTCCATATAAACCACCGAGCTTGGTTTATCCCAACCACGGGTCTTATAGGAAGCCCAGCTAAAGTCCGACTTTCCATCTTCATTCCAACCCATAGCACCTTCCTGGTAATTATGTGTTACATTACTCCATACCAGCATGCGATCGTTATAATTGATCAGGATCTCTTCCTCGCTGTTATCGGACCAGTGCTCAAGGGTTACGAAGATATCGGGGTCTCTCTCCCAAATCTTATCGGCCATGCGTTTAATAATGGCAATGCGGTCTTCATCAAAACCAGTGTTACCATTGTTGGTAAAGCCACGGGTAAAGTCAAAACGGTAACCATCTATATTATAATGCTCTATCCAATGGGCATTGACACTATCGACAAAATCTTTGGTGTACTGGCTTTCATGATCAAAATCATAGCCCCAGCAACTCGGCGGATGAGGGCATTCGCGGTTGTACCACGGATTGTTTTCGGCAGGAGCGCCATCATCGAAATACATTTGAACCAAAGGCGATTGCCCGTAGGAATGGTTCAGCACAAGATCGAAAAATACCGCTATTCCCCGCTTATGCGCTTCATCGATCAATCGCTTCAATTCGTTCTTAGGGCCATAGGCTTTATCGGGGGCAAAATAAAAGGATGGGTTATACCCCCAACTGCTGTTACCCTCGAACTCGGTAACGGGCATCAACTCCAATACATTTACACCCAGTTCCTTTAAATAATCAAGCGTATCGGTGATGGTGGCATAGGAATTCTGCTCCACAAAATCCCTTATAAGCAATTCGTAAATCACCAGGTCTTCCTTTTTGGGCGGCTCAAAATCTTCGATCTCCCATTCATAAGGTTCCTGCGCCGTTTGAAGCACCGCGGCCAGGCCTTCGGCATTTTCATTGTCAGGATAGGAGATCAGGTTGGGATAAATGTTTTCGGGGATATAATGGTCATGCCACGGATCGCTGGTTTGCTCGGTATATGGATCGGCAATTCGAAGCTCGCCATCGATAAAATACTGAAAAACGTATTCCTCACCGGGATTAAGGCCATCAATTTCCAGCCAGAAATGCTCTTCATCGGGATCGAGCTTCATATAATAGTCATCATCGATTTGCCAGTTGTTGAAATCGCCCAGCACATAAACAAACTCCTTATAGGGCGCCTGGAACACCAGGGTAACCTTGGTGTCGGAGTTATAATTGATGCCCTTCTTCATGCCCTGTGGAACAGGTTCAATTACCACTTCATCCCGGATGCGGAAATAGGTGGAATCGTAAACCGTATTGCTGGCATCCTTGGCAATGGCTACCATCCAATTTTTGCCATTTGTGCCGGTAGCGGCAAAGCTATGTTCGAGTGTGGTTCCGGCTACCCGCTTAACAATCTCATCATTGACCTTAAGCAAAACACTGTCCGACTGGTTAGCGCCAACCTCAACAGCAATGGATTCATTTTCCAGCACCATGGGAGGTTTTTCGGGCTGGATAAAGCTTACCGTTAACCCCGATTCAAACACATCCACAAATAAATCGCCGGTTTGGGTTGAAGCATCAGCCGAACGGAACACAAAGGCCAAGCCGGTAATGGTTTGTGATTGCGGCGCTCCGTAAAATGTATATATATCCGGTGTGATCTCCAACTTATACTGATTGTTGCTCAGTGATTCCAACTGGGGCTGGGTTTCATTTTCGCCCCATTCTCCTATTACATATTGCCAATTGTCGCTTTCCAGGTTTACGCCCGTATGGGTATAAACGTCTCCTGAATAATCTTCAAGAGGTGTATCCGTTGCGTCGAAATAAACAGTAACCTCCTCTGTTGCTGTGGGCAATTCGGGTTCGGTCCAAATGGTTTGAGCCGCAACCTGCCCGGCATTGAAAACAAAAATTAATAAGCCCGTAATAATACTAGCCACCCGTGTCATATAATCTCCTTTTTTAATTGTAAATAGTCCACAAAAGTAATGATAGCTTTGTAATAATCAACAAGGTATAAAAGATTTGAGCCAGACAATTCACGTTAACCTGCTTCATTGTATAGATAGTACTTGTCTATAAAGTCTCGATTTTGTCATATTCCTCCCCGCAACCCCTTAATCCCCTAAAGGGGAACAACCTCACAATCAGCCGGATATATGGTTCTCCCCTTCAGGGGAGTTAGAGGGGCGAAGTTCGAGAGGAAGTTTGTAGACAGACTCTAGATAATCTTAAATAAGGAAAGAACCCTCAGGGGTCATTTCCTTAACAGCAAGTTGATTGTTCCGAGGGGTATGCCGCCTTTAGCTGATATGTGAGCGGCTGTCATTCCCTTATCAAACATATTCCGCACAAACACCTCCAGGGGTTCTCCAATTTCAATAAGATGCCGGTCGGGGTCGAAAAAGCGAATGGTGCGCTGCCCCCAAGGTTCTTCGTGAATTTTATGCAGAAAACTTACCCCTTCCTTTTCCAGTTTGCAAAAAGCCTTTTCCAGCTCCCTGGTCTTGAAGTAGAGCTCCAGCCGGTTAGTGGTACCCGAAATTTGCAATTCCTTGGCAATGGTGTGTTCCGGCCGGATTTCCCAAAGGGTAAGGCCACCTTTGAGGATGACGTTTTTGCCAAAGTCATGCTCGATTACCTGCCCCAGCAGGCCAATGTAAAAGTCTTTAGCTTTTTCAATATCTCTGACAAAAAGCACCGAAGAATGGAAATGGATGTTCATTGGGACTCTTTTTGTGGTTGTTTGCTTTTTTCGCAAAGTAGAACGGTAAAGCGCTTATTTTCACTTAGTACCTGTAATTGCCCCACAGCTGGGTCGGCCATATGGTTTTCGAAATCCCTGTGGGGTATGCTAAGCCACGGATTTTGCGACATGGATTCAATGCTAATTACTCTTTTCTTTTTCCCGGTCTTCTCTCAGGAACCTATTCAATAACTTATATAAATCATCCATCGACACCGGTTTAGTGGCGTGATAATCGAAGCCGGCCTTCCGGCTCTTTTCCTTGTCGGAACTCATAGCGTGAGCAGTAAGGGCTATTACCGGAATTGATCGTTTTGTTTGCCTGATGATTTTCAGCACTTCATAACCGTCTAATTTGGGTAATCGTATATCGAGGAATACAAAATCAGTGTGGTTTTCACTGAACAAGTCTACAGCAGCTTCTCCATCTTCGGCATGGAGGACCTCCGCCTTGGTTTCCATCAAAATGGAATGCATCATCATATAGCTGTAAAAATCATCCTCGGCCACCAGGATTGTTTTACCGGCTAAATCGGGCGCATCACTTTTCACATCTTCCTCTTCGCTATCATCGGACATTACAACCTGCTCCTGCTCATCATAGGGATGGGTAAAATAAAATGTGGTGCCTTTACTTGGTTCGGATTCAAACCAAATCTCTCCGCCCCATAATTTGACCAAATTCTTGCAAATGGCCAATCCAAGGCCTGTACCCCCATAATGCCGGGTTTTATCACCATTGAATTGCTCAAAACGTTTGAATACCTTATGCTGATCATTTTCCGGAATACCCTGCCCGGTATCCTTCAAATAGAACATGACCTGTTTTTTATCTCTCAGCACTTCATATCCCAGCTCAATGTATCCTTCTTCGGTGTATTTCACTGCATTGCTTACAAGATTGGTTATTACCTGCTGAATGCGGTCAACATCGGCATTTAAACCAATGCCGGTCTTCCCTTCGGGAATATTTTCCCTGAACTCAAGCTGCTGCTTGTTCATCGACAATTTGAGTCCTTCGAATTGCTGCTTGGAGTCATAAATGACCTTACTTAAGAATACGGCCTTTTTCTCAAGCATGAGCTCATTGTTATCCATACGGGAGAGGTCTACAATATCGTCGATCAACCTTAGCAACTGATTTCCATTATATTTGATCGCATCGAGATAATCCTTTTCAGGAATCGACTTGATTGACTTTTGCAATAATCCGGTAAAGCCCAGAATGGAATTCATGGGCGTGCGGACTTCATGGGATACATTTTGCAAAAAAGCTGCCTGCACATTGGCTGCATTTTCGGCTTTTTCTTTTGCTGCTATTATCTCTTTTTCTGCTGCAATTCGTTCCGAAACATCGATACCGATCCCCACCTGCCGGCCATCGGGGATCATTATATTAGCCCAACTGGTTTCTATATCGCGTCCATCTTTCGTTCGCATGATGATATCCTTGAAACCAGGCTCCAGTGATTTCATATATTCAGCCACTTCTTGCCGGTAATCCGGATCAGGATAAGCCAAGCTCATAATGGAAGCCTTCTCAGTATCCGGTAAGGTCCAGCCGGTGATATCCTCCACAGCCTTATTTAGTTGGATTTCCTTAACCCCGGGATCATAAATGGTGATCATTACCGGAATGGAGTTGATGAGAGTTTGCAATAATTCCCGTTCACCTTTTAAGCGGTTTTGCGAATCGGTTAATACCTGCTCAAATTGCCGGCTTTCTTCCAACTTATCATTCAGTTCCTTTTCAAGATTGACATCTTTTGTAATATCTTGCAGGCAAAGAACTCCAAAATGCAACTCGTTGTGTTTATCAAAATTGGAGTACCCATTACAGCTTACATAGGACACATATCCAATATCCCTGCGCACTACCTTGTACTTTTCCGCTACTGGGCTTACGTTATTGAACACTTTTTGAAAAGGCCAGTTATCATAAGGGATAGAAGAGCCATTTAAATCGAAAAACTCCAAATGGTTTTTGAATTCCTCCCAGCATGCTTTAAGCTTGTCAAAATCAGATATCCTGAACATTTTCAAAAAAGCAGGATTGGCATTGAGAACATTAAGGTTTGCATCAAAAATAACCACCCCTTCACTCATACACTGAAAAGTGGTAGCATAATAGGCTTGTAGATGATCTTCGGTTTGACCGGAGCTAGAGATTTCCATTTTCTCCTTTCAAATTAGGTACGTAATAGCTGCCCAGAGATAAACGATAAATGCAAAGAAATGATAAAACCCTCATCCTTTCGTCACTAATTCAACAAAAGCCTTCAGCTTCAGCTCATCGAGCTTACCGTTTGTCCTTACGCCGCTGCACACATCAACACCAAAAGGCCGGACCGCTTCTAAAGCCTGCTTTACATTACCGGAATTTAACCCACCAGCCAAAAAAACCGGAATATTCACACTATCGCGGATTTTCCGGCTCAGTTTCCAATCGTGTATTCTGCCGGTACCGCCCAGCTCTTTGACCGCAGCTTTTGGGTTACCGCTGTCAAGCAAGAGTGCATCAACCTTTCCTGCCACTTCAATCGCTTCATCCACAGAGTTTTTATCAATAACATGAATAACCTGCACCAGCTTTATCGCCGGCATGGCATTCCGTATTTGATCATAGGAACCGTCAACCGGCCGGTCGACCATTTGAATGGTATTGGTATATGTTTTTTGATGATGCGCAATAATGCTATCAGCACTGGTTTCGCTGGTAAGCAGGAAAGTGCCAATTGGCGGGGGAATTTTGGAAGCTATTTCATTGATCAAATCATCAGCAATCACACCAGGTCCGCTGGGCATATGGCCCACCAAACCAATGGCCGAGGCACCATACTGTATTGCCAGCTCAGCTTCCTTAATGCTATTGATGCAGCAGATCTTTATCCAAGGTGTCATAATAAACGAAAATAAGCAATTACCAGAATAATTATTATGATGATTGCCGGAAACTTCAGCTGTATCAATTTTCCGTTCATAACCGTTGATTTATGAGTTACATTATGTCATTCATGTTTTATGGATCACAATATAAAAAAAGAAATGCAAGCGTGTTAAAAAATTCAGTAAAAGAGTATATGAATATACAAAATAAATTCCCGGTAACTCCCTCCATATCTTAACATCAATTTAAGCCATGAAATTGGTATCCGGGAAATATAAAAGGAGGGTTTTCACCCCCCCCCTAAATTTTATTCCATGAAAATGTGTTTTACTATTCGTAATGAATGACCTCTACGGGGCATTCATCAGCAGCTTCTTTAATCTCATCTTCATATTTGCTGTAATCAACACCCTCTTTTACGGTTGCTTCATCGTCCATTTCAAAAACATCGGGTGCGATATCCTCGCACAAGCCGCAGGCTGTGCAACCTTCTTCTATCCAAACTTTACTTATAGCCATAATTAACTCCTTTTGTATTTTATTTAGTTCTCAATTCCTGTAGATTAACGTATTCTACCCTATGCTGTTATTAAACTAACATTATTTTCATTCCGTTAAATTTGTGCCAAACCCTGTTCCAAATCGTTAATCAAGTCGTCTACATCTTCTATACCCACTGAATAGCGCACCAGTCCATCGGTGATGCCGGCTTTGAGCTTACCCTCGGGCGAAACTTTTGAGTGGGTCATCGATGCCGGATGTTGTATAAGCGATTCCACACCACCTAATGATACAGCTAAAAGGGCAATCTTTACGTTATTCATCAAAATCTTACCGGCATTGTAGCCGCCTTCCAATTCAAAGCTTATCATGGAACCATAGCTGTCCATTTGCTTTTTGGCGATCTCATGCTGGGGATGCGAGGACAAACCCGGGAACCTCACCCAACGCACTTTGGGGTGCTGTTCGAGATATTCGGCCACTTTAATGGCATTTTGATTGGCCCGTTCCTGTCGGATGGAAAGCGTTTTAACACCCCGGTGCACCAAAAAGGCCTGGTGCGGATCCATATTACATCCCAGGTTTTTCATCATGTTATGAAGCTTTTCGAACATCTCCTTTTCCCGGGCAATGATCATCCCAGCCACCACATCAGCGTGGCCGTTGAGGAACTTTGTCATGGAGTGAAAAACTACATCGATTCCAAGCTCCAACGGGCGTTGAATATAAGGACTGCTAAAGGTGTTATCGACTACGGTGATCAGATTATGCTCCTTTGCAATCTTCACAGCCTCCTCCAGATCGGTAATGTCGATGGTTGGGTTGGCAGGTGTTTCGATGTACAACAATTTGGTGTTCGGCTTGATGGCATCGCGCACCTTATCAAGTTCGGCAGTGTTTACATAGGTAGATTCAACACCAAAACGCGACCATTGATTTTCCATAATCGTTCTTGAAGGGCCATAAACCGCTGCCGAGCTGATCATATGATCACCGGCACTCAACAAGCCCATATAAATGGTGTTAACCGCACCCATACCCGAGGCCGTTGCTATACCTCCATAGCCTCCTTCCAATTCGGCTACCACGTTCTCAAGTGCACGGATGGTAGGATTACGCAAACGGGTGTAAATATAACCGTCGACTTCGCCGGAGAAACACTGTGCACCGTGATCGGCATTATCAAAAATGAAAGTTGAGGTTTGATAGATAGGAACAATGGGGCTTCCCTTGTCGTCCTTAATTCCTCCTCCGTGAATTAGCCGGGAGTTGAATTTTAGTTTTTCGTTACTCATGATTTATTTTTTTACAAGTTTATGTCTCGATAATATTCGGCAAATGTATATGCTTGGTAGCAAATAAACAATTCATCTAATATATCGAAACCTTATCTATATGTTATTTAGAATATTTGTATTCACTTTATCGCCACTCCTTCAAGCTTTTGCACGATTTTCTTCCAGGAATCCATGATTTGCAATGAAACAGAAGAATGGGTATCATATTCATTAATTGTTTGTTTATGGATCATGGCCTCCACCACCTTTTTATCAAACGGCAGACGGGCAATTACCGGCAATCCCGCTTCTGTACAAAACTGCTCAATGGCCTGATGCATAGCATCATTCAAATCGTATTTATTAATAATGACCATAGCCGGTACTTCAAAATGACGGGCAAGTTGATTCACTCGTTTCAAATCGGCTAAACCCGATTGGGTGGGCTCAGTAACAATGACCACCGCATCGGTTCCGATTACAGCGGCAATTACCGGGCAACCCACTCCGGGCGGGCCATCGATGATGATATAATCGGAACCGGTGGCCTTCGCTTTCTTTTTGGCTTCTTCACGAACCCTGGTAACCAACTTTCCCGAAAGGTCTTCCCCTATTCCCAGTTTGGCATAAACCATAGGGCCGAATCGGGTTTCGCCCATAAACCACTTGCTGTTATATTCCTGTTTCATGCCGATAGCAGCTACCGGACACACACGGGTGCAAAGCTCGCAACCCTCGCAGGCATAACCGGAAATGATATAGTTTTCCCCATCGAAATTAATGGCATCGAAGCGGCAATACTCCATACAAATGCCGCATGCGACACATCTTTCCTGGTCGATGATCGCCTTTTTACCACCCGGAAAAGCTTCTTCGCAGGATTTTTCCGGTTTCAGCACCAGGTAAAGATCAGCGGCATCCACATCACAATCGGCTACCACGGCATTTTGCGCCATTGAAGCAAAAGCAGCCGTAAGGGTTGTTTTGCCCGTTCCTCCTTTTCCGCTGATAATGGTGATTTGTTTCATTGATTATGATTCCTGAGCTGGGCCGGATTTGTAATCCGGCCTTATAAACAGCCGGCAAATGCTTGTCCCAACTGACTAGAAATTTTCATTACTTAAACATTCCCCACTAGCGGCGACTTCTCACTGCTAAGTTCAAATGCGCGGATTACAAATCCGCGCCAGCGGGGGTTACATACTGAATTTTAAGTTTTCACCTTGTAGCTGCCCCATCCCCTAACCCCTTACCCTAAAGGTGAAGGGGAACAACTACCTAGCATATTGATCCTTTATTAGCATAAATATCACTTATGATTCAAAATTCCAATCCCCTGTTCCCAAATCTGCTTCATTACTGCCTTGATTCCATCAACCTCATGGACCAGCATCTTTCCTCCGGCATAAGCATCTGCGATAGCGCGGTCGAAAGGGATCTCAGCCAGGAGTTGGATGTTTTCCCAATCAAGATAATCATATACCTCCCTGTTACCCAAGCCTGAGCGATTGATCACTACACCAAAAGGAACCTCCGTTTGGCGAACCGTTTCCACCATTAGCTTCAGATCGCTGAAGCCAAAGGGGGTGGGTTCGGTTACCAGGATCACATAATCCACGTCATGTATGGTTTCAATTACCGGGCAGGAGGTTCCGGGGGGCGCATCGATGATGCACAATTTGTTTGGATCGGCAGTCTTTTTAACTTGCCTGATCACCGGCACGGCAAAGGGTTTACCCACATCCAGTTGCCCTTCGATACGTGTGGACTGATCATCAAGGCGGTAATGAAAAACCTTCCCCATGGGATTATCCCTTTCGGTAATTGCACCGTTGACATCACAGGCATAAGTGCAGGCACCGCAACCATGGCACAAGTCTGGCATCACCTGGATGTAAGGGACTGACTTTACAAAAATGATGGCATTGTAGGCGCAAAACTCAGCGCATTTGCCGCAGTACAGGCATTTGTTTTTATTGATCACCGGAACTTTAACGGCCACTGTCTGCTCATCAATCAATTCTCCGGCATTGATAAACACACCGGTATTCGGCTCCTCCACATCGCAATCGATCAATTGTACCGGCCGGGGATCAAAAGACCGGATGTATTCGAAGAGGTTAACCGCAACAGTTGTTTTACCCGTCCCCCCTTTTCCACTGGCAACCGCTATTTTGCGTTCAGGCATAGGTGGATCAGCTTAATGATCGCAATAATTTCCGCTGGATTTCAGTTTACCTGCCAGCAGGTCTTTCACCAGCTCTTCAGGGGCTTTCATATCGGCGCCAACACATACTTGAATGTTATTCTGATTAAACAAGCTAATAGCCCGCTGGCCCATTCCCCCGGCAATCACATCCGTTACTCCATAACCTGCCAACCACTGAGGATACAAGCCGGGTTGATGGGGTGGTGGGGTAAGTAATGTTCCGTTTCCGATCTTGCCGCCTTCTACTTCATAAATGGCAAAATTCTCACAGTGCCCGAAATGGGCACATAAGTTACCGTTAGCAACCGGTATGGCAATTTTTTTCATAAGTTAAGATAGATTTATGAATTACGAATTTAAAATTAAGCACCCCTAAACATAAACACCTTCAGGGAGGTGGCCCGGGCCGGCTTTGACGGGAGGCGCCGGCCCGGAACAGCCTCTGAAAACACTCAGGCTTTTGGGGAACATTTACGACGGAGTTGACATCAGGCTAAAAATCACCTCCCCTGAAACGAAAACCTCTTCCACGGCCCATTCCGCGACTCATCCCACGGCCACGGAAAAAGCCCCGCAATCCCCAGCGGGGACGGTTGTCTTCTTCGAAATCTTCCGGCATGTTAGCTTTGCCACGGTTTTCCGGATTACAAAGTCCCATTGCCCTTCCGCTCATGGGGCCTTCATTGTTCGGTCCTTTTCGATTGAATCCTGGCATAATAACCTCCTATTTTATTGGTTCTTAAACATTTGTTCTTTTCTGAATGCTTCCGCTATTTCACGGACGGTCTTATTTTCGTCTTTTTCCCTGATCATTTCTATGCTCAGGCTGTCGAGCACGAATTTGACTTTAGGACCAAAGTCACCGGCTATGGTTATTTTCACACCTTTTTCCGACCCAAGTTCTGCAGCTTGCGGTCCGGCAGCCGATGAAGCTTCTTTGGCAGAATTCTCCAGAGCCT
>JAIPAP010000103.1 GCA_021740045.1 Bacteroidales bacterium
CTGTTCCGTTAATTGGCGAAACAGGCGGGCGCTTTCCTGTGGGCTTTTAAGTGGAGCTGGAGGGAGTCGAACCCTCGTCCAAACAAGCAGCAGAAATGGTTTCTACATGCTTAGCCTTTCGTTGGTTGTCGGGATTTGGCTGGCGAAAGACCAACCCACCAAATCCGTAGCTCCTTAATTTTCGCCCGGACACCGGAGCCTTGCCCGGACTAGCTCAACATTTTCGATACTCCTACCGGGACGCCGCTGAGCTTGGCTTCCCGGGGAGCAGATAGCGGCATAAAACCTTTGTTTATGCGGCTAACGCGTAATTGTCATAGTTGCCATTTATAAGGCGTTAGCATGTTGTTTTTACGAGCACTCATGCAAAAGACTCGGCATGCTTGCATTTCCACTTCCTTGCTGTCAAAGCCAGTCAGCCCCTTTTTGTTTGACTGAAATGGCATTGAAAATGACTCTCTTCAACACCATTCCGGCTTTTCAAGGCATTAAAAATACGAATTATTTGCGTGTATTATTGTGATTCCGTTGGATAAAATTGAGGATGAAACGGATTGGTTGATTGACTGGTTGACTGATTGGCTGATTGATTGAATGATTGGTTGCTTGGCTGAATGGTTGAATGGCGGCTAGGGTGAAACCGGATACATCTAAAACGAATCCCATACAACCAATCAACCAATTAACAAATTAACCAATTAACAAATTAACCAATCAACCAATTAACCAATTAACAAATTAACCAATCAACCAATTAACAAATTAACCAATTAACCAATCAACGAATTAACCAATCAACCAATTAACTCACTGTCTGCCCAGTTCTTCTCATAGCAGGTGATTATTCACGTATCCAAGGCTCTATCCCAGCGGCTGCACATATTTCTTCACATCCTCTGCCGTGATCTCTTTGTCACAAAGGATTACGAGGCGTTCGACCACATTGCGCAACTCCCTTACATTTCCGCGCCAGGTGATCTTTTTCAGCTCTTCAAAAGCTTCTTCGGTAAATTCAATATCGGGTTTGCCCTGTGCTGCACCGAATTCCTGCTTGTAATGCTCGGCAATAGGGGGTATATCTTCGGCCCGCTCTTTAAGCGGGGGTACATTGATGAGAATAACACTTAAACGATGGTATAGGTCCTCCCTGAAATTATTGGCTTCAATCTCTTTACGAAGGTCTTTATTGGTGGCGGCAATCACCCTTACATCGACTTTGATCTCTTTTTCGCCACCAACGCGCATGATCTTGCTTTCTTCCAATGCCCGTAAAACCTTGGCCTGTGCCGAGAGGCTCATATCGCCAATCTCATCAAGAAAAATGGTACCGCCATTAGCCTGCTCAAAATCACCTTTGCGTTGTTTAATGGCCGAGGTAAAAGAACCCTTCTCATGGCCAAATAGCTGGCTTTCGATCAGTTCCGGGGGAATGGCAGCACAATTCACCTCAATAAACGGCGCTTTGGCGCGCCGGCTTTTTTCATGCAGCCAGCGGGCAACCAGTTCCTTGCCGGTACCGCTTTCTCCGGTGATCAAAACCCGCGCATCACTTGGGGCAACCCGTTCCACCATGTCTTTGATCTCCTGCATAGCCTGCGAGTCACCAATCATGTCATATGCCTTACTCACCTTGCGCTTGAGCTTTTTGGTCTCGTTCATCAGGTCGGTACGGTCAATGGCATTGCGAATGGTAACCAGTAAACGGTTGAGATCAAGAGGTTTTTCAATATAGTCGAAGGCTCCCTTTTTAATGGCTTCCACGGCAGTTTCTATGTTACCGTGCCCGGAAATCATAACGACCGGCGTATCGGTTATTTCAAGCGTCTTTTCCAACACCTCCATACCATCCATCTGCGGCATTTTAATGTCGCAAAGGATCACCTCATAGGAATTGTTTTTAATATTTTCGAGGGCTTCCATGCCATCAACAGCCTCGTCAACCTTGTACTTTTCATGCTCTAAAATATCACGCAAGGTATTGCGAATGCTCCGCTCATCATCAACTACCAGTATTGTTGCCATAGCCAGTTTTTGAATGCCTACTTTTCTATTAATTCCCTCTCGGGTTTCGATTTGCAGCTCCGGTTAGCAGAACCAAATAACTTTAAACTTTCAACTTTAAACTTTCAACCTTAAACTTGAAAATCCCTATCTACAATCCCCAACCCCAATTAACTAAGAACTTAGAACTTGAAACTTGTAACTTAGAACTTAGAACTTTAAATGATCTAACTCCCATACCTCACCCACTTCAACAAGGTTTTGTAATCCACTTTACTGCCGTACATCAGAATGCCGGTACGGTATATTTTTCCGGCCAGCCAGGTGGTTGCCAGGAAACCCAGTATCAACAGCACTGCCGACAGTATCAAATCGAAATAAGGCACACCAAAGGGTATCCTGATCATCATAATAACGGGTGAAGTAAAAGGAATGATCGACAACCAGAATGATAGTGATCCATTTGGATTTTGCACCACCACTTGGGCGGCGATGATGGCAAAGATCAACGGAACGGTGATGGGCAGCATAAATTGCTGGGTGTCGGTTTCGTTGTCCACGGCTCCTCCAATGGCAGCAAAAAGGGCTGCATAAAGCAGGTACCCACCCAAAAAGAAAAAGATAAAAGACCCGATAATGCTTGCAAAATTAATGGAACCGATGATCTCCATCACTTTATTACCCATATCACTCTCTTCCACTTGGGCCATTTTTTCCTGGACTTTGCTGCTCTGGCTACCGATCAGCTGACTGGTGGTTTCCATTTGCCCTTTCCCCTGGTCCATCGAAAAGGTATCGGGAAAAGCTACCTGAACCACACTTACAATAGACAGGGTTAGCACTACCCATAGTAGCACCTGGGTAAGACCCACCATTGCAACGCCAACGATTTTACCCATCATTAGCTGAAAAGGCTTTACCGAGGATACAATCACTTCCACAATACGGTTGGTTTTTTCTTCAATCACCCCTCGCATCACTTGTGCTCCAAACATAAAGATGAAAAAGTAGATGATAAGAGCTAATACAAACCCCACTCCCATACTTACTTCCGTAAAGGTTTTTTCTTCCGAGCCACCTTCTTTCAGCTTCATGGTGGTGAGGTTCACATCGGTTTTTATCGATTTGAGCATTTCTTTGTCAATACCTGAAGCTTGCAGCTTCATACCCTCGATTTCATTTTCCATTACATTGGAAATGGAGCTTTTCACATTGATGCCGGGTTGTTTGTCGGAATAGATGATGGCTTTTTCGGGGACGCTCAGCTTAGTTTCGGGGATATAGAGCAGAGCGTCATTCCCTCTTGCTTCGAAGTTCTTTTTGGCTTCCTCGATGGATTGATCCAGGTAGTTGAACGTTATATCTTCGGAATCCTCGAATTTCCCAATAAACATCCGTGTTTCATCCACAACATCAATGGTCTTTTCCTCATCGCCCAGGTTTTGTATTAAAAAGGGCACCACAAAAAGGGAAGCCATTAATAAGGGGCCGAGGATGGTCATTACCACAAAGGTTTTTTTCTTAACCCTCGATAAATACTCTCTTTTGATGATCAGGGATATTTTATTCATGACGGTTGATTTTACGATTCGGAAACGGCAATGCTATCTTTCGGCTCCACTTCGTGGGGTGCCTTATTGGTGACTTTCGAAATAAAAATATCATTCATCGACGGAATAATCTCATGGAACCCGGTTAAAGTAACCTTTGAGATTAAAAGCTCCAGTAGATCGTTGGGCTTACCCTGCCGGGGCAGCTTAATCTTGGCACGGTGGTGGTCTTCTTCCTCTTTTTCATACAAAATATCAAAATCGGCAGGAATTATATCCTTGAGCAATCCGGTATATCCTTCATAAAATACTTCGAAGGTTTCCGAGCGGTATTCATCTCTAATATCTTTCACCCGACCTTCGAGTATCTTTTCCGATTTGTTGATCAGGGCAATGCGGTCGCATAACTCTTCCACCGAGCCCATGTTGTGTGTTGAAAAGATGATGGTGGCTCCTTTATCTCTTAACTTGAGTATCTCATCCTTAAGCAAATTAGCATTAACCGGATCGAAGCCACTGAAAGGCTCATCGAAGATCAACAGTGGTGGCTCATGGATAATGGTAACAATAAACTGTACCTTTTGCTGCATGCCTTTCGACAGCTCTTCCACCTTTTTGTCCCACCAATCCTGTATCTCGAAATGTTCAAACCAGTATTTCAGGCGCCTGAGCGCCTCGGATTTGTTCAAGCCTTTAAGCTGGGCAAGATAGAGGGCTTGTTCGCCGACCTTCATCTTGCGATAAAGGCCACGCTCTTCGGGTAGGTAGCCAATTTTTTCAGTATGGGCCGGTTGGAGTTTCTCTCCATTGAAAAGCAATTCACCCCCGTCCGGAGCAATAATCTGGTTGATGATGCGGATGAGGGTGGTTTTGCCGGCCCCATTAGGGCCAAGCAGACCAAATATGCTCTGCTTTGGAACGGTTATACTCACATCACTCAAGGCCGTGTGATTTACATACCGTTTGTTAACATTTGAAACCTGAAATAAACTCATGTGCGATTATTTAAAGTATTCCTTCATACGCTCGAAAAAGCTTTTATCCCGGCTTCCGGGATTTGGCACAAAGTTCTCTGAATTATTTAACTTTTCCAAGATTTCCTGCTCCTCATTTGTGAGTTCTTTCGGGGTCCAAACGTTAACATTAACCAGCAGGTCGCCTCTCCCGTATGAATCTATTGAAGGTAATCCTTTTCCTTTAAGCCGGAGGACTTTTCCGGCTTGAGTTCCGGCAGGAATTTTCACCCGGGCCTGTCCTTCAACCGTAGGCACATCCAGCGAAGTACCCAGTGCGGCATCGGGGAAGCTGATATAAGCGTCATAAATGAGGTTTTGGCCGTCGCGTTCGAGGTATTTGTGTTTAACTTCATCGATTACCACAATCAGGTCGCCGGCAATACCGCCGCGTGCCCCGGCATTACCTTTACCGCTTACCTTCAGTTGAATTCCTTCGGATACCCCGGCCGGAATGTTTATCGGGATAACCTCTTCGCCTTTTACGATACCGTTACCGGCACAATCAGGGCATTTGTTACTGATAACCTGACCTTCGCCTCCACACTCGGGGCAAGTAGTGGCCGTGGTCATCTGACCAAGAAAGGTATTGGCAACACGGGTAACCTGACCGGCACCCCTACAGGTGGAACAGGTATGGAAAGAAGACCCGTTTTTGGCGCCGGTTCCATCGCAACTCTCGCAAGGTACATATTTGTTAACCTTGATCTTTTTCTCAGTTCCTGTCGCTATTTCTTCCAGGGTCATTTTAACACGCACCCTTAGGTTAGAGCCGCGGTCCACTCTGCGGCGGCGCTGTCCTGTACCTGATGAAAAGCCCCCGAACCCGCCGCCAAAAGCAGTTTCAAATATGTCGCCAAAGTGACTAAAGATATCATCCATCGACATTCCCCCGCCAAAGCCGCCTCCGGCAGCACCACCTTTCAATCCGGCATGACCATATTGGTCATAACGCTGACGTTTATCCGGATTACTAAGCACCTCATAAGCTTCGGCAGCTTCTTTAAATTTACTTTCGGCTTCCTTGTCACCCGGATTCTTATCAGGATGGTATTTTAGGGCCATCTTGCGATAGGCCTTCTTAACTTCCGTTTCGTCTGCATTCCTGGAAATACCAAGAATTTCGTAATAATCACGTTGCGCCATAGTGTATTAAGCTCTTTTGGCTTTCATTTGTTTAATTTCCGAGTACCACTTTTGCAAACCGTATCACCTTACCATTGAGCATATAACCTTTTTGGGTTATATCCACTATCTTATCCTTCAGCTCTTCTTTGGGGGCAGGTACATAGGTGACGGCTTCGTGGTAATCGGTATCGAAGTCTTTTCCAATGCTGTCCATTTCTTCCAAGCCCTTTTGCTCCAATACCGACTTCAACTTAGTATAAATCAGTTCAATGCCTTTATAAAGTTCACCGGCATCTTCCGATTCCTGTATGGATTGTATAGCCCGGTCGAAATCATCAAGCACCGGCAACAAAGATACAATTATATCTTCGCCAGCCGTTTTTCGCAATTCCTGGCGCTCCCTGTTGGTACGCTTACGGTAATTGTCGAATTCCGAATAGAGGCGCAGGAACTTATCATTTAACTGATCAATTTCGGCTTGCAGTTTTTCTTCTTTCGATTTCTCTTCAGCCCTTTCCTCTATATCACTGCTTTCCTTTTCCGTTGCCTGCTGTTCCTGCTTAGAAGCTTGCGGTTCTTCCTGTTCAAGCTTTTTTTCCTGGCCGGCCTCTTGTGTTTCTTCTTGTTTGCTTTCTTCTTCTGTTTCTATATTAACCTGGTTTTGCTTGTTATCTGCATTCATCTTATTTTCCTGCTTTTTCTGCTTCTTATCTGCGGATTTCTTATTTGCCATAGTTACCAGTATTTTACTTTAATATTGTTGTTTATACCCATATTTCCAAGTCGAGGGCTGATTTGCAAATAATTTGCCATGAATGGCATTATGCTTCATCAATTAAAATTAACGCCATCAACTTGTGTAATTTATTGATATAAAGCTTTTTAATATTTCACATAAGGTCACAATGTTAACGACAAATTGTCAGCATGAATTATCCGTAATTGGATAATTGCATGGAAAACTCAAAAGGTTATACCACTACGAAATACGTTTGATATCAGCGCCAAGGTCTATAAGACGCTTATCGATATGTTGATATCCCCTGTCGATCTGCTCGATATTATAAATGGTACTCTTACCCTTTGCTGACAATGCGGCAATCAATAAAGCCACCCCGGCACGAATGTCAGGTGAAGTCATTTCGATACCTTTGAGCGGGTGCTTGTGATCCTGGCCAATAACTGTTGCCCGGTGAGGATCACAAAGAATGATTTGAGCGCCCATGTCAATCAGCTTATCAACAAAGAACAAACGGCTTTCGAACATCTTTTGGTGAACCAGCACGCTGCCTTTAGCCTGTATGGCTACCACCAGGGCAATGCTGATCAAATCGGGTGTAAAGCCGGGCCAGGGGGCGTCGGCAATGGTCATGATAGAGCCATCCATAAAGGTTTCCACTTCATAATGTTCCTGGGCAGGAATATGGAAGTGATTTTCACCTTCATCTATCTTAATCCCCAGGCGCCTGAACACGTCGGGGATAATGCCCAGTTCCCTTGCTTTCACATCCCGGATGGTTATTGCCGAACTTGTCATGGCAGCTAATCCTATAAAGCTACCCACTTCGATCATATCGGGCATCAAGGTGTGTTCGCAGCCGTTCAGGCTTTCAACACCTTCAATGGTAAGCAGGTTGGAACCGATCCCTTGAATCTTTGCCCCCATTTTCACCAACATACGACATAACTGAAGCACATATGGTTCACAGGCGGCATTAAAAATGGTGGTTTTTCCTTTGGCCAGTACTGCGGCCATAATGATGTTGGCGGTTCCGGTTACCGAAGCCTCATCGAGCAGCATGTATTCGCCTTTAAGCTGGGGGGCTTTTAAATAATAAAGATTTTGATCTTCGATATGATGAAACTCCGCGCCTAATTTCTTCATCCCGAGAAAATGGGTATCGAGGCGGCGGCGCCCAATTTTATCACCTCCGGGCTTTGGAGCATAACCCTCTCCGAAACGGGCCAGCAATGGACCAAGGATCATTATGGACCCCCTAAGACGGGTGGCCATATTATAATACCCGGGAGATTTCAAATAATCGAGATTAACGGCATCAGCTTCAAAGCGATAGGATTCGATGCCGATCTTTTCAACTTTAACATTAAGACCTTTCAGCAACTCAATCAGCCGGTTTACATCCCTGATGTCAGGAATCCTATTAATGGTAACCGGTTCATCGGTAAGCAAAGCAGCACAAATAACCTGTAAGGCCTCGTTTTTAGCACCCTGCGGCGAGATGCTGCCGTTTAATGATTTTCCGCCCCAAATTTCAAATGCATCCATGGATGGAATGACCGTTTTTCAATTCAGTGCTATTATTCGCCCATTCTTGGTCTTCGTGAACGACGACTCATGGATTGATTGTTATTCGAAGTATTCTGACGGGTTGTGGGTCGTTTCCTACGATTACGTGCCAGAATTTCACTTGTGGTGTTCAATACGGCATCTTCATGGAGCTCGAGCTTGTCACCGGAAAGAAAGCTCAGATGCTTCTCAATCACATCATGATCAACGGACTGGCGATTCCATGTAAGATAGGATTTCTTCATATGATTAGCCAGAGTTCTTACCAGTGCCTTTTTCTCTGTACCTTCGGAATACTCAACAGCTTTTTGAATCATATTAGCCAGGTTCTTGCCATAATGCCTGAATGCAATATTACCCATTTTATATTGCAGCGGCTCGGGGCGCTTAACAAGCACATTTGGCTCCGGTGGATCATAAGGTCCGTCAACATCCAATTTAAAACCGGAAATCAGAATCAAATGGTCCCAAAGTTTATGATTCAGGTCACCGCCGGCTTCCCTCATCTCGGGATGCATTTGAGCCATAACCTTAACAATAAAATATGCCATCTTGGTTCGTTTTTCCCTGTCTTCTATCTCGCAGGCATACTCGATCATTTTCTGAATATTTCTTCCATATTCAGGAATGACCATTTTTTCTCGTGTGGTGTTATATTCCATAAAAGTTTAGATAATATTTTTCGATAGTCATTTTTTACACGTTAAACTAATTTCAGGTATTTAAAGCAATTGTCATTCAGCGTACAACGGCACTAATATGAAGTGCAGTCCCAAATGACAACCCCTGAATTTTTCCCTCTCCACAGGGCAAAGATATAAATTCTTTTATTTCAAACCGTTAAATACAAGAAAAAATTGTGCTTTACAAGTATAAATTTGACGGCTTATCATTCCAGGATCCTGAGTTTTGCAAATCGCAACAATAAATTTTTCTGTCCTATCTTATTAAAGAAAACAGTAGCTTTTTTGTTCGATCCGGTTCCTTCAATACTTAAAACTTTACCTCTTCCGAATTTATGATGCTCAACTTCCATACCAGCCTGTATACTCAGCTCTGCCTCCGAAGGAGCTCCTTTACTTGATGCGGCCGAGGTTGTGGTAACCTTTTTAAGATTTTTTCTCTTAACTACCGAAGGGCTTTCTGTTTCACGGCCCGTTAAGGCTTCCACATTGGCATCGGAAGACTTACTGGTTTTTGAAGCGCTTGCATTCATGGGCATGTCCAGAAACTGTTCATCAACTTCATCAAGAAAACGGCTAGGCTCGGTAAATTCAAGGTTTCCCCACCGATATCGGTTCTGGGCATAACTAAGGGCCACTCCTTTTTCTCCCCGGGTTATGGCTACATAAAAAAGGCGGCGCTCTTCCTCGAGACTTTCTCTTGCACCAAGCGATTGCATAGAAGGAAATAGATTTTCCTCCATCCCGGTAACAAAAATATAAGGAAACTCAAGGCCCTTGGCCATATGAACGGTCATGAGTGAAACCTTATTGGTATCATCCTTGTCATCAGTATCGGCATCGGTAAGCAGGGCCACATCCTGCATAAATTCATCAAGGGTGCGTACACCATCTTGCCGGTTTTCAATCTCCACAAGGTCTTCGGTGGGTTCCCGTTCTTTCTCGGTAAAATCCTTAATGGCGTTGAGCAATTCCTCGAGGTTTTCAAAACGGCTTAACCCTTCCGGGGTTTTATCCTGGTACAATTCCTTCATGATACCCGAGGAAGAAGAAATATGCTTGGCCAGGTCATAAGCATTTTTGATCTTCAACTCGGCCCTAAAGCTCTTGATCATGATAACAAACTCATGCACCTTGGCTTTAATACGAGGAGCAATATCAATAGGTATGGAATTGATGTTCTCAATTATTTCCCAAACCGATTTGTTCTGCTCATTGGCGGCAATCACTATTTTTTCAAGGCTTGTTTTGCCAATCCCGCGGGCCGGAAAATTTATGATCCGCAGCAACGCTTCGCGGTCATTCGGGTTAATCACCAGCCTGAAGTATGCCAACAAGTCTTTTACCTCCTTCCGCTTGTAAAATGACAGTCCTCCGTATATGCGGTAAGGAATATTGATTTTACGCAATGCCTCCTCGAGCGACCTCGACTGGGCGTTGGTCCGGTATAAAATGGCAAAGGCTTCATGGGGCAAATGCTCGTTCATTTCCAGCTCAAAAATGGCATTGGCCACCATGCGACCTTCTTCGGTATCGGATGTAGCCCTGAAGAGGGATATTTTATTCCCGTTAGGATTTTGGGTCCAAATGGTTTTCCGGATCTGATCCTTGTTATTAAGAATAATGCTGTTAGCCGCATTCACAATCATTTGAGTGGACCGGTAATTTTGTTCCAGCTTAAAGGTGCGCAGCTCCGGATAGTCGCGCTGGAGGTTCAAAATATTCTGGATGTTGGCTCCACGAAAGCCATAAATACTCTGAGCATCGTCGCCTACCACACAAATATTCTCATTGTTGGCGGCCAGCTTTTTCACAATCAAATATTGGGCATAGTTAGTATCCTGGTACTCATCCACCAGGATATATTTGAACTGCCGCTGATATTTGGACAGCGCATCCGGAAAATCGCGCAGCAATAAATTAAAATTGAAAAGCAGATCATCGAAATCCATAGCCGAAGCTTTAAAGCAACGGTTTTGATAGATCTTATAAAGCCTGCCCAGCATAGGCTTACCAGCCATTTTATCCTGGGTTTGGATTTCAGGGTCTTCCAGGTATTCATCGGCCGAGATCAGGTTGGATTTTGAGCCGGATATTCGCCCAAGCACATGATTGGCGGTATACATCTTAGGATCAAGGTTTTGTTCCTTAATGATGGACTTGATCAGGCTTTTGGAATCGTCGGTATCATATATGGAATAATTTGAAGGATAACCCAGGCGGTGCCCTTCTTTTCGGAGGATACGGGCAAAAATGGAATGGAAGGTACCCATCCAAACGTTTCGTGCCTCGGAGGACCCTACCAACTTCATGTTTCTTTCCTTCATCTCCCGGGCAGCCTTGTTGGTAAAGGTCAATGCCAGGATATTGAAGGGATCCACCCCTTTATTGATCAAGTGGGCAACGCGGTAAGTCAACACACGGGTTTTACCCGAACCTGCACCAGCAATCACCATAACCGGACCTTCGGTGGCCTCAACGGCTTTGCGTTGTTCGTCGTTTAAGTCGTTTAATATATCTTGTTTCACAAATCGGGGTCTTTTAACTAATGATGCAAAATTAATATTTTGAACCGGCTAAAAAAGATTTCCTTTTCTTAATTAAGATAATACAAACCGCTTAATCAATGGTTTATAACCCGGGTAACGTTTACCCAAATTGAGCGATTCTCGCCCAACTTAGGGTTTAATGAAATTTTTCTACAGTTAACAATGTACAAAGCCTTCGCCACACTGAAAACCAGGAAGCGGAAACGCCCTGTGCCGGAGAAAACATAATACGGTTTTTCAGGATAATATAAACCTGTTGTAACTACATTCTTGTTGGCACATCAATACCCAGCAATTTCATGGCATTTCGGATCACCTTGCCTGTGAGGACGGATAGCTTCAACCGCATGTGCACCTTATCCTGCGTTTCGGCCTTCAGGATGGAGTGATCGTGGTAAAACTGGTTGAATTCCTTACAAATTTCAAATGTATAATTGGCTATTTGCGCCGGGCTGTATTCCTTACCGGCTTCTTCAACGGTAAGGGGAAAGTCATGCAGGTTCTTAAGCAGGTTGTTTTCCTTTTCGTTAAGATCCTCGCTTTGATAATCATCATCAGCACTAACACCGACATCCGCTGCTTTTCGCAGCACCGATTGAATGCGGGCATATGTGTACTGGATAAAAGAACCGGTATTTCCGTTAAAATCAATGGATTCTTCGGGGTTGAAGAGCATGTTCTTTTTCGGGTCCACTTTCAGAATGAAGTACTTCAAAGCAGCTAAGCCAACCATGTTGTAGAGCTGTTTAGCTTCATCACCGGTAAATTCTTCTATTTTACCCAGCTCCCTGGTGGTCCGTTTGGCAGTTTCGTACATTTCATCCAGCAGATCATCGGCATCAACCACGGTACCTTCACGCGATTTCATCTTGCCTTGCGGAAGCTCTACCATACCGTATGAAAGATGGTAGATTTTATCGGCCCATTCTTTTCCCAATTTTTTCAGGATGATCCGGAGCACGTCAAAATGATAATTCTGCTCATTGCCGACCACATAGATCATGTTTTCCGGGTGGAAATCATCATGACGGAGTTGGGCGGTACCAAGATCCTGTGTCATATAAACCGAGGTTCCGTCTTTGCGGAGCAGAAGCTTTTCATCCAGTTTCTTATCCGTAAGATCGGCCCACACCGAACCATCTTCCTTCTTAACCAAAAGACCTTTCTCCAGGCCTTCCTTAACCAAATCGCGGCCCAGCAGGTAAGTTTCCGATTCATAATAGATCTTATCGAAATCAACGCCCAATCGCTCATAAGTCTTATCGAAACCATCATAAGCCCACAGGTTCATGGATTTCCAAAGTTCAACCGTTTCCTGGTCGCCTTGCTCCCACTTTCGGAGCAAATCCTGGGCTTCCTGCAATAACTCCGACTGTTGCGCAGCCTCCTTATCGGTAAGACCCTGATCCATCAGTTGGCGGATCTCTTCTTTGTAAGCCTTATCAAACATCACGTAATACTTACCGATCAAATGATCGCCTTTCATGCCAGTACTTTCGGGTGTTTCTCCTTCACCCCACTTTTGCCAAGCCAGCATTGATTTGCAAATGTGAATTCCACGGTCGTTCACCAGGTTCACTTTTTTCACCGCTTTTCCATTTGCCTTTAGAATTTCGGCCACCGACCAGCCCAACAGGTTATTGCGGATATGACCCAGGTGCAACGGCTTATTGGTATTGGGCGAGCTATATTCAATCACCACCGGATCGCCATCTTGTAGGTCTTTGTAACCAAAGCGCTCGTTGGTATAGTTTTGCTTCAGGAACTGATGCCAGTATGCATTAGCAATGGTCAAATTCAAAAAACCTTTAATCACGCTGTGTTTTTCCACCTCATCAACACTATTCACCAGGTATTGACCGATTTCATCAGCTGTTTCCTGTGGTGATTTCTTGGCATAACGTGTTATCGGAAACACCACCACAGTGATATCCCCTTCGAATTCCCGGCGGGTTTTTTGAATGGCGATCTCCCCGGGTTTAAGCTCTGTGCTATAAAGTTCCTTTAAAGCCGTTGTAACCTTTTGTGCAATTATCTGATGGATCATGAATCAATATTTTTTGAGGGCGCAAAGGTAAAGCTTTCGCGATTACCGGTTATCATTATCCATATAATCTCTTATCACTGGTGTCCGGTAAACATCAAGGAGATTCCTCGCTTCGCTCGGAAAGACAAGGGAATTACGTAAATGTAGGCGAAGGGGGGCTGGAGGAGTGCGGC
>JAIPAP010000104.1 GCA_021740045.1 Bacteroidales bacterium
AAGCCAAAGACGATAGGGTAATCGGTGGGACAATAAACGGTAATGGCTCATTAACGGTTAGTGTCAAACAGGTGGGTGAGGATGCTTATTTGAGCAAGGTCATCGGCATGGTGCGCGAGGCCCAGAACAAAAAATCAAAAACCCAGAACCTGGCCGACCGTATCGCCTTCTGGCTGACCATTTTAGCCCTTACAGTAGGGGTTGGAACGCTGGTAACCTGGCTGGCGCTGGGTAAGCCTTTTGTATTTGCCCTGGAAAGAATGGCTACGGTCATGGTCATTACTTGTCCCCATGCGCTGGGGCTTGCCGTGCCGCTGGTGGTAGCCATTTCTACCGCTATCTCCGCCCAGCGGGGATTACTTATCAGAAACCGGACAGCCTTTGAGAATTCACGCAGGATCACTTTGCTGGCTTTCGACAAAACAGGAACGCTTACCAAAGGGAATTTTGGGGTTACCCGTTACGGTTCACTGGACGGAAATCTGGATGACACCCAGATATTACGACTGGCGGGAGCGCTGGAAGGAAAATCGGAACATCCCCTGGCCATGGGTATCATGGAAAAAGTCAGGCAGGAACAGATCGACCTGCCTGAGGCAGAAAATTTTAGAGCCATCACCGGTAAAGGCATAGAAGCGGAGGTGGAAAACAAGAAAGTACAGGTGGTGAGTCCGGGTTACGTGAAGGAAAACCATATCGAAGTACCCGGAAAAGCTTACAAAAATGAAGCAGAGACCGTGGTTTTTGTGATGGTGGAAGATAAACTGACAGGCTTTATTGCCATGGCTGATGAGATTCGTGAAGAGTCATACGAAGCTGTAAAAACACTGAAAAACAATGGGCTAAAAGTTTATATGATGACCGGTGATAATGAAAAGGTGGCCAAAAGCGTAAGCGATGAGCTTGCTTTGGACGGCTATTTTGCAGGCATTCTGCCTGATCAGAAGCTGGAGAAAGTAAAAGAATTTCAGCGAAATGGCGAGTTTGTGGCCATGACCGGCGACGGAATCAACGATGCCCCGGCACTGGCAACTGCCGATGTAGGTATTGCCGTAGGATCGGGTACGGATATTGCTGCCGAAACGGCCGACATTATTCTGGTAAACAGTAATCCCGCCGATATCGCTTCGTTAATTCTGTTTGGAAAGGCCACCTACAAAAAGATGATCCAGAACTTTATCTGGGCCACCGGCTACAACGTGGTGGCTATACCCCTGGCGGCCGGCGTTCTGTTCAGTGCGGGTATTCTCATTAGTCCGGCATTGGGCGCGGTACTGATGAGTTTAAGTACCATTATCGTGGCGATTAATGCACAATTGCTGAAACGAAAGATGAGCTAAAAATCCCTAAATTGCTGCTTTATTATTCAACATTTTGTATTTTTGAAAATGAACCCTGAGCAGTTAAAAACTTAATAGAAAGATCATACATTTTGATGGCAACTGACGTTAGATATGATAAGTAAAAAACCATAAACCCCTAATCCTATGAAACCAATCCATTTTTTGTATTTATTTCTGATTTCGGGCCTTTTGATATCAGTATCTTGTAGCGAGGATGATAACGATGATAATGGGCCAAAAGATGTTACCCCTCCGGAGATAACCATCTATGGCGATAAAACCATAGAGATTCCACTTCATGGCGATTGGCGGGAGGAAGTACCCCAGCAACAGGCCAAAGCCGAAGACGATAATGACGGGGTGGTGGATTATGATATCACCAGTAATGTAGATTCCACAAAAGCCGGTGAATATGAAGTAACGTATACAGCCGCCGATAATGCGGGTAATGAGGCTAGTGCGAGCCGAACGGTAATTGTTCGAATTGAAGGAGCAAACCTGGAAGGTGTTTGGGAAGTCCGCGGAAACGCAGGCGGTAGTACCATCAATTTTATTGACACTATTGCCGAAGGCCAGCAAAGTGAGTTCTATTTCCAACGTTTTAGCGATTATGTAAATGCCAGGGTTAGAGCCGAACTCTCAGGTAAGTTGGGTGATTCGGTGACCATTCCCGAACAAACTCTTCCCTGTGGCGATCCGCCAAAAGACAGGATATTTTCGGGCAGCGGTATTGTGATCCACGATGGTAAATCGATGGAAATTAGCTTTAGCGAAACCACCGAAGGGGAAACCGTTGAGGGAGAAATTGATTACTACCTGGAGGATAAATAGATATAGCATAGTATTGAATTTCGGTCAATGACTTCGACCTAAGTTGAGCGATTTGAATCCCGGCCAATCGGGAAAAAATCGCTTTATTTATTCCCGTGCTCCGGGACCGATATAGAAATTATTGACTTTCACCGAATGAGTGAAGTAAAAGGCTTACAATTTCTTAATCCCTCAAACTTCGGGGGCAGGCTGTGAGCGAAAATCGCTCAAATTGGAGTCGAAACACCTTGTTTCGAAGTTTTTTTGTATATAGATTTGCCCTTTTGTTCTTGCCGGGGCGAAAAAGAATAAATAGATTAAACAAAGTGAAGGGATAAATTTTCCGATGAAAAAGCTCATATTTATAGTAAATCCAATTTCGGGCACAAGCCGTAATCATAACTTTGAAGCTATCGTTAGCGATAAGCTCGATAAGGATTCCTATGAATATGAAGTAGCCTATATTAATAAAAATCGAGCGGCCAAAGAAATTGCTGAAGATGCTGTAAATAAAGGTTTTGACGTGGTTGTGATTGTCGGGGGTGATGGATCGATCAACCAGGTAGCCCAGGCGTTGGTTAATACGGATACAGTAATGGGGATTATTCCCTCCGGATCGGGAAATGGTTTGGCCAGGCACCTGGGTATCCCTATGCGGTTTTCAGGAGCTATTGATGTGATCAAAACCGGGTATGTACAAAAAATTGATACAGGCGAAGTAAATGAACGTCTTTTTGTAAGTCTTTGCGGTACCGGTTTTGATGCCCTTATTGCTAAGAAATTCGCCAGGGTGAAGCGCCGTGGTTTTTTTTCATACCTTCAGTTGGTTACCGAAAATTACGTGAAATACAAACCCCGTAAATACAAGATCAGGATAGGGGAGGAAAAGATCACCACACAGGCATTGCTGGTTTGTTGTGCAAATTCATCACAATTCGGATACAATACTGTAATTGCGCCCCATGCTAAGGTAGATGATGGAATTCTCGATCTGGCCATTGTGAAGAAAGTGCCACTACTGCAAACTTCATTTATTATGCCTTTTCTATTCACCAAAATGATCGATCGTTCTCCTTATGTTGACATTCTTAAAACCGATGAAGTAGTCATCAAGCGTAAAAGGAATAAGGTGGTTAATATTGATGGCGATCCTCAAAAGGTAGGCAAAAATCTTCATGTTAAAATTAATAAACAATCCTTGAACGTGATCGTGCCTAAGTTTTTAAGTGAATAATGGAGAAAAAACTGATATATACCCTATACCGGCACAAATACCTGGGATCATTGGTGGTTCCCCTTATGGTAAATGATGAAGGCAAGCCTTTTTATTCAATCCATGAGCGGATTACCAGCGAAAATCTGCAACATTACGAGAATATAATTTCGAAGTCGCAGTTTGATCTGGTCAGCATTATGATGCGTTATAGCGATAAGACCATCTTTAAAAGATTTACGAATAAACAGATCACTTTACGGGAGTTTTATCAAAGCTTGTCTGATGAGTACATTCAAAAACATATCCGGCCTTTTATTGACAAACAGATCGACAAAATATTACATCAAATAGCAAGTAAGGAAATTGAATTATATGAAAACCTTGAAAATGAACAAAACATCTATAAAAGCAACCGGCTGAAGGTGCATCCGGAGCCGGCTGAAACTGTTTTTAATTTTATCAGGAACGAAGAAGGCATCCGCTATTTTCAAACAATAAGGCACCATGGTAAAGACATGAAACTTACCGATGAATTTGCTCATATTCTTACCATAGAGCCATGCTGGCTTGTGTTGGGTGATTCTCTTTATACTTTTCATGAGCGGGTTGATGGAAATAAACTTAAACCGTTCCTGACCAAAAAGTTTGTGCAAATCCCCCGGAATATGGAAGAGCGCTACTTTAACACTTTTATTAAAAACAGCGTTAAACATTATCCGGTTTATGCCGGGGGTTTTCAGATTATCGAACATCAACCGGTTATTAAACCTAAATTGTCGATTGAAAAAGACTGGCAGGGAAATGCAACTCTCAGGCTGTATTTTATGTATGGGGCAAGGGAGTTTATGGTGCATGACAAGCAAAAGGTGTTTGTAAATATTGATAAAGAAAATGAGGAATATAAGCTTTATAGGATAAGCCGAAAACCCGATTATGAGGTGCAAATTGCCGAATTGCTAAAAATGCAAGGGCTTCAATCACCGGATCAAGTTTATTTTACACCTGTACTACCCAATGAAGAGGATATTAGCGCCTATGTGATGATTAACTGGTTAAATGAAAATGAGGATTTTATCCGTAAACATAACATCACCATAGACCAGTCGCATTATAACCATACCTATTTTACCGGTTCCATGGATGTTACCCTTACTTATACCGAAGATAATGATTGGTTTGATGTTCATGCTGTTGTGAAATTCGGTGATTTTACCGTTCCTTTCAGGATGCTCAGGAAGCATATTATGCAGAATATACGCGAATATGAGCTTCCGAATGGCGAGATCGCTATCTTGCCACGGAAATGGTTCGACCGCTACCAGGAAATCTTTGCCCATGCCGAGGATGAGGAGGACGGATTAAAACTTCGTAAGCATCATTTTCCCCTCTTGCAGGAAAAAGCATATAGCCGTGAAAAAGAGTTCATGGAACGCTTAAAGGACTTGAATGGAAACCGCGAACAATTCCGGATTCCGGCAAACCTGAATGCCACATTGCGCTCTTATCAAAGGCAAGGGGTGGAATGGATGAAACTTATGACTGATAATGGACTTGGGGCATGCCTTGCTGACGATATGGGATTGGGAAAAACACTACAAACACTAACCCTGCTATTAGCCGCAAAAAACAAGCATAATCCTCCTAATCCTCAGGGCGATGAACAGACTTCTTCGTCGACTGGAAGTCAACTTAGTTTGTTTGATGAGCAACTGCAGGAAGCCTCAGTTAACAAGACCAAACCGGTGGAAAAAGAGAGTGACCAAGAGGCTCCCGGTATTCATCATACTTCACTGATAGTTATGCCGGCTTCGTTGGTTCATAACTGGTATTTTGAAATACTCCGCTTTGCACCCGGTTTAAAAACCCTGATACACGCAGGCAATAACCGCAGATCGAACACGAGCTTATTCGATTATTATGATGTAGTACTTACAACTTACGGTATTGTTAGAAATGATATCTCATTGTTAAAAAAGTTTCCTTTTCACTTTGTAGTATTGGATGAAAGCCAGGTGATCAAAAATCCCGAATCCAAATCGCACGAGGCTATTTGCAGGTTGAATGCCAAATACCGTATTACCCTCACCGGAACACCGGTTGAAAATTCGCTGGTGGACTTATGGTCGCAAATGCAGTTCCTGAATCCTGATATGCTGGGAAGTTTAAGCTTTTTTAAACGGTATTACCAGCACCCCATTGAAAAGGATAATGATGAGCAAAAGGAAGCCAAGCTGCGAAAGTTGATACAGCCTTTTATTCTTCGCCGAACCAAGCAGGAGGTGGAAAAAGACTTGCCTCCGCTCACCGAGAAGGTGTATTATTGCGATATGAGCGAAATGCAGCAAAACATTTACGAATCGGAGAAATCGCGTATCCGTAATTACCTGCTTGAAACCATCGACAGCAAGGGCATTAATAATTCACGTTTTATCGTTTTGCGGGGATTGATGCGGTTAAGGCAGATCGCTAACCACCCTGTGCTGACTTTTCATGGCACCGATGCAGATTCGGGCAAGTTCTCCGAGATCATTTTTAATATAGAAAGCCTGATGCAGGAAAATCATAAGGTGCTCATATTCTCTTCCTTCGTGAAGCATCTCGAATTGTTTGAAAATTATTTTCAAAAGGAAGGCTGGAAATATGCCAAGCTGATCGGGCAGTCGCAGAACCGGCAGCGGATCATACAGGAATTTAAGGAAAATGATGATGTAAAGCCGTTTTTGATCTCATTAAAAGCCGGCGGAGTCGGTTTAAACCTTCCGGAGGCCGATTATGTGTTTATGCTTGATCCCTGGTGGAATCCTGCGGCTGAAAATCAGGCCATTAGTCGTGCTCATCGTATTGGGCAACGGCACAATGTGTTTGTATACCGCTTTATTTCAAGGGAAACCCTCGAGGAAAAGATCATCCGCTTGCAGGAAAAAAAGGCCGCCCTGGCCGAAACCTTTGTCAATAGCTCCAATCCTCTTAGTGAGCTAACACGGGAGAACCTGGAGGAGATACTGGAATAGAAGATAGTAGCATTTAGTCGTTTATAAAATTCTAAAGACCGCCTTTTTTTATTATTGGCAACACCTTCATACAATCTCTCAATTTCCTATTTTTGAGGTGCTAAATTTATAAGCTTATGTTCGAAAAATATGGGATTCAGTTTGAAGAGTGGCTAACAGGCCTGGGAGCAGGTCAAGCCACGGCTTCTTTTATCAAAGAATTATTTGTTCTTATTATAGTGATTCTCTTGAGTATGCTGGTATACGTTTTTGTACGACGCATTTTACTCAACACCATGACCCGTGTTTCGCGACGCACCAAAACAAAATGGGATGATGTATTGGTAAAACGAAGGGTATTCCGTCGTTTTGCCTACCTGGCGCCGGCATTGATCGTGTATTTGGCCATACCGTTTATATTCAAAGACATGGAGGTTGTTCAAAATGTTTTGAATGCCGCTATCCGGATTTATATAGTGTTTATCGTCCTGCTGGCTCTGGATGCCATTCTTAGTTCACTGCTCGATATTTACGAAGGGTTCACTATTTCACAAACCAAGCCCATAAAAGGATATATACAGATAGTAAAGATCTTCATTTTCTTTATTGGGGGCATCATAATTATCGGAGAATTAATTGGCAAAACACCAGTTAGTTTGCTTACCGGATTGGGTGCATTAACGGCCGTGCTTTTATTTGTGTTTCGCGATCCCATACTGGGTTTTATCGGTAGTGTGCAGCTCTCGGCCAACGATCTTGTTCGTCCCGGTGACTGGATTTCCATGCCCAAGCATAACGCCGACGGCATTGTTACCGATATCAATCTAACCGCTATAAAAGTCCAAAATTGGGATAAAACCATCGCCAACATTCCGACCTACTCGATGGTAAGCGATTCTTTCCAGAACTGGCGGGGTATGCAGGAATCCGGTGGCCGGCGCATTAAACGCTCCGTGAGGATTGATATGAACAGTATCCGGTTTTGCACACCGGAGATGATCGAACGGTTTCGACGGATTCATCTTCTATCAGATTATATCGATCAAAAGCAAAAAGAGCTAAAAGAATACAATGAAAAGAATGAAATAGATGAGTCGGTCCTTGTTAATGGCCGTCGCCTGACCAACCTGGGCGTATTTCGCCAATACCTGAAAACTTACCTGGAGCGGCATCCCGAAGTTAAACAGGATATGACTTTTTTGGTTCGTCATCTTCAACCAACCGAAGTGGGACTACCTGTAGAGGTGTATGTGTTTAGTGCCGAACAGGAGTGGGCTAAATATGAAGAAGTGCAAGCTCACATCTTTGACCACATCCTGGCCGTAGTACCGCAGTTCGACCTCAAGGTCTTCCAGAATCCCACAGGGAGTGATTTCAAGCAACTCATCACTTAGTCCAAAAAAAAGCCCCTGCAAAACGCAGAGGCTTCTCCAATTTCTTTAAAATTGATAACCGGCTAATTAGTGCTTGTCTATAAAGTCTCGATTTTGTCATATTCCTCCCCGCAACCCCTTAATCCCCTAAAGGGGAACAGCTTCACAATCAGCCGGCTATATGGTTCTCCCCTTCAGGGGAGTTAGAGGGGCGAAGTTCGAGAGGAAGTTTGTAGACAGACTCTAATTACTTCGCATAATTCACCGCCCGGGTCTCCCTGATCACGGTTACCTTGATTTGCCCGGGATAAGTCATTTCGTCCTGGATCTGGCGAGTGATATCGTGTGATAATTTATTGGCTTCATTATCGGAGACTTTATCGGCGCCAACGATCACCCTTAATTCACGGCCTGCCTGGATGGCATATGTTTTCACAACGCCGGGATAGGAGAGGGCCAGCTCTTCAAGGTGGTTAAGCCGTTCGATGTACGATTCCACTACTTCGCGGCGGGCGCCTGGGCGGGCTCCCGAAATGGCGTCGCATACCTGAACGATGGGTGCAATGAGCGATTCCATTTCCACCTCATCATGGTGCGCACCAATGGCATTACAAACATCTGGTTTTTCCTTGTATTTCTCTGCCAGCTTCATGCCGAGTACAGCGTGGGGAAGATCGGGTTCGTTATCCGGGACTTTACCAATGTCGTGCAGTAAGCCTGCCCGCTTGGCTTTTTTCGGATTCAACCCTAGTTCGGTCGCCATAGTTGCACACAAATTAGCTACTTCCTTGGAGTGTTGCAGCAGGTTTTGGCCGTATGAAGAGCGGTACTTCATCCTTCCAATCATGCGAATCAGTTCATGATGAAGGTTGTGTATGCCAAGGTCGATGGCAGTACGCTTGCCGGTTTCGATAATTTCCTGTTCAATTTGCTGGGAGGTTTTCGCAACCACTTCCTCAATCCGGGCCGGATGAATACGTCCATCGGTAACCAGCTTATGCAATGCCAAGCGGGCAATTTCGCGGCGAACCGGGTCAAATCCCGAAAGCAGTATAGCTTCCGGGGAATCGTCGATGATGATCTCAACCCCGGTTAAGTTTTCCAATGCACGGATGTTGCGGCCTTCGCGGCCAATAATGCGCCCTTTGATCTCATCATTTTCGAGATTGAAGACCGATACGGTATTTTCAATGGCATGTTCGGCGGCCGTTCGCTGAATAGTTTCAATCACAATTTTCTTAGCCTGCCGGTTGGCGGTCATCTTAGCTTCTTCAATAATATCATCGATCTGAGTTTGAGCTTCGGTCCGGGCTTCTTCCTTAAGGGTTTCTGCCAATTGCGATTTGGCTTCGGCTGCTGATAAGCCTGAGATAGTTTCCAGTTGTTCCACTTGCTTTTGCTGAGCCTTATCCAGCTCAGCCTGCTTTTTAGCCACTATGTCTAACTGGTTGTTGAGATTGCTCCTGATGGAATCAACCTCTTTTTGTTTGCGTTGCAGTTCGTCTTGTTTTTGCGAAAAGGAAGCTTCTCTTTGTTTAAGCCTGTTTTCGCTTTTCTGGAGCGCATTATTACGTTCCTGAATGACTTTTTCGTGTTCTGATTTAAGCTGGAGAAATTTTTCCTTAGCCTGGAGGATCTTGTCTTTTTTTATCATCTCCGCTTTTTCCTCGGCTTCCTTTAGCACCTCGGCGCTTTTCTTTTCAAGCTTTTTGCGTAGCACCGTGGCGCTTGCCGCAATGCCGATGCCGATTCCCGCTAAAGCTGCTATCACTATAAAGAGTTCCATTGCTTTAGAGTTGTTTTAGTTTAACTTTATGTTGACCGGCAGGGAAAAGGAGGAATATAAAAAACCCGCAATTAATTCAGGAGTTTTAAAATAAACCCCTCGACTACATGATTAGGGTCGCCAAGATGGTCAAACTTCCACTGTTCCCCGCAGGGAATCCCAATCCTGGTAGGGGTTGGGTTGAGGCCTGTTTTTGCACCTTATGAGCTGCACCCTAAAGTTTTTAATGTTGAGCTTATAAACGTCATGAATTAATGCGGGCTATGCTTTAAATATCTTTCAAAGAACGCAAAATCACTACTTTTCAACATGATCGGATAAAAGACTATCGAGGTATTCCAACCGGCTGGTTATATCTTCGTCCAGCACCGTGGCATTTTCTTCGCAATTGAGTTTATCAACGGTGAACTGTAAAGCTACCATGGCAAGAAAATCCTGTTCATCCTTCTTTTTCATGAAAGTTCGGGCATACTTATCAATCTGCTTATTAATAAGCTGTGCCGCCTTTCGAAAGGTCGCTTCTTCCGTGCGACTAACTGTTAATGGATACGGTCTTCCTGCAATATTCACTTTTATTGATAAACTATCCTCCATCCGCTCTATGTTATACTGTTATAATCGTGATTTATTTATTTAACAATTTAATGCATTTGTCTACTTCCCGCACTATTTCATTGATCTTAGCTTTAGCTTCCTCCGTTCCCTGACCTTTTTTGATTGCATTAACAGTATTCAACCTTCTGTTTTCCTGCTTTAGGTCATTGATGGTTGCTTTTTGCTGTTCAATTATATGATTCAGTTCATTATTTTCAGTTTCTAATGTTTGTTTTTCAGCTTCAAGTTGATCCTTCATCTCAATTAATCTTCCGAGCTTTTCTTCAATCCCGGAAAGTAAGTCGTTTACCTGATCCATGAAGCTTACATTTTCCAAGTTAATTATGACAAACGACAAAACTACTTAACTTATTGCTCTAATCCAAATATATTCTTTGTCGTAAAATGCCAGTGACCACTAAGATACAATTTTTCACCGGAAATAAGCAATTTTTTTCTGTAAAATCAGGAATAATTTGTACTTTTCTGGGAAATCTTAACGCCATGAACGAGGAATTTCTCCACTATTTGTGGAATTACCGGCTTTTTGATAATCAGTTGAAAACCACCTGCGGTGACCCGGTGCAGTTGATAAAACCCGGTCAGCACAATCGTGATGCCGGCCCCGATTTTTTCAATGCCCGGTTAAAAATCGGTGATACCCTTTGGGCTGGAAATGTTGAAATACATGTTGAATCGGCCGACTGGCTGAGCCATCATCATGATACTGATAAAAAATACGACAGCATTATCCTGCATGTGGTTCACAAGGATAATCATCCCGGTATAAAGCGGCAAAACGGACAACTCATGCCAACCCTGGTAATCGTAGGGCATTATGATGAAAAATTATATGATCGCTACCGCGATTTTATGGAGAATCTCAACTGGATACCCTGTGAAAATCTGATAGCTGATGCCGATCGGCTGGTTGTTAATAGCTGGCTGGAACGTACCCTGATATCGCGGCTTGCGATGAAAGCCCTTGATATTGAAAAGCAGTTGAAAGAAAATGATTTCAACTGGGAAGAAACATTTTACCAGCGCCTTGCACGCAATTTCGGATTCAGGTTGAACGGCGAAAATTTTGAACGGCTTGCGCGTTCATTGCCACTTAAATGCCTGGCAAAGCATAAGAACAATTTGATGCAAATTGAGGCGCTGCTATTCGGGCAATCCGGATTGCTGGAGCGCGGGTTTAAAGATGAATATGGCACAAAACTGAAAAAAGAATATCAATTCTTACGTAAAAAATTTAATGTTCATCCCATCGAAGGTTACACATGGCGCTTTTTACGATTAAGGCCCTCCAATTTTCCCACCATACGAATTGCCCAGTTTGCAGCGCTTATTAACACTTCTTCGGCATTGTTTTCAAAAATTCTTGAAACCGAAAGCGTATATGTTTTAAAACAAATGTTTTCGGTGGAGGCTTCAGCCTATTGGAATGAGCATTATGTGTTCGACAAAAAATCGGTTAACCGCCGTAAAAAACTGGGCACAAATGCCATCAATCTTATTCTGATCAATACCGTAATTCCTTTTATTTTTGTGTACGGAAAATCGCGGATGATCGATGCCTATCGCGATAAAGCCCTTGCTTTTCTCGAAAAAGTAGGCGGGGAGCGCAATCGTATTATAAGGCATTGGGAAAAGCTGGGCATGCCCGTTGAAAGTGCATTTCAAACGCAGGCATTACTGCAGTTGAAAGAAGAATATTGTGATGCCAAACGATGCCTCGATTGTCGCATAGGGGATCATTTGTTAAGAAAGGAAAATTGATGAACAGAGCCGATCCGTTGGGAAACATATCGAGTGCGATCAAAATCCGTATAGCCCTTGGTATATTGGTAATGGTAACGATTATGGGGATTAGCGGTTATATGCTTATCGAAGACCTTCCATTTCTGGATGCCCTGTATATGACCATCATTACCATTGCGACTGTGGGCTTTAGGGAAGTAAAAGAACTTTCAATGGAAGGTAAGATGTTTACTATTTTTCTGATCGTGATCAGTTGGGGAACCTTTGCCTATGCCATTTCGATTATTACCACCCATTTTGTAGAGGGTGAGCTTCAAAACACATTACGCGGATATCGGTTAAAATCAGGATTAAAAAAGATGAAAAATCATGTTATCATAATCGGCTATGGCCGCAACGGACAGCAGGTGGCCAGTGAACTCGAGGCTCATGGAGAGGCTTATGTAGTAATTGACCGGAACAAAGACATTGTGGCAGCCCACTCAAAGGATTTGATGTATATGATAGAAGGTGACGCCACCGACGAGGAAGTGCTGACTAAAGCCGGTATTTTGTCGGCAAAAGCTTTGATTGCGTCATTGCCGGTTGACGCCGACAATTTATTCCTGGTTCTGACAGCGCGCTCCATGAATCCCACACTAAACATTATCAGTCGTTCATCCAGTGCCAGTACCGAAAAGAAGCTTAAAATAGCGGGTGTAAACAGCGTTGTTATGCCCGAAAGGGTAGGCGGCGCCCACATGGCCAAGTTGGTGGCTCGTCCTGATGTACTTGAATTTCTGGAGCATCTCTCCATTCGTGGTGATGATCCCACCAATATTGAAGAGATCGAATGCACCAACCTGTCGGAACGATTCAGGGAAAAATCCATACATGAGCTTGGCATACGCAAAGCCACCGGCGCCAATATTATCGGTTATAAAACACCCGAAGGACGTTATATTGTTAACCCTTCTCCTAACACTAAGATGCTGCCCAACTCCAAGCTTTTTGTTTTGGGTAAAAAGGAGGAGATTTCAAAGATCAAGGATTTTTTGTGTTCATGATATGAGTGTTTGGGTTATGAAATACTCCCGATGACTATCGGAATTGGAGAGCCTGCCAGCCGTTAGGATGAAAACCGAGGGTGAGGTTTATAAAAAGCACTCATGAACAATGATCTCATGGTTGTTCATTACCACCGGATAGCGCATATCCCGAATACAGGGTTTACCGTGACAAATTTCCGGGTGAATTGTAATGATTGTAGATTTTAGATTGAGGATAGCAGACCGGTTGCATGCCGCAATCGTAAATCGTAAATCATCAATCTAAAATCAATTACATCACTTCTGAATAACAGGATAGTTTAATATATCTTGGGATTAAAATCACCGGGGTTCATCACGGTAATATTTTCGCCCGATTGGGTTAAGACCAGCAAACCATATTTGGCGGCTAACTCATAACTTGTTTTGGGAATGCTCATGCCGGCCATGCCGCCAATAACCTCCATATCGCTGTATTCCTTAAACAAAGGCTTGAAATTAGGTAGCTTTCGATTCACAAAATCCTCCACATCATCGGGA
>JAIPAP010000105.1 GCA_021740045.1 Bacteroidales bacterium
CCCATCCAAAACTCATAACTAATTGTCATTTCGAACTTTAACCCGATCCCGTTAACCGTCGGGATCGGGTTAAAGTGAGAAATCTCCCTAGTAGATACAATTTCCCTGAACACCTGTAAAAGTCCATAAAGATGGTACATAAGATCAGCGCTTCCATACCCCGTTTTGATGCCGGTGACAAGATCAGCGGAATGGCAAAATATATTGCCGATCTTGTTTTCGATGATGTGCTCTATGCCCGTACCATCCGAAGCGAAAAAGCCCATGCTGAAATCCGGGCCGTCCATTTACCCGAAATACCCGATGGATATTTTGTGATTGATAAAAATGATATCACCGGCAAAAACCACATGCAATCGGTGGTTTCCGATCATCCCCTATTTGCCGGAGAGGAGGTGCTGTACATCGGACAGCCCATTCTGTTGCTAGTTGGGCCGTCAAAGGAAAAAACCGTTGAACTGGCTGATCAGGTCCACATCGAATACCGGAAGCTTCCGGCAGTGACCGGGATGGAAGAAGCCCAGGATAAAAAGGATTTTCATGTTGAATACGCATATTCCAAAGGAGATCCCGGGCAGGCTTTTAAAGAAGCTGAGAAGATCATCACTGAAGAATATGATACCGGACAGCCCGAACACCTTTATATCGAGACCAATGGCGTGGTTGCGGTTACCGGAGAAAACCGTATCACCATTTACGGCTCCTTTCAATGCCCGTATTTTGTAAAAAATGCGGTGGTGGAAGCCACCGGCTTTAAACCGGATCAAATCAGGGTGATACAAACCGTTACCGGTGGGGCTTTTGGTGGAAAGGAAGAATATCCCTCTTTATTGGCCTCACAGGCAGCAATAGCCAGCTATAAAACCGGCAGGCCTGTAAGCCTGATCCTCGATCGTAAAGAAGACCTGGAAGCCACCACCAAACGACATCCTTCGCGGCTCATATATAAGGCAGCACTTAACAATAAAAACGAGATAACTGGTCTCGATATCGATATTACCTTCGATGGCGGTGCTTATGCCACTATCTCACCGGTTGTATTGCAGCGCGGAATGTTTACGGCTACCGGCGTTTATCAATTTCCAACTATCCGGGTTGCCGGCCGCGTGGTGAAAACGAATAAGGTGCCTTCCGGGGCTTTCAGGGGATTTGGTGCTCCGCAGGTGGTTTTTGCAATGGAGCAGTTCATGAATCGCCTGGCTGCTGAAGTAGGCATGCCCAATTTAGATTTCAAGCGGAAACATCTTTTGCAAAAAGGGTCCGCAACATCCACCGGTGGAAAGATATGGGATGAGGTGAAGTTGCCGGAAATGATGGATGAATTGATCAGCCGCTCAGGTTATAGGGAGAAGAAGAAAAATCCGGGAAAAAACCGGGGCGTGGGACTGTCGCTTTTCCTGCACGGCTGTGGTTTTACCGGAAGAGGCGAAGAGATCATCAGCGGCAAGGTAACCCTGCAAAAAAAGGGAAAGCGGGTGAGCATTCTGACTTCGAACGTGGAAATGGGGCAAGGTGCCTCCACTACACTAGTTAAGATTGTGGCTTACTGTCTGTCAATCCCTGAAAAAGATGTTGTTTTTGAACGGCAGGATACCGATGGCGTGCCTGATTCTGGCCCCACCGTTGCTTCACGAACGGCCATGATCATAGGCGGATTGGTAAGGAAAGCTTCATTTAAACTGCTTGAGCAATGGGATAAGGAAGAAGCGGAAGAAGCGGAAGTATATAAGCATCCTGCTTATGTGAGCTGGGATAACGATACATTTACAGGCGATGCTTATCCGGTTTATTCATGGGGCGCAAATGTGGTTGAAGTGGAAGTTGATCCGGTAAGCTGTGAGGTGGAGACGAAAAAAATCTGGGCAATTTTTGATGTGGGCATTACCCTGGATGAAAACATTATTCGCGGCCAAATGCAAGGAGGTATGTTGCAAGGGCTTGGCTTTGCATACCTTGAGAAAATGACGCACCGGCAGGGAAAACTGCGTCAACTTAATCTTACCGATTATACCATTCCCACATCGGTGGATACCCCGGAGATGGAAGTTGATTTTGTGGAAAATCCTTATGAATTCGGGCCCTTTGGTGCTAAATGTGCCGGAGAGTTGCCTCTAAGCGGTATTGCTCCCGCAATGGCGGAAGCAGTGGAGCAGGCTTTGCAGCTTAAGATAACCCAAGCCCCGATGATACCCGAGTACTTAAAAACCCTTAAAAATGAAGATTGAATTTACATTAAACGGGAAACCTGTTGATGTCGATCTGTCCCCGAACCTGCGACTGATCGATGTGCTGCGGGAACATTTCGGGCTGAGGAGTTTGAAGGAAGGCTGCGGTGAAGGTGAATGTGGGGTCTGCACAATATTGATGGATGACAGGGCAGTGACTTCCTGCATAATTCCCCTGGGGATGGTTCAGGGTAGGAAAATAGAAACCCTGGAAAGCATCAGGGAAACCCATAATTTTAAGATCATCCGAAAAGCTTTTGAAAAGACCGGTGCCGTACAGTGTGGGTTTTGCACGCCGGGGATGGTTGTAGCCACCGAAGCGCTGATGAGAAAACGAAATAAACCCACCCGGAAAGAGATCATTGAAGCGATTTCCGGTAACCTTTGCCGATGCACCGGTTATCATATGATCATTGAAGGAATTGAAGAAGCGGTTCAAAAGCGGGAGGGCATATGAAAGAGGCTTATCTACCGGAAACATTGCAGGAAGCGCTTCAAGTCAGGAAAGACCAAAAGGTCTTGCCCATTGCCGGCGGAACCGATCTTATGATTCAACACCGGCGGGAAGGTGGGGTGGCACCTGCATTTGAATACCCGCTGCTGTTCCTTCACAAGCTTAAGGAGCTGAAAAAAATTGAACAGCATACCGATCAAATTATTATTGGGGCTGGTGTGCTTTTAAGCCAACTAATAGAGGAACAGCCTGTTCCGGAGCTGCTCAGGAAAACCGTCAGGCAAATGGCAGCGGTGACCACAAGGAATGTGGCCACAATTGGAGGCAATATTTGTAATGCTTCCCCCGCGGGCGATACATTGCCGTTCTTGTATGCAACAGAGGCCGTTGTATTGCTTCAATCTTTGGAAGGATCACGTCACTTGCTCATTCAGGATTTCATTACAGGTCCCGGTAAAACGGCACTGAAGGAAGACGAATTACTGGTGGAAATTCGCATCCCTTATAAAGAATTTAAGGTGGCTTATTATCGTAAGGTCGGAACCCGGAAGGCCCTGGCCTTGTCCAAAATTTCATTTGCCGGCCTTGCCAATTTTGAAAATGGTTATTTGTCTGACTTGCGAATGGCCGTGGGAGCTGTAGCGCCCACGGTTGTGCGTTCGAGAGAAGCAGAAAAGCAACTGATCGGCCTGACGGTAGAAGAGATGAAAGGAAAAATGCAATTTGTTCGAGAGATATATAGCGAGCTCATAAAACCCATAGATGATGCACGTTCCACTGCCGGATACCGCAAAGCGGTTAGCCTGGATCTGCTGGAGTGGTTCGTTCGGGAGGAGGTGTGCAGAGGAGGGTAAGAGGTTAATTGGTTAATTGGTATCGATATGCTCAAGCTACGAATTAACTAATCAACAAATTAACCGATTCACAAATCATTAAGCTAAGATGAAATAAAGAAGATCAACATAGCACAGAACTATACCGATGAAAATACTGCAAAAACTGATCAAAGATATTCCTGATAATGATGTAGATGAAGTGGTGGTGGGGGCTTTTTCAACGCTGGTAAAGTCCGGCGAAGGATGTGGCATTTCCAGCACCCTTAAACCGGAGGGCCCTCATAGTCCCATTGAAAGAACTGGCCCGCTTACGGATTATACACTCCGGGAACTAGCCGGTTTCATATACGCGCAAAACCTGGTTCATGCTTCTATTGGCATGGCTGCCATTAATAGCGGAATGGACCTTCATCAGCGAAACTATCAAAAAATCAATGCTAAAAAACTGGTGATGGAAAAAGGACAGGGAAAAACTGTGGGCGTGATCGGGCATTTTCCTTTTCTCGAAAAGCTTAAAGGATTAAAGCAATTAATGATCTTTGAGAAACACCCCCTGGAAGGCGATCTTAAGGAGGCTGACATAAAAAAACACCTTCCGCAGGCCGATGTAGTAGTGATCACGGGAACGGCCTTTATCAATCATACCTTTGAACAGATCATCAACTATGTAAGAAAAGATGCCTATATCATGGTTATGGGACCTTCCACACCGATGTCGCCTGTTTTGTTCGATTATGGTATTAATGCCATTTGTGGCACACAAGTAAAGGATTATGAAATTTTAAAACGCTGCGTGATGGAAGCGGTACCGGTTAAGTACCTGGAAGGGAAGGAATTTGTGGCTTGGTTGAATGAGGACGATCAAGCTGCAGCCAAGTCAGGCGATAAGGAAACTGCAAGCATAAAGCACTAAACTATGGATGCAATTTATAAGAAGATCTATGAACTCGAGCAGCAGGGCCGCGATGCCGTATTGGTAACGGTGGTGAATAAGGAAGGGGAAGGGCCGGCCCTGGCGGGAAAAAAGATGCTGGTTTATGCCGGCGGCGAAATTACCGGTACCGTAGGTGGAGGATCGCTGGAGTACCTTGCCGTTAAAAAGGCCCGGGAGGTGATGCAAACCGGAATCAATACCCTGGAACATTACAATTTAGGTGATGAAGGTGAAGGTGTTCATACAGGAATGGCTTGCGGCGGAAGCGTTTCCTTATTTTTTGAAGCCATAACCCAACAGAAGCGGGTGTACATTTTTGGTGCCGGCCACATTGGTAAAGCCTTATTTGAGCTGCTGAACCGGCTGAATTTAAGGGCAGTCATTATTGATGACCGAAAAGAAATGATAGATGCTCTGGAAGCGGAAGGCGATAAGATCCATGCAGATTTCAATGCGTATATGAACCAAACCCGCTTTGTCCCGGAATCCTATTTTGTGCTGGCTACCTACAAACACCGTCATGATGGTTTGATCATTAATCAAATTTTCAAGCGGGGTATTAGAACGCCGTATATCGGTATTGTGGCCTCGAAGAAAACACTAAATGAATTGATCGCCAGCCTTAAAAAGGAAACAGGCGAAAATCCTGATATGAGTTCGATTTATGCCCCGGTAGGACTTGATATTGGCGGAACCGATAATCCCTGGGAAATAGTCTTATCCATTGCTGCCGAAATACAGGCCGTCCGTTATGGCAAAAAAGCCTATCATTTAAAAGACAAAAATAAATAGTTACAAACCGGTCAAACAGCCGGATACTTCTAAAACAACTGAATATGATTGACCTGAGCGTAAACGACAAACAACAAAAACTGAATGCTGAAATATGCAGGGAACGCAACATTATCGTACCCACTTTTGCCCAAATGAAGAATCCTGAGCTTATCCCTGCAGCCATCAAGGATGAACTGAAAGAAATCGGGCTTTGGGATATTCATCCCCGGAACCTCTTCAGGATCACCTGGAAAAATGAGCCTGTTAAGTCAGGCGGTGGTTTTAACGGGGTGAATTACATTGAGCTCCCCCGCGAATTGACCGGCGTGGATGCCCGCATTATTGCACTGGTCGGAAAATGGTTTCCCACGGGTGCCCATAAAGTCGGTGCTACCTTTGGTTGCCTTGCGCCGCGCCTCATTACCGGGCAGTTTAATCCGCGAGGACATAAAGCTGTTTGGCCTTCCACCGGAAATTATTGCCGGGGTGGTGCTTATGATGCTGCGTTGCTGGCCTGTGAATCCATTGCTATTTTGCCGGAAGGGATGTCGAAAGAGCGTTTCGATTGGCTGGAAAAGGTTGCCGGGGAAGTGATCGCTACACCCGGCTGCGAAAGCAATGTGAAGGAGATTTTTGATAAATGCTGGGAGTTGAGAAGAACCCGCGATGATGTGATGATATTCAACCAGTTTGATGAGTTTGGAAACCATCTGTGGCATTATGATGTCACGGGTAATGCCATGCTTGAATTGCTGAAGCAGGAGCTGGGTCCCCGGGATCGCTATTCGGGATTAGTGCTTACCTCCGGTTCATCCGGAACTTTGGGTTGTGGTGATCTTCTCAAGGAAAAATTTCCGGCTTCGCATATCGTCACCGGCGAAGCCCTTCAATGTCCCACACTTTTACAAAACGGATTTGGCGACCATCGCATCGAAGGCATAGGCGATAAGCACGTGCCCTGGATCCATAATGTGCGCAATACCGATATGATCGTGGCTGTGGATGACAACTCCACCATGCGGGCAGTTCGCTTATTTAATGAAGAAAAGGGAAAGGAATATCTTGCCGGACAAGGCATTGATCAACAACTGATTGATCAGCTCCACCTGATGGGCATTTCATCTATCGGCAATGTGTTGTCGGCTGTAAAATATGCCAAGTATTATGAGCTTACAAAGCAAGATGTTGTGCTGACGGTTTTCACCGATTCCATGGAGCTTTATGATTCACGCCTGAAGGAAATGCATGAGGCGACCGGTAACTATGAACGTGAAGAGGCCGCCAAAGACTACGATCACCTGATGAACCTCACCATCGATCATGCGCTTGAATTGAGTCATTATGAGAAAAAGCGAATTCACAACCTGAAATATTATACCTGGATAGAGCAGCAGGGCCGCGAATTGAAGGAGCTGAATGAGCAGTGGTACAATCACCGGGAATACTGGGCCAATATCCATAACATGGTTCCTGCTATCGATAAGGCAATTGATGAATTTAATACATTAATACAGTAAAATTGGAGGGTTTATGCCGAAAAAGTCCCTTTTGATCAAAAACCCCATGCTATGCGCCCGCATGGATGGGGATTATGGCTCGCAGGATATGGTCAACGCGTTTAGTGGCGGCCATATTTATATTGAAGATGGGGTAATCCGCTCTGCCGGACCAACCACTTTTGAGGGAGAAGCCAAAGAAGTGATCGATGCCGGCCGCATGCTGGTGACGCCGGGTTTTGTCAATACCCATCATCATTTTTATCAAACCCTGACCCGGAACATCTTTAATGCACAAAATGAAGGGCTTTTTAACTGGTTGATCACCCATTATGAGATTTGGCGGGAAATTTCGGAGAAAGCCGTTTACACGGCGGCTAAACTGGCCATCGCCGAGTTGCTGAAATCGGGTTGTGCTCTCACCTCCGATCATCATTACCTGTTTCCATCGTCAACTTCGGGTGCTTTGATTGATGCTGAAATACGGGCTGCCCGTGAACTGGGTATGCGTTTTCAGCCCACCCGGGGCTCTATGTCGCTGGGGAAAAGTGCAGGCGGCCTGCCTCCCGATGATGTGGTTCAAACCGAAAAAGCCATTGAAGAAGATGCGTTGAGATTGATCAAAACCTATCATGACGATTCCCCCGGAGCCATGACCCGTATTGCCCTTGGGCCTTGCTCACCATTTTCGGTAACTGCCGGCTTAATGCAGCGCACGGTTGAAATGGGAAAGGAATACAATTTACAGATCCATACCCACCTGGCCGAAACCCTGGATGAAGAGCAGTTTTGCCTGCAACAATTCGGCAAAAGACCTTTTGCATACCTGCAATCACTGGACTGGATAAAGGAAAATGCCTGGTTTGCCCATGCCATTCATTTAAATGAAGATGAAATTGCAGCAGCCGGAAGGGCAGGAGCGGGTATATCACATTGCCCTACGTCCAATATGCGCCTGGGTTCGGGCATAGCCCGGATAAAGGAAATGCTGCAGGCCGGCGTTAAGGTAAGCCTGGCGGTGGATGGTTCGGCTTCCAACGATTCATCCAATATGCTGATGGAAATGCGTAATGCCATGCTGCTATCCCGCCTTCGTGAACAGGAGAAGTGGCTTACAGCCGAAGATATACTTTGGATGGCAACGAGGGGAGGCAGCGCTGTGCTTAACCGCAATGATACCGGGCAAATCGCCGAAGGCAAGCAAGCCGATCTCAACCTGATCAACATGGATAAACTTGAATATTCCGGGGCGCTTCATGATCCATTGGCAGCAATCGTGTTTTCCGTTTCCATGCATCCGGTGGATTATGTGATCGTAAACGGGGAGGTAGTAGTAAGAGAGGGTGTCATTACAAAACTGGATGAACAGCAGCTTATCCGGCAGCATCAGGATATTTCGCGAATTATCATCGAAAAAGCTGGCAGGAAGACGAAAAACAAGTATTACCGGTAGGGTGGGGAGTTTGAAGATTGAGTTTAATGTTGCAAGTCTAAAGTTACAAGTCTAAAGTTTTAAGTTCTAAGTCCCGAAAATTCAAAAATCTTTGATTTTTATGAATTTTCGAGGATGCCCGAAAAAATATGAAATCAAAGATTTCTGTTTTTTCGGCATTCCAAGTTCTAAGTTCCGCCGTCCCATGCTGATGAAGGATTGCAAAGGAAAACTGCTATTTTCGCAAACTCAAACCACATTGTTCGATTTATAGGGGGTTAGATCAGTGTACACCTGATTGGTGAAATGTTAATTTTTTGTTTTAACACCTCTAAATTACACATTATCAATTACCTGTGCAACCTATCTTTTATCTTTTTTTAGAAAAATCGCTCAATTTAGGTAGTAATTTGTTATTCTAAAATTTCATTCATAAATCAAAACTTTCCCTTCCCAATATCGGGAATGATGATTTTGATTTTGCGGTGGGATTAGCACTGCTCAATAAAAAATAAAAGAAAACTATTTAATTCTATTAATAAAGAGTGTATTATTTAGCTCCTCTATAGCAATACCATTTTTTATATAAACATACTTACCTTTCCTTATATTCTCTACCTTTCTAAATTTCCCCTTTTTATTATAAAGAAAGATATTATCATTTAAACAGATGGCAATATCATCTTTATTGTATTTTCCTGCATAAGATATATCTATGTTTTTTCCTTCAAATATGTTAAGCTCTTTTTTACTTAAAATATCATATTGTGAAAATTTATTTCTTTTGGTATAATATAAGTTGTTTTTACTTGTGAATAGTAATTTTTTAACATTACTATCAATAATTTCAGAACTCTTGTCTTTTATATTATATATCAATAATCTATTGTAAATATTTTTAATACAGATAAATTGACCATTTAATGTAAATTGAATTTGATTTCTTAAATTTTCACCAATGCTACTATCTATTAAAGAGTATATAACGTTTGATTTATTATTATCTATTTCTTTAATAATAATCTTTTGTCTTTTATTCTTACTATAGTCTTCAATATTTAATGCAACATTTTTATTATCTTTAGAAACAGCAAAATAATTAATTATCTCTTCTTCTGTTGTTTTATAAATATATTCTTTTTTATTTGAAGTAAAATTATAATATTCAAGTGTGGACCCATTGGATAAATAGAAATGATTTGAACTTGTCCAAAGAACTTGAATAAAATTTAGCATATAATCCACTGTATTTAAAGGTGAATTTGTTTTAGTTTCTGTATCGTAAATAAATATATTTCCTTCAATATATTCATCAGATTCTGCAATATTTGATTTAAAATAAATAATATATTTTGAATTAGGACTTGCATCTAAGAACCAACTGTTTTTAGATATTAACTCCTGACTAAAAAGATTAGCCATATTAAATGATAATATAATAGAAAATAATAAATATTTCATATGATATATTTTTTTAATCAACAGACCAATGGATATGATCTTGATGTTGTTTTTTTACTTTTTTTCTAGCTTTTTTCTTCCCTTCAGATAAATTATCATTGATATATGATTTACCGCTTTTTTTCATCATTGAGGGACCAAAATTTTCTCGTGCACTTTTTTGGCCATCAAATGCTTTTTGTAAAGCTTTTACAGGATCTGCATCTCCTATATCTTTAACGGATTTGCCATTTACCCCTCCTATATCAAGAGCCTTACCGGAAGAGTGTCTACTGGTTTTGCTATGTTTTCCATTAGTTGTAGCTGTTATTGTAATATCCGTAATTTCTTCACTACTATTTTTAGCTGCTTCTTTTACTGCCCCATCAAAAGCATCCTTTAAATCTTTTTTAATTTCATTATCAGATGATTCACCGTCAGATGTATTTTTGAATTTTACCGTGACTGTTGATTTATTCCCTTCTTTATCAGTTACTTCTACATCAGATAGGTTTATTTCATTTGTTTTTTGGTTTTGATTCGTTTGTTGTTGTCTCTTTTCTTCTTCTTCTTTACCTTTTTCCTCAGCTCCCATACCAAAAAAGTCTTTGTATCTAATGGGATTATTTAAAGCATAATGATAAGGTGATTGAGCATTAAAGGTTTCCGCAAGTGGATCCACAGAATGGAACCGTGCTAGAGCGGGGTCATACATTCTTGCCCCGTAATCATACCAATCCAGTTCAAAGTCATCTTGCAATTCCTTTCCATTATAGAGGTATTTGTTTTCTTGATGTGTGGTGGACTGGAAGGAAAGGGATTCTATTTCCATACCAAAGGGATAATAGCTGTTGTCTTGCACTATTTCGCCGTTTTGATTAAAGACTACGCGGGTATTGCCTAAATGGTCTTTTAAGAAATATTCATAGGAATACTGCCCGCCTGCTTCCGGAATAATGCGGCCTTCGGAGGTGAGTATTTGCTTTAGCTCGCCAAATTCATATACAAAACTCCCGCTATAGTCGGTTGTGGTTGTTGTGCGTTGTGAGGTTTCGGTCACTTTGCGTAATTTTTTACCATTAGCGGTATAAATATAATATATTTTGCTGGGCCGTTTATTTCTCTTCGTGATTTCTTTGTGTTTTCATGGTTTGTTAGTGCGGTAAAATGAGCAATTTACCTTGCTTAAATCCAATGATTCCCGATGAAACGGTTGATTTACCGCAGAAAGTGAACGAGCCCGTCTCACTTTTACAAGCTTCGATATAAAGCTCACAGTTGGCTGTCCCTTGCTGATGCAGTATTGCAACTGGAAATGGCTATTTTTACAGAATGAAACCAAATGGGCCGGTTTAGTATGTGCTAGACCAAAGCTATTCAATCCTATTCCATTCTTTTCATAGTTTGTTTGATTTCTTTGAAAAAGTTATCTGCTGTTTGCTCTATCTTCTTGTTTTTGGGAAATTGAGGTCTTATTTTTTTATACATTGCGTTCTCGTATTCTTCTAGGTTGTATTTTAAAGTGGAAAGTCCTTCCTGTTTAAAGTATAATTCATAACCCAATAGAAATGAATACTTTTTCATAATAGGTGCATTTTGAGAAAAATAATTTAAGATATAAATGGGATTATTAAGCGTAATTTTTTGGCAATATTTACCTAAAATTTCACTTGCTGCCCCGTCAGCACTTATTAGAATTTTATTGAAAAGAAAAAAATAGAAGGGGGCTTCAATGTCTGTTTTTTTGAATTGCACTAATATGTCTAATAGCTTTGTAGTAACAGAATCATCAGATATCTCCAAATCCCCATTGTAATAATCAATGGCCAATTCATTTATTTTTCCTGAGAAAATTATTTTTTCTTTATAATCATCATCTATACTTTCCCAATAATGAATTTTTTTGTTGCTGCAATTGGAATTGCTAATGCAATCGTTGCTTTTTTGTGCTAGGCATTGATTATTCAGGATAAAAAATATCAATATGCTAAGGGTAGTTATGTCCTTCATAAGCTTATTCCTTGTTTTCTTTTTTGTTAAACATCTTATCTATGAAACCCTGCCAATATGCCTTTTCATTATCAGGGACAGAAAACTTAATTTCAAAATCAATTGAGGTCCCATTTTCGTGGGAAACAACTTCAGTTTTCCGTAAATTATCCAAGATTATTACTTTCCCTGGCTTTTCCTCCTGATCTACTGATTCTAAATAGTCTGTAATACTTTTAAATTTTGACATATCTTCATCATACGCTCTAAGGCATCCTTCTGTTATTTTTAGTTCAGCGTTTTCAGCTTTTTGCCACTCTCCTGTCTCTTCATTATAAATTTCTTGCCTTCCACCGTGTATTCGAATGAGTGATCGTCCTGTGTTAATAATTTCTCCTGATTCTCCTACCATTACTAATCTAGATCCGGGACCATAAGCTGCTCTTTTATCGCCATTCTCTTCTTTCCAAGCCCAATTATTCGGGATATCATATACCCCTGTTGGTGTGTCTGCTCCTTCTAGATGCCTATTATGTCCTGATGCACCTTCTCCTCTTACACGGAAGCGGAAAACTTCTTCACCTTTTCTGTTTTTTTATTATAGCTACCCCATAACCAAATTTTTCTCTGTCTTTGAATAAATGTACATTTACATCCCACTTTCCATTCGGGCCTAAATAGAAAATGGGATTATTTTTCACATATGAATATGGAGAACAAGATATATTTATTCCAGCTTTAGGATCAACAACATGCCACCTCCCCAGCTGCGCATCATAAAACCTCGACCCGTTATCATATTCATCTGATGCTTGGCATTTGCGAGCTTTTGCGAAGCAAATGCTTAGCATCAGACAATCCCGTATTTGACGGGACCAATCCAACTCAAAGTCATCCTGGAGTTCTTTGCCACCCCGGAAAATAGAAAATCAAAGATTTCTGGTTTTTCGGCATTGTACAGGTATTTGTTTTCCTCATGTAAGGTGGACTGGTCGCAGGGAGTGTTCATTATTATTAAATTGTTGCCAGGAGGCTAAATATAAAAAACCCCCTCATCTCGCCTCAGGCGAGACAAGAGGGATTTCTTATTGTTGGTTGTTACTGCTTATTCTATCACTACTTTCTGGGTAAACCGTCCTTCTTCGGTGTTTACCTCGAGGATATAAACGCCGCTATCGAAGCTGTTGATGTCGATGCGGGTTTGCTGGTTACCGATAACATCTTCGTGGACAACCTGTCCAACGTAGTTCACAAGACGTACTTCATTGATCCTGACTGAGCTTTGCAGGTTGAGGTAATCGGTTGCCGGAACCGGATAAACCATGAGGTTCTCCTTCGCATTTTCATCCAGTCCTGTAATCACATTCAACATAACCGAAACATCTTTCCTTGGATTTTCGGGTGCATTGGTGTGAACCCTTAACTGGCCTTCATATATGTCAACTTCCAGGTCGGTAGCATCCAGGGTTACCTCAACGGTTGCCGATTCACCCGGTGCCAGCATACCTGACATGGGATCGGCGCTAAGCCATTGTACCTGCGGAGTGCCTGTTAATGTAGCACGGATGTTCCAGTTGGCATCCAGGTCGGGATTGCTTGAAAGGTGACCCCAGCTGCCGCCTGTGGCTATCCAATCGCCATTGGGGTTAGCCGGTCCTGCATCCACTCCGGCAGTGAATACAGAAGGTTCTTGCTGATCAATCCAGTAACCTACCCAAAGGTCAGCTCCTACTACC
>JAIPAP010000106.1 GCA_021740045.1 Bacteroidales bacterium
GGTATATGCCGGTATGGGAATATATGATACCATGCAGTACATCCAGCCCGACATCAACACCATTTGTACCGGTGTGGCAGCGTCTATGGGGGCTGTTCTTTTAACTGCCGGAAGTGAGAAAAAGCGTTCGGCACTTCCGCATTCGCGCATTCTTATTCATCAACCAATGGGTGGTGCTCAAGGGCAAGCTTCCGATATCGAAATTACCACACGCGAGATTCTGAAGTTGAAAAAAGAACTTTATGAGATCATCGCTAAGCACTCGGGGCAAACCATGAAGAAGATCGAAAAAGATGCCGATCGCGATTACTGGATGACCGCCGAGGAAGCTAAGAAATACGGAATGATTGACGAGGTGCTTCGACGTTCCGATAAAGGCTAAACATCATTGTTATTAAAATATGGCGCAGTCAGAAATCGTAATAATTATGGTTTCTGACTGTTTTATATTTTAAAAATGAGATATTTATACTAACTTTACGACGCTAATCAGAATTTAATAATATGGCAAGAACCGAAGAAAAATGTTCTTTTTGTGGCAGGGACAAAAAAGATACGAATATGCTCATTGCCGGACTTGATGCGCATATATGTGATTACTGTGTGATGCAGGCCCAGGAGATTGTGAATGAGGAGATGAATGCCCGCAAAAAAGGGCAGTTCAATGAGGTTGAATTGATGAAACCTGCCGAGATCAAGGCCTACCTCGATCAATACGTGATTGGTCAGGAAGAAGCCAAAAAGGTATTGTCGGTAGCGGTTTACAACCATTACAAACGTATCAATAAGCGTAAAACCACCACACATCAGGGCAAGGAAGAGGTAGAAATTGACAAGTCGAACGTGGTGATTGTTGGGGAAACCGGAACCGGTAAAACGCTTATGGCGCGCACCATTGCTAAAATGCTACATGTTCCCTTCTGCATTGCCGATGCTACGGTTCTCACCGAAGCAGGCTATGTGGGTGAGGATGTGGAAAGTATTCTCTCACGCCTACTTCAAGCTGCCGATTATAATGTAGCTGATGCTGAAAAGGGTATTGTGTTTATTGATGAGATCGATAAAATAGCCCGCAAAAGCGATAATCCTTCAATCACCCGCGATGTTTCCGGTGAAGGTGTTCAGCAGGCGCTGCTCAAATTGCTTGAAGGCTCTACCATAAACGTGCCCCCACAGGGTGGACGTAAACACCCGGAACAAAAAATGATTCAGATTGATACCACCAATATTCTGTTTATTGCCGGAGGTGCTTTTGACGGTATCGATAAGAAGATCGCCAATAGGATGCAAACCAATTTGATTGGTTATGGAGCCAAAAAAGAACGGGAAAGCATTGATCAGGACAATCTGCTGCAATACGTTGCACCACAGGATCTTCGTAGCTATGGCCTTATCCCCGAGATTGTTGGCCGTATGCCGGTGGTTTCCTACCTGAATCCGCTGGGTGAGGATATCCTGAAACGTATCCTTACAGAGCCCAGAAATAGCCTGGTAAAGCAGTTTACAGCCCTTTTCGAGCTGGATAACGTGAAGATAACCTTTGAGGAAAGTGCCCTTGATTTCATTGTGGAAAAATCCATTGAGTTCAAGCTGGGAGCAAGAGGCCTCAGGTCCATTATGGAAGCCATTATGACCGACGCCATGTTTGATATACCTTCCAGTAACGAGGTTAGTGAGTTGGTGGTGGATTGGGATTATGCCGAGAAAAAGCTCAGCAAAACCAACCTGGCCCGGCTGAAGGTCGCTTAATCCCCAGGAAAAAAATAAAGTTCAACGATATAACCAGCCTTGGTGAGTGCAAACCGCCCTCGGGCTGGTTTTTCTTTTTCTATTTCCCTACTTTTGCCGACCTGAAAAAAAGAGATAGTAATGGAAAAGTACACAATAGAAGTTAGTTTTTCACCGGCTTTGTTTCCTTACCGCTTAACCAAGGATAATTACATTACGGTAATAGTTGATATATTGCGGGCAACCACTTCCATATGCGCTGCCTTTAGCAATGGGGTAAAAGAGATCGTCCCTGTCCCAAGTACAGAGATTGCCCGTGAATATAAACAAAAAGGCTACCTGGTGGCTTCGGAAAGAGATGGTCATGTTCTCGATTTCGCTGATTTTGGGAATTCAGCCTTCAATTTTATGACTGAAGAGGTTAGGGGACAATCCATTGTATACAGCACCACCAATGGAACCAAGGCCATTGAGATGGCAAAGGACAGTGAGCAAATTGTGATTGGTTCATTCCTGAATTTGAATGCCCTGGCTAAATGGCTCTCCGAACAAAATCGCAATGTGTTGATCCTTTGTGCCGGCTGGAAAAATAAGTTCAATATCGAAGATTCCCTTTTTGGAGGCTCATTAACAGAGGCCTTGCTAATGTATGAAAAATTCGAGGTGAAATGCGATTCGGCCATTGCCGCCCATGACCTATGGGAGCTGGCCAAGGTAGATGTATTGGGATATATCGAGAAGGCTGCCCATCGTCACCGCCTGAAGCGATTAGGCCTCGATGATGTACTCGAATATTCCTTTTCTGCCGACAGCTCAAAGGTTATCCCGGTGTTTGATGGATTTTCGATAGTGGATAAAGCTTGAGGCACGTAATAGTATCCTTTTGCCTTACCTGTCCCTTGATCTTGTGCTTGCAGGTTACAATTAGGCAGTAACATTAATTTGATAAAAGATGCTGAAATTTGTAATCATTTTTTTAAAATTAGGCCTAAATTTGTAATTTAAATAACAATAATAAGCTTAATTTTGTATTTAAATGGAAATTGAAACGAAATAAAAGTATCCCCCGTTCATTTTCTAATCGATATGGGACGGAACAGCTAACTATTATCAGCCGCGAAAACCTTCATCAATTGTTATTGGATAATAGCTAAAAAACTGAAAGCTCAATTAGCCGGTTTTCAGGCTTCGCTATCAATCAAAACCCTGTTTTCTATTGTTATCTGTTGCTGAAAAACATCATCTTTTGCAAATTAAAAGGAGAGAAGAAAAGAAGCATATGGAAGAGAAGAAAGACAATTTCCGCTATTTATTAGAGCAATTTGCCGACATCAAGATCATGCAATACAAGGTGCCGGGCTTTGAGGACCTGTCGCTTAAACAAAAGAAACTGATCTATTACCTCAGCCAGGCTGCACTCTGCGGACGTGATATCATTTTTGATCAGAACTATAAATACAACCTGGTTATTCGTAGAACGCTGGAGGCCATTTATAAGCATTTTAGCGGTGATCGCAACAGCCAGGAATTCAAAGAGCTTGAGACCTATTTAAAGCGAATTTGGTTTTCCAACGGTATTCATCATCATTATTCCAGTGATAAAATTGTGCCTGGTTTTAGTGAAAACTGGTTTAGGAAAGTCGTTGAGGAGGTTGATGATCAATATCTACCTCTTGATAATGACCAAACCGGGCAAGAACTGATCAATTTGCTGGTATCAGTGTTTTTTGACGAAAACATGGCCCCCCAGCGTGTTGATCAGGATCAGAACAAAGACATGGTTAAGGAATCGGCCAATAATTTTTATGAAGGAGTTACACAGCATGAGGTAGAGGAGTTTTATGAAAAACGGGCTAAGTCGGTCGACCCCTACCTTTCGCATGGCTTGAATTCCAAATTGCTCCGTGAGAACGGCGCTGTGGTAGAGAAGGTATACAAATTAGGCGGTATGTACTCTCCGGCGATCGATAAGATAGTGGAATGGCTGGAAAAAGCTGTTCAGGTTGCCGAAAGCAAAAAGCAGAAGCAAAGTCTGGACAAGCTGATCCGTTACTACAAAACCGGTAGCCTAAAGACATGGGATGAGTACAATATCGAATGGGTTAGCGATACACATTCCAACGTGGATGTAGTGAATGGGTTTATCGAAGTTTATGGCGATCCCCTTGGGCGAAAAGCTACCTGGGAATCGCTGGTGAATTTCAGGGATGAGGAAGCCACCCACCGTGCAATGGTGATTAGCCGGAATGCCCAGTGGTTTGAAAACAACTCGCCCATTGATGACCGTTTTAAGAAAGATAAGGTGAAGGGTGTTTCGGCCAAGGTGATCAACGTAGCACAGTTGGGAGGCGAATGCTACCCCGCAACGCCTATTGGCATCAACCTTCCCAATGCCGACTGGATCAGGAGGGAATATGGTTCCAAGTCGGTTACCCTCGATAATATAATGCATGCCTATCATCAGGCTTCACTCAATAGCGGATTTCTTGAAGAATTTGCCTGGTCGGAGGAAGAGATGGAACGGGCAAAAAAGCATGGTATGCTGGCAAGCAGCCTCCATACCGATCTTCATGAATGCCTGGGACATGGATCGGGGCAACTGGCTCCTGGAGTAAACGTAGAGGCTCTTAAAAACTATCATTCCCCCCTTGAAGAAGCTCGCGCCGACCTCTTTGCCCTTTATTATTTAATGGATGATAAATTGATCGACCTGGGTGTGATGCCCTACAAGGAAGTTGCTAAAGCCGAATATGACGGCTATATTCGAAACGGTTTAATGACACAGTTAACCAGAGTTGAACCGGGAAAAAGCCTTGAACAGGCCCATATGCGAAACCGCCAATTGATTGCCCAATGGTGTTATGAAAAAGGGGCCTCGGATAGGGTGATTGAAAAGATAACCCACCATGGGAAAACCTATTTCAAGGTGAATAGTTATGACAAGCTAAGGGAACTTTTTGCGGAACTATTAAGGGAGGTTCAGCGAATTAAATCGGAAGGCGATTATGAAGCCGGGAAAAACCTGGTGGAAACTTATGGCATTCACGTAGATAAAGAAATCCATAAAGAAGCCTTGGAGCGTTACCATAAGTTGAAATTGGCGCCTTTTGGAGGATTTGTGAATCCTTATTACAAACCTGTTTATGAAAATGATGGAACCGTCACGGATATAAAGTTGATATATCCGGAAAGTTATACCCATCAGATGCTTTATTATTCGGAAAACTTTTCATTTTTACCGGACATAAATTGATTTTTAGAAACTGTGCAGGTGTTTTCAGCAGGGTGTATTGTAATAAGGCCTTTTTTAAAAATGAAGGTGAAATACTTCCCCAGGCCATGATTGATCAAATTGCGCCCTAAATTGTTGAATCATAAAGAATTTAAAAATCAATGGCGTTATGGCGAACAAGTTTTTATGTCCGAAATGTGGCGGGGATTTAACTTATGATGGAAACATTATTTTTTCCGTTAAAAACAAGTACGATAAGGTGGGGCTTTTGTTGCTCAGCACTAAGCTTGGAGAATATGGCGTAAAAAACACTCCTCCTTTCCGGTTGGATATGGGCGATAAATTGGAATTTTTCTGCCCCATATGCCATAGTCCGCTCGAGTGTGAAACGCATGAAAATCTGGTGGGTGTTAAGATGTTCGATAATGAAGGTCATGAATATGAGGTATGCTTTTCAGGAGTAGCCGGCGAAAAGAGCACCTACAAGATACAAGGGAAAAACGTGACATCCTATGGTGAGCATTCACCAAAATACATCAAATCATTGAATTTGATGCCGGAAGAATAAGTTGGCTCCAGGCTCAAAGCCTAAGCATTAACATGCCTTCTGTCATTCGATGATCTAGCTCACATCCTTCCCGTTAAATACCACCAGGTAATCTCTGCCTTCGTTCTCAATTTCGGCTTTGAAAGGGAATGGCTTTGCCCGCTTATCAGTTGGATACCACCTTTTCGAGGCCTGGTCAACCATGATGAATAAACCCAACTCTGAGCCGGTTGCGCAAAAGTTTTCGAAATCTCCATACCATTTGCTTACCTGTGTAAGCTTTTGAAGCTGGTCATGGGTGCTTTTTATATCCTTTACCGGTAGTCCGATTTCCGAGAGCTTTAACAATCCTTTTTGATCCAACGGCTTATGGTCGTCATTCTTATAATTATGATGGGCAATAAGTTCCACCACATTTCCGGCCGGATCGGTAAAATAAACCGAATGGGCGTTCCAGTTGGGGAAATCAGTAATACTCTTGTTATTTTCATTAATAATCAATTCGGTACGCTTCGACACCCATTCGGCAGCCTCTTCTATCTTATTTTCCGGTATTTGTATGGCAAAATGATAATAGGGTTTCTCAAACAGGCTCGATTGCCTGAATGCCAGAATGGAATTCCCTATATTAAAAGCTGCAATCCCCTCATCATCTTTTACTTCTTCTACTCCTAGCTGGTTGCTGTAAAATGAGCGCACCAACTCCAGCTCCTCCGTTAATAGTTCTATCCGCTGTAGCTTCATATCCATGTAACAGCATCGTAATTTTAATTGTTTTTAATAAGGCCCCATCGGTGTATTCATTTATCTATTTTTGCACACTGATAAACTAAAACAGTAATAATACGTTACGTTTTATTTAAACGCTTATAGGAATTGAATAAAGCATGCACAAGGTGAGATTATTGATATTAACCCTAATTATCCTTCCTGGCATCATCAAAGCCCAGGAATATCCACAAGATTATTTTCGTTCACCTGTTGATTTGAAGCTGGTGCTGTCAGGCACTTTTGCCGAATTGCGCACCGATCATTTTCATTCGGGCATCGACATAAAAACAAACGGAAGTAAAGGTGAACCGGTTTATGCCATAGCCGGTGGCTATGTTGCCCGAATAAAAGTCTCGCCATCAGGTTTTGGTAAAGCACTATATGTTGATCACAACAATGGGTACACCTCCGTTTATGCCCATCTGAGTGGGTTTATACCCAAGCTCGATAGTTTTATAAGAGCCAAACAATATGAAGAAGAATCTTTTGCCATAAACCTTTTTCCTGAAGAGCAGCAGTTCCATTTTAAAAAAGGGGATGTGATTGCGTTTTCGGGTAATTCGGGTAGTTCTTCCGGACCGCATCTTCACTTTGAGATACGCGAAAGGGAAACCCAGGTACCGGTCAATCCGCTTCTGTTTGGACTAAAGGTGCGTGATTTTATCCGCCCGAAAATCAAGGCGCTAAAGGTTTATCCTTATGATAATCAAAGCTTTATTGATGGTGAAAACAGCGAACGTGAATATGATATAGCCGGCTGGGGGCCAAAGTACCGCATCAGGAAGTATGATACCATTGATATTAAAGGAAAAGTCTCATTTGGAATTCAAACCTATGATCTTTTAAACAAGGGAATAAATCCGAGTGGTAATTTTTCGGTGCAGTTGTATATCGACAGTGTGCTGCAATATTCACATTATGCCAAAAAGTTTTCGTTTAGCGAATCAAGGTATATTAACGCTTTTATCGATTATCCTGAGTTCATGAAAAGGAAACGGCGAATCCAGAAAACCCGGATTTTGCCCAATAATAAGCTGTCAATATACAAGGACGTTGAAAACAATGGGGTGTTTAGCTTTGAAGATGACACCATGCATGAAGTGGTATACCTGGTTAAAGATATCAATGGAAATACCTCTAAATTGCGGTTTATGGTGCAAGCTCATAAGCCCGGGGTGAATAATATCAGGAAATTGCATAAGAAACCCAATTCACTTCCTTTGTTTAGTTACGATAAACCCAATCATTTTGAGAATAATTGGGTGGTTTTAGATGTGCCTCAATATGCCTTGTATGAAGATATTCATTTTCAATTCGATAGCATAGGAGTGATCGATAAGGCTTTATCACCGCTTTTTGCTGTTCACAAATCCACTGAGCCCTTGCATCGTTATGTAGAACTGGCATTACGTGCTCCCGATTCAATTCCTGACAGCCTCCGAAGCAAGTTGCTGGTAGCAAGAATGGATAGCAAAGAATTTATAGCCGAAGGAGGCGAATGGAAAAACGGTTATGTGCAAACCCGTGTACGCGATTTTGGAGAATATACTTTGCTTATCGATACTGTTGCTCCATTAATTAAGCCCCTTAATGTTTATGACGGAATCACCATCAAAAAACAAAAATCATTTCAGTTCAGGATCAAGGATGAAGGCTCGGATATTGATCAGTACCGGGGAACACTTAATGAGAAGTGGATTCTGATGGAATATGATCCCAAAAATGATCTTCTTATTTATCAGATTGATAACCGGTTGAGCAAGGGCAAGAATGATTTTAAGCTTGAGGTGATTGATGAGCGTGGGAATAAACAATTATATGAAGCGACCATAAATTACCGTTAACATAGTGCGGATTTCATTATTTTTGGATTTTATTTGTGAAGAACAATCAGCATGCAGGAGACTATTTTAGTTATTGATTTCGGATCGCAATACACGCAATTGATTGCCCGCAGAGTGAGGGAGCTTAATGTGTATTGCGAGATTTACCCTTTTAATTCCATCCCCGAAATTGATTCCCACATTAAGGGGGTAATTTTATCGGGCAGCCCGTTTTCGGTGTTTGATGAAAATGCCCCGATAATCGATTTGAGCAAGATAAGGGGTAAAGTACCGGTGTTGGGCGTTTGCTTTGGCGCTCAATATATGGCTTCCGAAAGTGGCGGTGAGGTATTGCGTTCGGAAATACGCGAATATGGCAGGGCCAATCTCACCCGTTTTAGTGAGCAAAATGAACTGCTTACCGGAATGACCAAAGGTACACAGGTTTGGATGTCGCATGGGGATACCATTCTTGCTCCTCCTGATAACTTTGAAATTATTGCCAGTACCGGAGAGGTGGATGTGGCCGGTTATCATGTGAAGGGCGAAAATACATATGGCATTCAATTCCACCCCGAAGTTTATCATACCGAGGAAGGCAAAGTGTTGCTGGAAAACTTTGTGGTTAATATTTGTGGATGCAGTCAGTCATGGACACCCGATGTTTTTGTTGAAACCACCGTGGCGCAGTTGAAGGAACAGCTTGACGGGGAAAAAGTGGTCCTCGGTCTGTCTGGTGGTGTTGATTCTTCGGTAGCGGCTGTGCTACTCGATAAAGCCATAGGTGATAATCTGCACTGTATTTTTGTGGATACCGGCCTGTTGCGAAAAAACGAATTTGAGGACGTCCTCGATTCTTATAAACACATGGGCTTAAATGTCAAGGGTGTAGATGCTAAGGTTCGCTTTATGAAAACTCTTCGAGGTATTTCCGATCCCGAGAAAAAAAGAAAGGCTATCGGGCGGACCTTTATCGAAGTGTTTGATGAAGAGGCTAATAAGATAAAGCAGGTTAAATGGCTGGCCCAGGGCACCATTTATCCCGATGTAATCGAGTCGGTTTCAGTGAACGGGCCTTCGGTAACCATTAAATCGCATCACAACGTGGGTGGGCTGCCTGAAAAAATGCATATGAAAGTGGTTGAGCCCCTCAAAAGCCTGTTTAAGGATGAGGTCCGTAAGGTAGGTCGAACTATGGGCGTAAGTGAAAAGCTAGTTGGTAGGCATCCGTTTCCCGGGCCGGGACTGGGAATTCGCATTTTGGGTGAGATCACACCCGGGAAGGTGGCCATTCTCCAGGAAGCCGATGCCATCTACATCAATAATCTCCGCAAGAGTGGCTGGTATGATAAGGTGTGGCAGGCAGCAGCAATATTGTTGCCGGTACAATCGGTTGGTGTAATGGGCGATGAACGGACTTATGAAAGTGTGCTGGCTATAAGGGCAGTTGGTTCAACCGATGGTATGACCGCCGATTGGATCCATCTGCCGTATGAATTACTGGCTAAGATATCGAGTGAGATCATTAATAAGGTGAAAGGAATTAACCGCGTGGTGTACGATATTTCATCAAAACCACCGGCAACCATCGAATGGGAATAGTGAATCAAAATCGTAACCATGATAGATAAACTAAGATTACCGGTTGTTTTGTTGCTGATTTGCTTAAGCTATGGTATTACCAATGCCCAGCAATCCGGTGTGGAAAAATCGGAGATCACCGAAGTGATTGAAGGCCGTACTTATTATATTCATTTTGTTAAGGAAGGAAACGATCTTCAATCTATTGCAAAGGCCTATGGGGTTTCAGTAGAAAGCATTCGCCATGCCAATGAAGGCATGGGACAAAGAGTGCGAGCCAATCAGATATTGAAGATACCTTCTCCTGAAGGTGCTCAAAAGCCACAAAGCGAAACCGATAACGATGTTCAGCCATCAGAGCGACCCGGACAGAGCAAGGTAAGGGAAGTCCGTCAGGAAACAGGGTTTATTATGCATACGGTAAAGAAAAAAGAAACGTATTACGGCATTTCGCGGCAATATGGTGTAACTATAGAGGCGATCAAGCAGGCCAATCCTGATATTGATGTGCTGCAACCCGGGCAGGAATTAAAAATACCCAAACAGGAGCCTTCAATAAAACAAGCTGAAGAAGAGCAACAGGTCAAGCCGAAGACCCAAGAACCGGCCGAAACTCATAAAGTGCAACAAGGAGAAACCTTGTATAGCTTGTCGAAACAATATGAGGTTTCTATCAATGACCTGGTGAAAGCAAATCCCGAATTGGTGGAAGGTTTAAAGGCCGGACAGGTAATCAGCATACCGGCTTCAAAACAAGTGGATGAATCATCTACCAATCAAAATAATGAAACTCAACGGGGAGCTTCTAATTATGGGAATCAACAAGGGGAAGATGTTCAATATCATCATGTAAAGAAAGGTGAGAGCCTTTACGATATTTCCCGTAAATACAAAGTAACAGCCGACTTGCTTATTGAAAAGAATAGCTTCCTTAAAAAAGGTTTGGAAGTAAATCAGCGTCTATTCATCCCCGAAACGGAAGACCTTTATGATACCCTTAGGGCAATTGGTAATGATAAGGTGCTTAGGACTGAGAAACACCGGGTAAGAAGGAATGAGAGTTTGTACGAGATTGCCCGGGAATACAATGTAAGCGTGGAACGGATCTTTTCGCTTAATCCGGAGTTGAAGAATGGGTTGGAAAAACGCATGAAACTTAAGGTCCCGGTCAGGATAAGGAAAAATGCTGAAGAGCCTGAAACCGGATCGGCCATAGAAGAAGCACCCGGGGAGCAAGAAAGAGTAAAAAGGGAGGAAAAAAAAGGAAGGTATGAATTGGAGGAAAAGGAGCGATGGCGAAAGTCACGGTGTGAATCCAAAGCCAATAAAGATTATACCTATAATGTAGCTTTAATGCTTCCCTTTTACCTCGACAAGGTCGATAGCATAAAGGCCATGGGGTCGGAAAAAATGCAGCCGCCCTCGGATTATGAGTCTTTCCGGTTTATCCAATTTTACGAAGGAGCAAGGCTGGCGCTGGATACACTACAGCAGCAAGGCCTCAAAGTGAGGTTGTTTGTGTATGATGTGGACGAAGATCTGCAAAAAACCCGAGAGACCTTATCAAGACCCGAATTGGAATATATGGACCTGATCATTGGCCCGCTTTATAAACAAAGCTTTTCATTGGTTTCAGATTTTGCGGGTAACCATAACATAAAGATTGTTAACCCATTAACCAAACGAGACGAAATCCTTTCAGGCAAGGGCATATTTAAGGTTCAACCTTCTTTTGATGGGCAGCTGGGACATTTGGCCGACTTCATTAGCCATGAATACCCTAAGGCAAATATTATGATCGTGCGGCAAAGCAAATACCTTGGTGAAGAAGAGAAAGATCATATAAAAAGATATTTGCGAAAAAATGCACCATCTTCCGTTAATGTTGACGGTACCATTCTTCATCAGGCTTTGCTAGCCGAATCATTTACCGATACGGCATTTTATCGCACCGGCGTGCTTGATGGAATCTATGTTGAAGATCGGTTTTATGAACGCTCTGAAATTGAGGCTTCTGTGTGGGATAGCATTAGTATTCCAAATACAATAAAGGATGTGGTATACTCGCCCGATAGCGCTATGGTTCTGGAAAAGAAGGGTTCTATCGCCCGGAAAAATATTGTTATTGCGTTGGCTCATGATAAAGCCTACGTACTCGATTTGATCACCAGGCTAAATGTTCTGCGCGATACAATGGACATTACACTTGTAGGTTTACCGTCATGGAAGGATTTCGACCTGGAATACGAATACCTGATGAATCTTGAACTGCATTTATTCGGGCCGGATTTTATCCAATATGACCACCCCAATACCGAAGCTTTCATCCGTAAATTTCGCCGTGAATACAACACCGAGCCCGATCCGGCCGAATATGCTTACATAGGCTATGACATTATGGACTTTTTTATGCGTGCCCTGATGCAATTTGGTGTAAACTTCGAAAAATGCCTTCCCTACGTTGATGCCAGCCCGTTACAGATGCGGTTTGATTTTCGTAAGACCGGCTCAGGGGGCTATGAAAACACCGGCACCAACATTTTCCGGTTTGATGATTATGAGCGCATCGATCTTACCCCAACCATTGAATTTAATCAGCAACCAAAAACATGGCGCTAAAAACCAACAACTTAGAACTTAGAACCAGAAACTAAAAACTCTCTAACCAATCTCTATGTACAGTCTGTTCAACAACTTTCTGCCCCGGTTTTTGAAGCCGATGGAGGTTTTGGGCAACTGGTCTTCGATCACGGCAGCAAGCTCGGGTTTGAGGTCGGTCTCATGATTGGAGATAAGGTAAAGGATTTCCATAACATGTACTTTAACAGCTACAGGCCTTTCGGCTGCCATCAGCCATTCAAATCCAATATTCGCAAGTATGTCATGATGTTTTTCTTCAAAACCGGTATTAAGGATGATTTTGGCAAAATGCCGGCGTAATGAGTCGGAATGGACATCAGGGAGCAGAGCCACCATTTCGTCGATATATTCCCGGGCCAGTTCAGGATGTTCCATAAAACAATGTTCCAATGCCCAGGCCGCAATACGCGATAATCGTTGCTTTTTCGATTTGGTCAGCTCCCATAATTGCCGGCGGTGTTTGTCGTCTTCCACAGCCATCTTTGCAAGCTGAAGGGTGTTTTCCTTACTGGGATAATGCTCTATAAATTCAACCAGCTCCATGGTTTGGTGTTTAGGTGTTGTGAAAATTCAAAATTCAAAATTCAGTTATTCTTAATTCAATGTCGTTTAGTTAAGTAAATTTTGTCATCTATATTAGTTTGACGTTGTCAGGAGCTTTGCACGCTGATAAGTCTGCCGTACTACTAACCTGTCAACGTCTAAAGACTTGACAGCGTTAACTAAACGACATTGATTCTTAATTCTTAAATCTATGAATATTTTAAGGGCTCAAAGAAGATTGATATAGATTGATTACTTCTCCATTCCCCACTCCTCATTCTCCAATCCCTCAACCCATCAGTCTCTCAGTCTCTCAGTCTCAATATCTCAACTCTCCATTCTCAAACAATTCCTTTCATCCACCCCAATTCCCATGCGATATAAACCAGGTTAAAAATAGTAAGT
>JAIPAP010000107.1 GCA_021740045.1 Bacteroidales bacterium
CGGCTTGCCTTAGGCAAGCCGGGATTTTTATTTTTCACAAGCTTGGTTTTATTTCTTCTTTCGTATATCCAGCTTCTGTGGTTTGATCATATTCTCCGGCGCCATGATCTTATCCAGGTCTTCTTTTGAAAGCAAGTCATTCTCCAATACCAGCTCATAAACGCTCCGGTTTTCCTTTAATGCTTGTTTAGCCAGCTTGGAAGAGGCTTCATAACCCAGGTAAGGATTGAGCGCTGTGACCAACCCAATACTGTTTTCCACCATCGCATGGCAATGCGCTTCATTGGCTGTAATATCTTTAATGCAACGATAATTGAGTGTTTCCATTCCGTTTTTTAGCATTTCAATGGATTCGAACAGGCTTTGCACAATCACAGGTTCCATCACATTCAGCTCCAATTGCCCGGCTTCGGCAGCCATGCTCACCGTATGATCATTCCCGATTACCTTAAAAGCGATCTGATTGACCACTTCGGGAATCACCGGATTTACCTTGCCCGGCATAATGGAAGACCCCGGTTGCATGGGAGGCAGATTTATTTCGTTGAAACCGGCACGAGGTCCCGAGGAAAGCAGCCGGAGATCATTGGAGATTTTCGAGAGCTTTATAGCTAATCGTTTAATGGCTGAAGAGTACATCACGAAAGCCCCAGTGTCTTGTGTGGCTTCTACAAGGTTACTTGCCAGTTCCAAGTCGAGGCCGGTTACTTCACGCAAATGCTTAATGACCTTATCACTATAATCCGGATCGGCGTTGATGCCGGTACCTATAGCGGTGGCGCCCATATTAACCTCCAGAAACAGGCGGGAGTTCTGATCCAGGCGCTCCACTTCTTCTTCAAGAGTAACCGTCCAGGCTTCAAATGATTGTCCAAGCGTCATGGGAACGGCATCCTGCAACTGGGTTCTGCCCATTTTGATCACATGGGCGAACTCCTGGGCTTTTTTCCGAAAGGCCCCGATCAGGTGCTTAAGCACTTCAATTAAGGTTTGATTACTATAGATCAAAGCGATTTTAATGGAAGTGGGGTAAGCATCATTGGTCGACTGGGAAAGGTTTACATGGTTATTGGGATGACAATGCTCGTATTCGCCTTTTTCATAACCCAGGATTTCAAGGGCTTTATTGGCAATAACCTCGTTGGCGTTCATATTGGTGGAGGTGCCGGCACCACCTTGTATCATATCCACCACAAAATGCGGCATGTATTTTCCGTTGATGATCTCATTACAGGCTCTTACAATGGCATCGCGTATGGATTTGCTCAACAACCCCAAATCGTAATTGGTGTGTGCTGCTGCCATTTTGACCATAGCCAGTGACTTTACGAACACCGGGTAAAAATTTAATGAAACGCCGCTAATGTTAAAATTCTCGAGTGCCCTTAGTGTTTGTACTCCGTAGTAATATTCATAAGGAACCTCGCGATAGCCCAGCAGGTCGTGTTCCATACGGGTTCTTCCCGATTCATATTGCGCCGCCGAGTTCATTAACCTGGCATTAGCCTGACGCATGCGCCTGGATATCACCCGGGCTACATTGGAAAAAATCTTCATAGAAATAGGCGCATGCTCAGTGAAGAAATTCTTATGAATGCATAACAGCTTGGTTTTGGTCAGTGTGCGCGCCGAAGTTGAATGTGGAGTGTCCTCGGTAAGTGATCCCTCACCTAAAAAATCAAAACGGCTGAAAATAAGTAATCGTTTTTCACTGCCAAAGGGCGTTTTCTTAAACAACTCAACTTCACCATCGTAGATCATGAAAATGTATTCGCGTGGATTATTTTCGATGAAAAGCAGTGTTTTCGCTTCTGCTGTTCGATATTCGATATTTTTTACCACCGTATCGAACTCTTCGTCTTTCAGTCCCTTAAACAGCTCAATCTTTTTAATAAAATCCTTGATCGTTTTTGCGTCCATAATGCACTTCTGTTAATAGGTTAAAATGGTATAATATGATAATACCGCAAAAATCGGATTTTATTTTACCGTTAACATGTAGAATGAATATATTTAATACAGGTTGATGGCCTTGATCTCTTTCCCGTTAAGGGTTTGATATTTGCGCATCAGGTTAGCCGTTAAGCATGAATGTACCGGAAGTACCGCAACTACATCACCCACCTCAATTTCCTGGAATACTTGGTTGGTAACCTTCAAAATGCCATGTTCCTGCGAAACCGTTTTCAGGTAATTGAGTTCATTGTGGGCATGCCAGCCTTTATCATTGAATGCAGCCAGCTGTCCGTACATAGTTTCACCGCTGGTATTTTTTACCGAATCTTTAGAGAAATGAATGGCTCCACCGTAAAGGACAATTTCGTTTCTGTCGGGATGTTTGGCCACTACAGGGCAGGCTAAGGCTACTGCAATTTCTTCCACATCACATGACCCGATTTGGTGTTGCATCATGTCATAAAACACAAAATTGCCCGGCCTTATCTCATCAATATCTTCAAAATAATCCGATAAGCTGCATGAAGGGGTATCGCCAACCGAAAGTATAAGGTGGCGGCGGGTTTTGATGTATTGCTGTTTTAGTTTCCGGAGTTGATCAACCGTATCGCGGTGAATTTTTTCAACTGCTTGCTTACCTTGCACATGGTAGGTTTGCCCGCTATGTACCATAAAGCCCACAAAGTGAAGCTGGTTTCCCATATCGATGCCATCGAGTATGGCATTAATGGTTTTATAATCATCGGCAGAAATGCCGGCCCGGTGGTTACCGGTATCGATCTTTATGTAGATGCCTACATCGCGCGTAATGCGTTTACGAAGCTCGGCGATAACATGTGGCGATTCAACCACAAGGTTTAGCCGAATGTTTTCGGGTAAGCGGTTAATGGCGATATCTTCAAGAATATTAAAAGGGAAAGCAATGGTAATATCTTTCCAGCCATACCTGGCAAATTGCTGGGCCATACTCACCGAAGAGACCGTAATCTTGTTCACGCCTTCATCCCTGAGCCATTCTCCGATGGTAGATGAGATATGGGTTTTAAAATGTGGCCTGAAGGTGAGATTAAGGCGCTTGGCCTTGTCGCTCATCTTTTTGATATTAGCCTTGCATTGGGCTTCATCCAGTATTAATGTGGGCTTGGTGATCGTATCCATCTTAGCTATAATTTTCGGGCAAAAAGATAAGAAAATCCTGAAAACCCCGGTGTGCTGTCATAAAAAATCCCTTGAAAAAATAGCATTTCAAGGGATCAGCAGGCTTTCAGTGTTTCGATACTTTCATTAAATTGACTCGGTTTCAACCACTTTAGCCAATAGATCGGCATACGGGATGAACAAATACTTTTTTCCATCGAATTCAATTTCGTTACCGGCAAATTTCTTATAGATCACCGTATCACCTACTGATATTTCAGGATTTTCCACATTACCCACAGCGGCAACTTTAGCCATTTGTGGTTTTTCTTTTGCCGTATCGGGTATAATTATGCCTCCCGGGGTCTTTTGTTCCTTTTCTTCTTCGGTTAAATCGAGAAGAACATTCTGATTGAGCGGTTGCAATTCTTTCATCGGTTATTTCATTTTATGTTGTTCAACAATATTTATCCTTGAATTTCTAATAATTTATTAATCCGTGTTTTATCAAATCCTACGATTATCTCCCCATTGACCTCCGTTTGTGGTACTCCCTGCTGCCCCGATTTACGAACCAACTCCTCGGCCTTTGATTGATCGGTGGATACATCGATATCGGTAAACCGGATGCCGTGTTTCCTTAGGTGGGTTTTCAGAGTATTACAGTGGGGACAGGTGGGAGTGGAATATACGGTTACACTTTTCTGTGGCTTTCCATCTTCATCGGCCGCTGCTGAAAACAGGGCGTTCTCAAAAAGGTTGATGTAGTATTTAGGATCATTGCAGCCTTTCACTACATTTTTAAATTCTCCGTTTTCAAAAACCAGCAATGTGGGAGCTGAGGTGATGGAATACCTGAAGTGAATGTCGCGAACGCTTGATACATCGGCATAATATAGATCAACATCGGATTTTTCCTCCGATGCTGCCTTCAAATTCCGGAGGGCGCATTCACTTGTTTCTGAACCTGCTTTATAAAGCAACACATAGGCACGTTCTTTATCGTTGATGTTGCTTAGGAGATCGTTGTGTGATTTTATTTCAATTAATGCCATAGTTTATAATGCTGTTATTTTTGCCAAACGGTTTTACAATTTATGTGCCATTGGCACAGTGCCATTTTTCGCCGTTGAATAAAGACAGTTTTCATATCTAAAATTTTGAATATATGGGTTTTAAAATGCTAACAGGAAATGTGTCATTATGTCATTGCTTTTTTAACAATGGGATAAAATGTAATTCGGAATAATTGGGTAAATTCGATGTGTTTTTTTAATCCTTAGTACCAATTAAAATATATGGCATCCGGACGAAACGATAATGGTCCCCGAAGACGTAAGCGCATTTCTCATGCTGAAATCCGTCGCAGGGATCGCAGACGGCAAAAAGAAGAGCGTAAAAAGCTGAGGCGACGGCGAAGATCTCATAAAAGAAAGATGCGCCAGCGGCAATGGGAAGATGTAAAGAAATCATTGATAAATACCTTCAGAGGCTCGGAGGAGAGGCGGAAGCATAGGCATGCCAGGAATGCCATGAAACGTCGTATAAGGCAGGAAAAAGCCGAAGAACGGCAACAGCAATGGAAGAATTTGGCCGTAAGGCTAGGCTTGAAAAGCCGGAAAATTACCGAGCAAGACATAATTAAACGTAAAATTAGGCAAGAAAGACGGCAGGAGTTTAAAAACGCAATTGCAAACTTCTTTAAAAATCCGCTTCCGAAAAAGCGTGAAAAAGACCTTGATGAAATCGTTATCCGCCGTAAGATTAAGGAGGATAGGATAAACACCGTTATTAAAGGTATTAGAAGGTTTTTTATCAACCTGAACCTTATCATGAAGAACCCTGAGTCAGGGAAAAAATATCTGGTTATGATGATGAATTCCACTGTTCTATATGTGGTTTCATTCCTGATAGTCTATTTTTTATATCACTTCATCACCATGTTAACTGCTGCCAGCTTCGACATTCCAACGGAATTCCGATATTTTAAGCTAACTTTTCCCATATCAACTTATTCCAACTTATGGACACGACCAGCATTGGTGATCATTTTTGCAGCCGGACCATTGCTTTCACTTATTATTGCACTGTTATTATTACGGTTGTTTTATATACGCTCTTCATGGATGAGACATTGGCGCATATTGATGCTATGGATGGCCTTGCATGGCATTAATATGTTTTTCGGGGCATACATTGTAGGAATGATCACTCGTACAGGCTTTATTTATACAAGTGAATGGATTTTTTATAGCAGCAAATTCGATATCGAGGAAATCATTTTCGCATTAATCGCCTTTTTCGTGTTGGTGATTTCCGGGCGCTATGCTACCCGTTTGTTCCTGTTGTCTTCGCTATCGCGTTCGCTGATAAAACCCTCCTTCAGAGCATACTACATATTAGCCAGGGTCATTTTTCCGTTTTTGATCGGAAGTGTGATTCTTATTCTAACATTTATGCCTCACAATCCACCTTATATTCTCCTGTTTTATGCTACCATGTTTATTATGGTTTTTCAAACGTTAACCAATTTCAATGCTAGCTTTAATGAGCGGGTCTTACCCATTTATCTTTCCAAAAAGACAATTTTACAATGGGGATTTCTTATTTTGATGCTCGTATTGCTAATAGCCTATAGGGTGGGGTTAGAGAAAGGATTGACCATAACAGTATAAATGAACCGGTGGCATATTCCTTAAACCTTCATGCATTGCAAATTGTATTACTTTTGCAAGCTTTATGGAATATAGGTATCATACACTGAATAACGGTCTCAGAATTATACACTTGCCTACCGAGGCGATGGTGGCACATTGTGGCTTATTTATTAACGCAGGCTCCAGGGATGAAGCCCATCAAGAACAAGGGATTGCCCATTTTATTGAGCATATGTTATTTAAGGGAACCAAGCGCCGTAAAGTTTATCATGTGCTAAGCCGCCTCGAAAACATTGGCGCCGATTTGAATGCCTACACCACTAAAGAAGAAACCTGTATTTATGCCTCTTTCCTGAAACAATACTATGCCCGCACATTGGAATTGCTTTACGACATCATTGCAAATTCCACGTTTCCACCAAAGGAAATTAAAAAGGAAAAGGATGTTGTGATAGATGAGATAAATGCTTACCTGGATACGCCTTCGGAACAAATTTTCGATGATTATGAGGAATTGCTTTTCAAGGGGCATCCGTTGGCTAATAATATTCTGGGGACTAAGGAAACCATTAACTCCTTCGATCAGGCTATGATCAGGCGGTTTATGGCAAATTACTATCATCCCGGTAGCATGGTGATTTGCTCAGTGGGCAATATACGCTTTAAACGTCTGGTAAAGCTGGTTGAGCGTTACTTCTCCGGTCTGGAGCCAAATGAAAGAACCTATAAACGGGAAGCATTCAAGGGATCAAAGCCTTATGAAAAACTGGTGAAAAAGGATACCTTCCAAAGTCATGGCATAATAGGTGAGGAGGCTTATTCATTGCAGGATGACAGAAGATTCGGGTTGGCTGTATTAACCAACCTTCTTGGCGGGCCGGCAATGAACTCTCGCCTTAATTTAGGTGTAAGGGAAAAGTATGGCTTATCCTATCATCTCGAAGCCAATTATGTGCCCTATACCGATACAGGTGTTTTCAACATTTATATGAGCGCCGATGATGGATCGATAGAACGCACCATAGAACTGGTGTACCGCGAATTAAAGCGATTGCGTGAGAGGAAACTGGGGATAATGCAACTGAAAGTGGCCAAACAACAGTTTATAGGACAACTGGCCATTACCAACGAAGCCAATATTAACCGCATGCTTGGTATGGGGAAAAACTTTTTACAACAACTTCATGTTCATAGCATAGAAGAAATTGAACGAATAATTGAGAACTTGAGTGCCGAAGAATTGTTGAGTATTGCCAATGAAATTTTTGATAGAAACAAAATGTCGATGTTGATCTATAAAAAGGCTTGATATGGATATTTCAGGATCAGACTATGAGCACAGCCGTGCCGAGATAGAACAATATGCAGAGCGCTATACAAGTGAACTTTCTCCGGTTCTTCAAAAGCTCTACAGGCAGACCTATCTTAGAGTTACTGCACCCCAAATGATATCGGGCCCGTTGCAGGGTAAATTTCTTGAAATGATCAGTAAGATAATCAGGCCGCAGCAGGTGCTCGATATAGGAACGTATACCGGTTTTTCGGCCTTGTGCTTTGCCGGTGGTCTTGCAGAAAATGGCGTTGTGCATACCATTGACAGCAACCCTGAGCTGGAAGATATGATCAGGGAATACATTATGGAGGCTGGTATGCTCGATCATGTTCATTTACATCTGGGTAATGCCGTCGACATCATCCCTAAGCTAAAAGGGCCGTTCGATTTGGTTTTTATTGATGCTGATAAGCCTAATTACATCAAATATTATGAGATGAGCCTTGAAAAGACACGCCGTGGCGGTTATATATTAGCCGATAATGTGCTATGGTACGGACAGGTTTTAAAACAAACCGATTTGGATGAGGATGCCCGGGGAATCGTTGAATTTAATGATCATGTAAACAATGATCCCCGGACCGAACATGTGTTTCTGCCTTTTCGGGATGGTTTGATGATGATGCGAAAGAAATAGATTTATACCACCCTGTAATCAAACTGTACTTTTTCCAGCTCTTTATTGGCGTCGATCACTTTGTTTTTAAGTGAATCCTTAAATTCCATCAATTTATTGTTTATCTCCTTATCGCTCAAGGCAAGCATCTGAACGGCTAAAACGGCTGCATTTTTAGCTCCGTTAACCCCAACCGTTGCCACTGGGATGCCGGGGGGCATCTGAAGGATAGAGAGAATTGAGTCCCATCCGTCGAGGGTTGCACCCAGAGGAACCCCTATTACGGGGAGGTGTGTCATGGCCGCAATAACACCGGGGAGGTGGGCCGCCATTCCGGCTCCGGCTATAATAACCCTAACTCCTCGTTCATGTGCATTGCGCGCAAACTTCTCCACTTTTTCGGGTGTCCGGTGAGCCGAAAGGGCATTCAACTCAAAGGGGATCTCCATATCATTCAATAACTTGGCTGCACTTTCCATTACCTTGTAATCGGAAGTGGAGCCCATAATAATACTCACGCGTGGTTCCATAATCTTTATTAATGTTTATTATTTACTGATGCCAAAATTAAAACATTTGAACTTTAGGCTTGTTCATACTAATCCTTAAGGATTGATCCGTAAACCGTTATTTAACAGGAAGGTTTGGGCAATTTGGGAAGAAAATGTTGGTAAAAATTGGAAAAATGTTTCTAAGGGGATTTTTATAATTAACTTACTTTCATATTTTTGCAAATCAATCTTTGTAAGTAGCGACAAATCAGGAATAAATACAATATGAAGCAAATTAAGGTAAAAGATAAAGAGTTTTCTTTATTTATTGAAAAGGAAGAGATACAAGAAGCCGTTAAAGAAGTGGCCCGTGAAATAAGTGAAGACCTTAAAGATAAGAATCCCCTTTTTCTTGTTGTGTTGAACGGCGCCTTCATTTTTGCTGCTGATTTGTTGCGACACGTAGAAGTAGATTGCAATGTTAGTTTTGTGAAGCTTTCATCATATGCAGGTACTCAAACTACTTCCATTGTTCGCGAAATCATTGGGCTGGATGAAGTGGTAAAGGGACGTACGGTGGTTATTATTGAAGATATTGTTGATACCGGGATCACCATGGACAATATGATCAGAAACCTGAAACACCTCGAGGCCGATGATGTGCAGGTAGCCACCTTACTTTTCAAGCCCGAAGCCTTTCAAAAGGAGTTTTCCATTAAATATATCGGAATAGAGATCCCCAATGATTTTATTGTTGGGTATGGATTGGATTATGATGGTTACGGACGCAATCACCCTGATATTTATAAAATAATTGAATAAAAACATACAGAGTTATGATGAATATCGCACTTTTTGGCCCGCCCGGAGCTGGTAAGGGAACACAGTCAAAGCTTTTGATTGAGAAATACAACCTGGTATATATTGCCACCGGTGAAATTTTGAGAGAAGAAATAACATCGGGTACCGAGCTGGGTAAAAAAGCAAAAGATATTATTGAGGCCGGTGGATTGGTTTCGGATGAGCTGATCGTAAGGATCATCGAAAAGAAGATCCAAAACAACACCCAGGCCAGTGGCTTTTTATTCGACGGCTTTCCGCGAACCCTTGTGCAGGCCTACATTCTCGAAGGATTACTACTTAAACTAAATGCCACCCTCAATTGCATGATCAGCCTGGAAGTTCCTGAAGATGAGCTTATAAAACGCCTGCTCGACCGTTCTAAAAAGGAGGGCCGTAAAGATGACACCCTGGACGTGATCAAGGTCCGTTTGACTGAATATTGGGAGAAAACGGCTCCGGTAGCCGATTTTTATAAGGAACGAAATAAATATTATGCGCTTAACGGTAAAGGGCAAATAGAAGATGTTCATAAGCGTATTACCGATACTATAGAAGAAGTATTACAACAGGTGTGGTTGAATGTGGTGTTGCTGGGACCTCCGGGCTCGGGCAAAGGTACTCAGGGTAAAATGCTTGCCGAATATTATAACCTCTATTACATTTCAACAGGATCGAAGCTTCGGAAAGAGGTTAAGAATAACACCGACATAGGAAAAAAAGCAAAACCTTATCTGGCGAAAGGAAACTTGGTACCCGATGAAATCATCATTCATTTGATCGAGACGGAGATCAAAAAGCATAACTCCGTGAGAGGATTTGTGTTTAAAGGATTCCCCCGTACCATTGTTCAGGCTTATATTTTAGATGGAATGTTGCGCCGCTTGAATTCTACCGTTTCGCATGCATTAGCCCTTGAGGTTCCTACGCTCAATCTAATGAAACGTTTGGCAGCCAGGGGACGTACCGATCATGCCAGAAGCTATGACCTGTCAACCGAATTGATCGTGCACAGGCTGGAGGAATACGAAGAGAAAACTGCGCCCGTTCTCGATTATTACCAAAAAACGAATAAATTATTAATGGCTGAAGGTACCGGGGATGAAAATGTTGTTCACCAAAAGTTGATCGAAGCTGTTGAAAGAGCCTTTAGGGTAAGATAAACCAAATTAATTGCGCTAGACTGGATATAGGAGAAGAAATGGCCAATCCAAACTTTGTAGATTACGTTAAAATAAATTGTCGTTCCGGTAAGGGCGGAGCTGGCTCAACACATTTGTTACGCACCAGGAACAACCCACGTGGTGGCCCTGACGGTGGCGACGGAGGTAGAGGAGGTCATGTTATTCTTAAGGGGAACAAGCAGCTTTGGACCCTTTTACATTTGAAATACACAAAACACATCAAGGCCGAGCATGGTGAAAGCGGGGGCGCTCAACGAAAGTCAGGAGCCACCGGCAAGGATACTATTCTGGAAGTTCCCCTCGGAACCGTTGCCCGCGATGCTGAAACCAACAAAGTGGAATTTGAGATAACCCATGACGGCGAAACCAAAATACTGCTCCAAGGAGGTAGGGGAGGACTAGGTAACGATCATTTTAAATCATCAACTAACAGAACGCCTAGATATGCCCAACCGGGAGAACCTTTTCAGGAAGCATGGAAGATCCTTGAGCTAAAGCTGCTGGCTGATGTTGGTTTGGTAGGATTCCCCAATGCCGGTAAATCGACCCTGCTTTCGGTTATTACAGCAGCAAAACCCGAGATAGCCGATTATCCGTTTACTACACTTCGGCCCAACCTGGGGATAGTACCCTATAGAGATGACCGTTCTTTTGTGGTGGCCGATATTCCGGGACTGATTGAAGGGGCACACCGGGGTAAGGGACTTGGGCATCGCTTTTTGCGTCATATCGAGCGTAATGCCATGCTGCTTTTCATTATTCCTTGTGATAGCGATGATATTAAAAGAGAATATCAAGTCTTGGTAGCTGAGCTGGAGAAATACAGCCCTGAACTTCTGGACAAAAAGCGAGCCCTGGCAATTTCAAAATCGGATATGATTGATGAGGAGTTGAAATCTGAGCTTAAAGCAGAGTTGCCTGAAGATATTCCCTTTGTGTTTATTTCATCCAAAGCTGAGAAGGGCTTGATGGAACTTAAAGATTTGATATGGGAACAACTGAATCAATAAACCAAAAACATTAATGCTTTGCTTGATCAACTGATTGAACTGGACAGAAGCCTTTTTCTTGCTTTAAACGGTTGTCATAATGGCTTTTGGGACACCATTATGTGGTGGGTGACCAATAAATACATCTGGATACCGCTTTATGCTTTTTTTCTTTTTTTATTGATCAGGAAATATAAATGGCAAAGTCTTTTAATGGTGGTATTTATCGTAGCGCTTATTACCATCAGTGATCAATTATCCTTGTTTGCCAAATTCCATTTCGAAAGGCCGCGGCCATCCCATCATCCGGCGCTTGAAGGTATGGTACATATTGTAAATGGATATCGTGGAGGCGATTATGGATTTTTTTCAGGTCATGCAACCAATTCCTTTGCGCTGGCGACTTTTCTAACGGTTTTGCTTGGTAAGTTTTATAGGGTTTTACCACCGCTTGTTTTCATTTGGGCGGCATTGGTATCTTACAGCCGGATCTATTTGGGCGTTCATTTTCCGGGTGATATACTAACCGGATGGATTGTTGGAATAATTATCGGGTTGATAGTGGGTTACGCTTTTTTAAGACTTGCTTCGTTGATCGATGGACGAAAATATCAATCACGGTAGCCAAAAATACGTCCATCGAAATTATCAATGGGTATTCGAAAAACCTTAACATTTTTAATGGCCGGTTGATTGTAACCGAAATCATCCTTTCCGGTGTAGTGTTTCATGATCAGGTTCATGATCTCCTTTTTACGGTCGATATCCTCAACAAATTCCACTTTCCCATAAGCCAGCACGCTCCTGTAATGCATACTGTATGAGCAAGCTACGTTCTCATTTTGATGATACAGCCTGTAATCGGTACTAAAGGCCAGGCATACCCGGTTATTGTGATTTAGAATATCGATCTTTTTACCAGTCGGATCGGAGTGAAGGTAAATACAGCTGTTATAATAGGCAAAGTTAAACGGTAATACATAAGGCTGATTATCCTGATCGGCCATGGCGATATGGCACACTTCGCATCTTTTGATGATCGATTCTATTTCGGTTATGTCATTGGTTGTTCTTACGCGCATAGGTATTCTTTGTTATTGACGCCCAAGGGCTTCGAGTAAATAGGTGATGATCGAAAGGATGATGCTAAACAAAATGGCTAGTCCGAATCCACCCACCGTAAAACCGGGCACCCATTCACTGGCCAGCAAAATGATGAGGGCATTGATCACAATAAGGAATAACCCAAGTGTAATAACGGTGATGGGTATGGTAAGTATGACCAGTATAGGCTTAAGCACCGTATTGAGCAAAGCCAGTACGATGGCAACCAGGATGGCGGTTAAATAATCGTCTACCATAACTCCGGGTAACAGGTAGGAAGTTATAACAACCGCAAACGATGAAATAATGATCTTGATCAAAAAATTCATAAGTTCTGATTTTGATGCTAAGCAAAAATAAGGAATTATCGGTTTATTATTATAACTGATTATCATTTAATCTCCTCAGACATATACAAAACAAAAAATTTTCATTGGTATGGAGCAGACTGAGACCTGCCTTCCAGTAGGTAGGAATTTCCATCTGAATGCAGCGCAATTAAATAAGGATTATGTACCACCGGTAGATTTATTTCCTCAACCTCTTTATTGCAAGTTTGTTTCAATGCTCTCTTGATGATTGTGCTGGTGTTTGATTTTGGATGATTAATTGCAATCCGATGGAGATTTCTCCCTCAGAAATTGAGCGGTACACTTTGATGTTTTGTTGATAATGATTTGGCGCTCAATTTATTCAGTCAAAATGACAAGGGTTTGGTTGGAATAGGGGTGGCGGAAGGGCG
>JAIPAP010000005.1 GCA_021740045.1 Bacteroidales bacterium
TAAAAACAGCCGCATCATATGTTTTGCCGTATTGATTCCAGTTTCTCCAGGAGAGCAGGCGCCGGTCATCATATTTTAATTCCTGCCGTCCCACCTTAATGCTGGAATGAGTTCCGGTTTTCACATCCACCCAGGCTTCATAAATATCAAAACCGCTTGAGCTGCCCCAAACACCGGCGCCGGAGTAAATATCCTCGCCACCCCAGGCTCTTACATCCTGAAGGGTCAGTTTGGCATCATATTTATCCGATTTGTAATTGGCAGTTAACCGGCTACGCTGGCTCACGTAATACTGTACATCATTCCCCTCAACGGGGATGTACTTATAACCGTTGTTAGCCTCACCGCGGGTGCGGAATTCACCGGTTAGTGAAAATTGGGCTTGTGCATAGCCTGCCATCAAAAAGAGAGCTAGCACACTAATCATTACTTTTATATTCTTTTTCTTCATATCCACTGATTTACGTTATCATTTAAATATGCTTATAATTTCATATTTCATCGCAAAAAAAGCAACACCTTAACAACCGCCGGCTACTTCAATAGTTTCGGCCTGCTTTTCGGCGCCTTCTTTTTTCACTGCGGTTGAAGTGCTCACCTCATAGTCATGAATTTTTTTGGGCGAAAAGGCATGCCATTTCTTGGCTCCTCGCTCGCGCATTAAACCGTTCATAAAGCTGTTGGCACCATATACCAGCGATTTGGCATCATACCCTATCATGTTCAAATAGGCCGTAACAAAAGCACTATGTTGACCTGTAAAGCAATATGGCACCACTGTTTCGTCTATAGGCAGGGTATTCAGGTAAGTAGAGCGTCCCAATGATTTTTTCGGATCGTACTGAATAGCGCCTGGAATATGGCCTTTTTCATATTTAGCTTTGGGCCAGTAGTTTACAATGTAATAGTTGTCGCCGTTTTGGAAAAGTTCATCAGCTTTTACAGTGAAAGGCTTGAAACCTTTGCTAAGCAATTCCTGGGCACGCTCACGCAGGATTTCCATGCCCATTTCCTTGCCGGTATTGAGCTTGGGATAAGACGTAGGAGATGCTTTTTCAATGGCCTTGGTTTCCAGTTGATCGGCGTATTTATTGGAAATTTTCTTCAGCCATTTTTTCTCGGCTGTTTTCCTGTCCCAGGAGCTCATGCCCCACTTCATATCGTAAACATTATCATAGCCCAGCAAACGAAGGATAGATGTGGCAAATCCCGCCGATTGCCCGCTATAGCAAACCATTACAATGTGGCTGTAGCTGTTGGGATTGATTTCATTCTCAAAATAATCGATCAATTTGTTCATGCCTACATTTACCGCGCCTTTAATGTGGCCGGCCGTATAGTCTTTTGATTTACGGATATCGATAATGTGAATATTGGCATCCAGATTCTTATGCACTTCCGAGGAAGCTATCATACTCGGAACTTTGGGGCTGTTGATAAAATCCCCGGTTTCCTCAATGTAGGTTAAAAGCTCGTCGAATTCATCAACAGTGCTTTTTACCTGTTCTTGCTTTTCAGCTTGTTTTGATTCTTCACCCTGGTCATCGCAACTGGTTATTACCAGAAATACCGGTAGCATTAACAAAGCTACCCACAATTTTGCTCGTTTCATATACACTAAAGGTTTAAAAGTTGAAAATTATTTATTGATTTCATTTTTTAAATTGATCACCATTTCAAGGCTTAGCATCCACCTTCAACTTGAATGGTTTCGGTTTGCACCGGCTCGGGCTTGGCCGGAGCTTGTTCCTGTCCGCTGAAATATTTGGTGAAGTCGAATTTCGGTTTTTCCGATTTATAATGGCCGTAACTGGGCACATAGTTTTTTAAAACATATTCCTTGGCGTATTCATACCCTCCGTAAAGAAAATGCACATTATCGTAACCCATTTGCTTAAGCAAAAGCCAGGCATCGGAGGCTTTAACTTCATTTTTGGAATACAGGACATTAATTTTCGTGTCATCCTTAAAAGTAACTTTATGGGATTTGTTGAGCAGCTCATCAAAAGGTATGTTCACTGCTTGTGGAATATGGGAGCGGCGAAATTCACCGGGACTCCTCAAATCGATAAAGCGATAATCATCCTTTTTGGAGGAGTTGATAATACCGTACAATTGCTGTAGCGAAACCCCTTCCTCAATTTCTTCTTGGCTTAGACTTCCTGCTGCCTGCTTTGGGTTCAACTTATAGTTATTGGAATAGATCTCATTAACGATCAGCGCTACGATCATTACCACCGTAAACACCAATGCCGTGTATTTTAAACTGTTTTCTTTCATAATCGTATCAATTTTGAATTAACAACCACCTTCAACCTGGATAACTTCAAATTTTGGAGCCGACTTATTACCACCGGTTTTCACTTCCCGTTCCATACCACGGAAATATTCACTGGCATTTTTCCTGAAACGGTAAGTATCCAGAGCCTCTTTATAAAGTGGATTCACCGGCTTTGGTTTATCATCATAATGGAAGATGGTTTCCACCATGTTGTTCAAGCCTCCTTTTAATACATAGAAGTTCTTATAGCCTAATCGTTTATAGATCATCCAGGCTTTATCAGCCAGCATACCACTGTTTGAATAAAACACCTTGATCATCTCCTCGCTTTCATCTTCGGGGTTGAGAAAATCAATCATCTGGCGGTTAGCGATATTTTCAAGGGGTACATTTACCGCTTTTGGCAGGCTGAATTCCCGGTACTCTTCCGATGGACGCACATCGATCAGCCGGAACTCATCATCACGGTCCATAATTCTAAAGGCCACTTCATCGGGGGTGATGTAATGCTCATCGGAGTTGAGCTCCGTTAAAAGCTGTTTGGCAGAGATCTCATTGATTCTTGCCTGGCGGTTGGCAGGGATAAAAAGGATGATCACACCCAAAGCCACCAGAACAAATGCAGCCATGCCTGTCTTGGCCTGCCGGTTGCCGGTAACATCAAGCTTAAGCTTATTCATGCGGTTTTTCTCAATATACTCACCAATTCCAAAAGCCAGTAAAGCAATAATGATCAACAGCAAGGCAAAAAATCCCCTGGAAATTCCCAGTGAATCATAAACCTTTATCCCGCCAAAGGCACTGCTTTTGTAAAAGCTCTCTATCGCCGGATAACTTTCGCCCCAGATAAACACACCCAGCAATATACCAGCGATAAATACCATAGCATCGATGCGGCCAATGGTGGCTGCGGTAATACTGGTTCCCGGGCAAAATCCGCCGAGCAGAAAACCCACACCCATGATCGCACCGCCAACAATAGCCGGCCACAGGAATGTAGGATTTACATAAAGGAAAGAGGCATCGACCCATCCAAAGTAATCGAAAAAGATGATCCCGATCATGGCTGTGATGGCAGCGGTAAAAAATACCTTTAACACCACCAGGTCGTAACCGTAAAAGACACCCACCAGTTTACGGGATGAAGAAAAGCCGGCCTGCTCCAGGATATATCCGAAGAAAAATCCCAGCACAATGGCAATTATATAGTTGAATTCACTTCCTATTATTTCAAAAGGTACTAAGGGTCCCATAGTTAATACATTTAATGGTTATATCCAGAATTTTCGCATAAAATAGGCCACCAGGAAACCGGTTCCAAAAATGGCCATCATTGTTATAAAACCGGCCGATGAAAGCACAGCCATTCCACTCAAGGCTGCTCCACTGGTACAGCCTCGGCCAAGTTGTGAGCCTATACCAAAAAGTACTCCGCCCGATAAAGCAATCAAAATTCGACCACCGGCGCTGAGGCGCGGTCCGCGTTCAATTTTAAACTTCAAGCGGTCGCTAACGGCTCCTGAAAAGAAAGAACCCACAACCACGCCCAACGCCAGGAACACCAGCCATGACTTCATCGGTCCAAACTCTCCCCCCAGGTATTGGGAATAAAAAGCGGAAGATTCGGCATGTTCGGGATTAACGGCATTCACAATACTTACCACTACATTCTTTAAAGCTCCGCTGGCACCCAGCCCACGACCGGACAGGTAAAACGCCGCCAGCAATACCAGGCCAAGGAAAAACCCGGCCAGGTAAGGATTCATATGCTTAACTGTTTTCTTCTCCATAACACTATTTTTTTATACGGGTATATCGTGTTTACGAACTTCTTCTTCAGCCTCTTCATCTGCATCTTCTTCCTCAATCTCCTCATAACCGGTTATCATCGCCTTAAGGTTTGAAGTAACGGTATGACCGGTTGTGATGAGGTATAGATGGACAATTACAAACACTACTAACAAGAAAGCTCCCAGGGTATGCACCAGGGCAATGTTCTCAAGGCCTGAAATATTAATGGTTTCGATATCTCCGCTTTGCGGATAGCGATAAAACATGTAAAACAATCCGGAAACCACCATTACCGGGATCACCAGGACCTTCAATCCCAAATAAACCAAACGCTGCAAGGGGTTAAGCTTGCTAAGGATAGTCTTTTTGGTGGGATGGGGGGTGTTGCGGAAAATGCCGGTCACATAAAATTCCATCTGGGCTTTCAGGTTCTTCGCTGTTGGAAGATATTGCTTCCAGGCATTGGTGGTAAGGTGCCAGAAAATGGCAAAAACGATGAGCACGATAAAGGCCCATGCAGCAATATTATGCCATTTTACGGCAGCTTCGAAACCAAAGATGTCTAAGGATCCATGGATCTCAAATCCGGTAAATCCAAGGAATAAGATCAGAATGGCTTGTGCCCAATGCCAGAAACGTTCGAAACGGTAATATAAATAAACTTGCTTCTTCATAATTCAAAACACATTATTTGTTAGCACTTGCTTTTTTACGGCTGCTAGCCGAAACTGCCCGCAGTGTGGCATGTATCACCACCCCGATGAGCGATAAAATGATCAGTATGCTGCCCATAGTATCGAGGGCTGCGTTATAATCGCGGCCGGGCATATAGAAATCCTCCAGCTTAGCCAGTCTGCTATTGCTACGTGTATGGCATTCTTCACATTTTACCGATTGATCGGCCGGAGAAACCATATGACTGAGGGGCAGGGTCATTTCTGTTGAGATAAAGCCATAATCACCACTATATGGCAAACCAATGTATTCCATTCCTTTTTCAATGGAAAGCGCCCAATTGAAGTCTTTCCATAATGCGCCCTGTCCTTTTTCCTCATCCCATAATTTCATCTGTACCAGCCGGTTATACTTTTTATCATAAGGTTGTTTCCCCTTGTGGATCTTCACCGGCCATATCTTGGCATCTTCATCGCTGTACTTACCTTTTAAGGTATTGATCTGAACGGGAGTTTCATCTATCTCGTCGGATAACAAGTAATGATCGGCAGTGCCGTTAAACCAGATGTAATCGGGCTTAAGATTTTGCCCCCATTCAAAAGAGCCTTTTATGGAGAGATACTCATGCTGTCCCTCATCGTTATCAATGGAGTAAGGTTTGCCATCCTCGTCGAGCTTTGTGGCTGTTGACCAGTCCCACCGGGTTTTTGTAGGATTTGCCTTTGCATAACGGGGAATATGGCAGGTTTGACAAGCAACCTTAATGGTGTGCTCGTTGAGAAGGTTATCTTCATGCGGACGAGCTCCGTGGCAGTTGGTGCAGGTAGCCCTGTTGCGATCCATGGAAGATACACCATAATACTTACCTTTCATCTGATGCTTTTCGGTGATGTGGCATTCAACGCAGGCCATGTCGGCGCCATCTTTGGCCATATGCACATCCACGTCTTTTGTTGTATTTAAGAGAGCTTTATCCAAAGCGCCGTTTTTCACGTTGTTACCCCCGGCGCTGAAAAAGTGGCAAATACCGCAATTTTCCTTTTTCGGGCTGCCCACGCTTTGGGCAACAAAACCCAAATCGATGCTGGGATAAGGATAACCCGCGGCACCTTTGGCTTTACGGTATGTGCCCGAATTATCATGACACACCAGGCAGTCGATATTCGACTGATCGTTAAAATCGAAAGATTTATCTTCCCATCCGTAACCAATATGGCAACGTGTACAAGTACCTTCGCTACCGGCAATACCGGTACAGAAATTATTGATGAGGTTTTTTTTGCCCAGGTAAGTCACTCCTCTTCCTTTAATGTGAGCATCTCTTTCCCAGTTCCAATGAGCATTGCTCATCACCTCCTTACCTCTTTCGGTATGACATGATAAGCAAGCTTTGGTAACCTCATGAGCATTGTTAAAATCTTTTTGTAATTCCTCGAATTTGGAGTGGTCAACCGAAGCATCTTGATACATTGGGTCCTGTTTGCGGGGAACATAGTCGGTTTCATCATCCCCGTTACCTCCCATGCCTGCTATGCCCATAAGGATAAAGGGCGGCACCAGGAGAATCAGTAATACGGTTATTAGTCTTTTCATCTTATCTCATTTTATAAATGACAGTTATACACTGAAATCTATCTTCATATTTCAAGTTCAAAAGTATGTTTATTTTTAAATCTGTTGTTTATTGAATAACAATGGATGCATTGGGTTAAAATATGATAATTGCCATGAGAAAAATTGATCCGGATCAGTTATTCATATGATAAAATTGTATTTTTATCGTTTAATCTGAAAATTCAATCAATGGCCGAACCTACCCTAACATCTAATTGCCTGGAATGCTCAGAAAACGGGCATGCCTGTTTAAAAAACCTGGCAACCGATCAGTTAAAAATAGTGGATAAGGCCCGGACGGAAGTTACCTTTAAAAAAGGCGAGATCTTATTTAAACAAGGTGCTTTTGCATCGCAGATCATGTTTATTCGCAAGGGGCTTGTGAAAATATACCTGGAAAATACATCCCGCGACCTTATTCTTAAAATAGTCCCCGAAGGTAATTACCTGGGACTTTCATCACTTTTCGGGAAAAATGTTTTTCATTATACGGCCGCAGCGTACGAGCCTACCAGCGTTTGTATGATCGAAAGAGAGACCTTTAACCAAATGATACTCGAAAATGCCACCTTTGGTGCCGAGATCATTAAAACCTTGAATGATGAGACCATTCAAAGTTACGATCGTTTATACAGCCTTACCCGAAAGCAATTGCATGGCCGGTTGGCTGACATACTTTTATGCTTAGCAAATACCATTTATAAAAATGACAAGTTTAAGATCCCCATATCGCGTAAAGACCTTGCCGACCTCACCAGCATGGCAACCGAGAGTGTGATCAGGATACTGAAGGATTTTCGTAACGAAGGGATACTTTCTCTCAGCGGTAAAACCCTTGAAATTCATGATAAGGACCGTTTACAAAAAATAAGTCGTATTGGATAAAACTATACACCATGCGTATTTTAAAACATTTACCTAATTTTATTACCAGCCTTAATATACTTTCGGGAATTTTTGCCATTGTAGCAGCTTTCGAAATCACACATCAGAATCACTTGGTTATGGCTGCCTATTGGATCGGGATGGCTGCTTTATTTGATTACCTGGATGGGATGGTAGCCAGGTTAGTGCGTGGAACCACCATGATAGGTGAGCAATTGGATTCGCTTGCCGATATGGTATCCTTTGGCCTGGCCCCGGGCGTTATCCTTTTTCACCTGATGCTAAAGGCGCATAACCTACCCGAGCTATACATCACCGATACCAATGTGATCCCATACATTGCCTTTATGGTACCCGTATTCTCTGCTTTTCGCCTGGCCAAATTCAATATCGATAAAAGGCAAAGCTCCAGCTTTATTGGGTTACCCACACCGGCCAGCGCCATACTGGTGGCCTCATTACCTTTAATAATGTATCAGATCGCTATAAACCAATCGGCGACCTATGGATTTATTACCGCTTTAATTCTGAACTCAAATGTATTGATCATACTGGTTGTGGCGCTTAGTGTACTAATGGTAGTTGAATTCCCCATGTTTTCGCTTAAGTTTAAAACCTACACCTGGAAAGGAAACCAAATCCGTTACATATTTTTACTGCTATCGGCCTTATTTATTGTTTATTTCTATTTTATCGCCATACCTATGATCATCTTTCTGTACATCCTGTTTTCGGCATTTTCACCCGCCAGTCAGCGTTAATAATTTTTATTCGAAGCATCGGTAGAATTTTTTACCTTTGCACCGTGATATCAAAATATATCAATGGGTTCCATATAAAGATAATCTTCAAAAACGGTTTTAAACAATTTATAAAATCATTATCTTTATGGAATGCAAATTGGGGAATATAGTAGTGTTATGAAGCATCTTTTACGAAGTACTTTATTCGTATTCTTTTTATTTATTTTTTCCTTTTCGGAGGATAATGCCGGTAGTGAGTGGGATTCGAGCATTGATTTGCTTTCGATTGATGAAAAGGAACAGGTAAGAACCCTATTGCTTAAAGATAAGCATGCTGAGCTGGATTCATTAATGCAGAACTACCATAAACGATACCGGTTTCACGGTAATATTCTGGTAGCTCGTAATGGTTTACCCTTTTTTCATGAATCATACGGTTTAGCCAACCAATATAATGACAAGCCGCTGGATACCAACCACATATTCCAGGTAGCCTCCATTAGCAAGCAATTCACAGCAATGGCCATAATGATCCTGAAAGAACGGGACTTGCTCAGTTATAATGATACGGTTAACGAATACATTCACAATATTCCCTATGAGCGGATCACGGTTAAGCAATTACTAAATCATACCAGTGGATTGCCCAATTATATGTGGGTATTGGAGCACCACTGGGATAAAAAGCAAAAGCCTTATAATGATGATATATTGCGACTAATGGCCGAACAGGATCTACCCCTATATTTCCGGCCCGGTCGCCGGTATGACTATTCCAATACCGGTTACATATATCTTGCTGCCATAGTTGAAGCGGTTAGCGGTAAAAAATTTCCCGATTTCGTCAGGGAAAATATTTTTAAGCCGTTAGATATGAATAATTCATTTGTATACAGTGCAGCGCTTGACAATGATTATCCCGAGAAGGTTGATGGTTATTACCGCCGCTGGCGCCGCTTTTATAAAATTGAAGAATCGGTGCATGATGGAGTGGTAGGAGATAAAAATGTTTATTCAACCACGGGTGACCTGTTTAAGTGGGACCAGGCCTTGTATACCAATAAACTGGTTTCCAAAGAAACTCTTGAAGAAGCATTTACCCCATTAAAGCTTCGTAACCGGTATGAAATCCCCTATGGGTTCGGGTTCAGGATAAAAGAGCGTTATGGCAATAAAGTGGTTTACCACAACGGATTATGGGAAGGCTTCCGCTTGAATTTTGCCCGTTATACCGATGATCGGCATACAGTGATCTTATTAAACAACACCGATATCCGCATCAATAACTACATTGCCCGTAGATTGGAGCGCATCTTATTTAAGAATGACGATATTTACACCAACACGGAATCATTGGCGATGATATCCCTGGAAGAAAGCCTGGGCGAAGCGCTCGATCATTATTACCTAATGAAAGAAAAAACAGGGGATTATAAAGTCAATGGTGAAGCGCTAAAGCGGGCTGCCAAATATCTGGAACGTATTGATCATCCGGAAAAAGCTTTTAGGATGAATAAGCTTTATGAGGCGGTAAATGGTGTTGAAAAAGAACAATTAGCTTCAAAGCCGTAAATCGAGAAATCTCACTATATATTCCTTACCGGCGAAGCTCAAATTTCTCACCCAGGTACAATTTCCTTACCTGCTCATCATTGGCCAGTTCATCGGAAGTGCCATCCTTGAGCACTGATCCTTCGAAAAGCAAATAGGAACGGTCGGTAATCGATAAGGTTTCATGCACATTATGGTCGGTAATTAAAACCCCGATATTTCGCTCCTTCAATTGGCTAACAATGTTCTGGATGTCTTCCACGGCAATAGGGTCTACGCCGGCAAAGGGTTCATCGAGCAAAATGAACTTGGGATCAACGGCCAGGGCACGGGCTATTTCTGTTCTTCGGCGCTCACCTCCCGAAAGGGTTATGCCTTTACTTTTGCGTACATGCTCCAGGCCAAATTCCTGGACCAGGCCTTCGAGCCGTTCTTCGCGTTCCTCTTTTGAATAAGCGCTGAATTCCATCACCGCCCTCAAATTATCCTCTACACTCAATTTGCGAAAAACCGAGGCTTCCTGGGCCAGATAACCTATACCACGCTGTGCCCTTCTATACATTGGCTCGTCGGTGATCTCCATTTTATCAAGATACACTTTACCTGTGAAAGGCTTTATCAATCCAACGATCATGTAAAACGAAGTAGTTTTGCCCGCCCCATTGGGTCCTAGTAATCCGACTATTTCACCTTGCTCAACGGAAAGGCTTACATGGTTAACAACCGTACGTTGCCGGTATTTTTTAACAAGATCTTTTGTAGTTAAACGCATAATTTTATAACGGTAAAAACCTGTTTTAATGTACTTTCCGGAATAAAAACTAAGGTGTTATTCCGTGGCAGCATCCTGTTCCATCTCCTCCCAAAATTCCACAGCTCTTCTGGTATGAGGAATTACGATGGTGCCACCCACCAGATTAGCAACTGAAAGGATCTCAAAAAACTCCTCTTTGGTAACGCCAAGTTCGAAGCATTTGGTGAGGTGATAAAAAACACAATCATCACACTTAAGCACCAGGGATGTGGCCAATCCCAGCATCTCCTTCACTTTTGCCGTGAGGGCGCCATCCATGTAGGTATTGGTATCGAGATTAAAAATGCGCTTTATCACTTTATTATCGCCGGCTAAAATGCGTTCATTCATCCGGTCGCGGTATTGCGAAAATTCTTCAACTAGCTTTCCCATAATTGGTGATCATTTTTTTACAATATGCCTTCCTTTAAAATATCGTGCAGATGGATAACTCCAACATATACATCGTTATTGGTTACCAGCAATTGCGTAATGCTACGGCTGCGCATCATGTCGAGTGCATCGGAAACCAGGGTGTCGCTTGCAATTGTCTTAGGACTGGGTGTCATAACATCCCGGGCTTTAACATTGTCGAGGCGCTCGCTCCGCTGTAACATACGCCTTAAATCCCCATCGGTGATAATTCCTACCAGCTCATCTTCCTTCATAACGGCGGTAGCTCCCAGGCGTTTGGATGAAATTTCGAATATGGTGTGCTTCAAATCGTCCTCCGCATCTACTTTGGGTACTTCATTATGCACATAGAGATCGGAAACTTTCATATAAAGCTTCTTTCCCAAAGCTCCGCCGGGATGGAATTTTGCAAAATCCTTTGAGGAAAATCCCCGGCACTCGAGCAAGCTAACAGCAAGGGCATCACCCATTACCAACTGAGCAGTAGTGCTTGAAGTTGGGGCCAGGTTATTGGGGCAGGCTTCACGGCTCACTGTCGTGTCAATAGTGTAATCGGATTGTTTTGCCAGGTATGAGTCCCGGTTACCAATCATCCCAACAAGCGTATTTCCCCTAAGCTTGAGGAAGGGAACCAACACCTTTATTTCCGGAGAATTTCCACTCTTCGATAGGCAAAGAACCACATCATCTTGCTCTACCATACCCAAGTCACCATGCACTGCATCGGCGGCATGCATAAAAACCGAGGGCGTACCGGTTGAGTTAAGCGTTGCCACTATCTTGTTGGCTATGGTGGCACTTTTTCCTATCCCTGTTACGATAACCCGTCCATTGCTGTTGAGAATCAAACGGACCACCTTAATAAAATCATCGTTCACCGATTTTCGCAGGCTTTTAATGGCCTGTTGCTCTTCGTCGATGGTTCGGGTCGCTATTTTACGTATTTCCTGATCAGTCATTTGCTGTTATTTCAGCTTTGCAATTTTTTTTGCAAAGATACAATAATGATATGGGCTTGATTCCACCTTTATCAGGCTTATATTATGAAGGCCCAACAACCAGTTTAATCCCCGGTAATACCAGCGTCACCATATATGAATCCCCACAACAGCAAAGTATTTTGCCTATTTAGGAGAATCTTACGTTCATAATCAACTTACTGACTTCAAATTTGTTATAAATAAGTAAATGGGGGCTTGAAAATTATATAAGGTTATCAAATAAAAAAAACATAATTTTCGTTGAACCATTTGGGTTTTTAAGCGTACCGGATTTTTAAATCATTGATATGAATGTTTTAATAAAAAAAGTTATCGTTTTTTCGTTACTTTTATGTATCTTTATAAGTAATAATGGGTAAACCCCCTTTAATTTAAAAACAGAATAAATTGGAGAGTGCCAGTAAATAAGCTATTAAATTGGATCAAATATTATAAATTTGTGAGTGGGGGTATACTAAATAAAATAGATAACATTAGATCAGAAGATAGCAGAAGCGATCTGGCAATTAATCATAAGGGGAGATAGCAATGAGAGAAGCAATGACGATCAAGGAAGATTACTCTCTTCATACTCTGCTAAAAAAAATATTTGGATTCGATAGTTTCAAGGGAAACCAGGAAACCATTATCAGAAGCGTTCTGGAAGGCCGGGATACATTTGTGATAATGCCTACCGGTGGTGGTAAATCAATGTGTTACCAACTGCCGGCCCTTATTGGTAAAGGCACCGGTATAATTATCTCACCCTTGATTGCTTTAATGAAAAATCAGGTGGATAATATCCGCAATTTTGGTTCCGATAAGGGGATAGCGCATTTTTTAAATTCATCCTTAACCAAAGCAGAGATACAAGAAGTGAAGGAAGATTTGATGAGCGGTAAAACCAAGTTGCTTTATGTAGCACCGGAATCGCTCACCAAAGAGGATAACGTTAACTTTTTAAGAAATATCGACATTTCATTTTATGCCATTGATGAAGCCCATTGTATTTCGGAGTGGGGGCATGACTTCCGCCCGGAATACCGCCGCATAAGGCCAATCATCGATCATATAGGTCAAAATGTGCCGTTAATTGCCCTAACGGCAACAGCCACGCCTAAGGTTCAGCAGGACATTCAAAAGAACCTAAAGATACAGGAAGCCAATGTTTTCAAATCTTCATTTAACCGTCCTAATCTTTATTACGAGGTAAGGCCTAAAACCAAGGATGTTGTTAAAGATATTATTAAGTATATCAAGCAGCATAATGGCAAATCGGGTATTGTGTATTGCCTGAGTCGTAAGAAGGTAGAAGAGCTTGCCGAAACCCTGGTTGTTAACGGCATTAAAGCTGCGCCTTATCATGCCGGTTTGGATGCGGCAACCCGTAAAGGTAACCAGGATAAGTTCCTGATGGAAGAAGCGGATGTAATTGTGGCAACCATTGCCTTCGGTATGGGCATTGATAAGCCCGATGTGCGTTTTGTGATTCATCACGATATGCCCAAGAGCCTCGAAGGCTACTACCAGGAAACAGGCCGCAGTGGCCGTGATGACGGGGAAGGAAACTGTATCGCTTTTTATCATTATGATGACATCCAGAAGTTGGAGAAATTCATGAAGAACAAGCCGGTTGCCGAGCAGGAAATTGCCAAGCAACTGTTGCAGGAGACCATTTCCTATGCCGAATCGGCTGTTTGCCGCCGAAAACAATTGCTGCACTATTTTGGCGAGGTTTACGAAAATGAGAACTGCGGCAATTGCGATAACTGCCTGCACCCGAAAGAGCAATTCGAAGGCAAGGAATATGTAAAACAAGTGATTGAAACTGTTCAGGCTGTTAAGCAGATATTTAAGATCAATCATGTGGTGAATGTATTGGTAGGGAAGAACAACGCTACCATAAAATCGATGAAGCACCACCAGCTTAAGCAATTCGGCATAGGCGCCGGGCATGATGAAAAATTCTGGCAGGCCGTTGTGCGTCAGGCGCTGATAAAGCGTTTACTGGTGAAAGATATTGAAAATTATGGCCTGCTTAAGGTTAGCGAAGAAGGTGAAAAATTCCTGAAAGAACCCTTCTCCATTAAGCTGACCAAGGACCATGATTATGACGATACCGAATCGGATGAATACCCCGGTGGAAATGGTGGGGCCAAAACCAGCACAGCCGATAAAACCTTATTTGCGTTGCTGAAAGACCTGCGGAAAGAAATCTCCCGTAAGGAAAACCTGCCGCCGTTTGTGATCTTCCAGGATCCTTCCCTGGAAGATATGGCCATACAATACCCCGTGAATATGGAAGAGATGAAACATATCACCGGTGTGGGGGCGGGTAAAGCCCGTAAATACGGCAAGCCTTTTGCCGATCTGATTAGCAATTATGTTGAGGAAAATGACATAATGCGCCCCAATGATATGGTGGTGAAATCGGTGGTGAATAAATCGGGTTTAAAGGTTTATGTGATTCATAACGTAGACCGCAAAATACCACTCGAAGACATTGCCTATGCTAAAAGCATGGAAGTAAGTGAGTTGCTCTCCGAAATGGAACGCATCGTTTCATCAGGAACCAAGCTCGATTTAAATTATTATGTTGATGAGTATGTTGATACCTATCACCAGGAAGAAATCGAAGAATACTTCCGCGAAGCAGAAACCGACTCGGTGGAAGAGGCCCTTGAAGAATTGGGTGATGATGAATTTACCGAAGAAGAGATCCGGTTAATGCGGATTAAATTTATGTCGGAATACGGAAATTAATTTTGTAAGTAAAAAACATATTTTTGCAGCCTGTTATGACAATATCTTCATAACAGGTTTATTTTTTCCTAAGTTAAGCGATTTGAATCACGACTAATCGGGAAAAAAATCGCTTTACTTAGGTATAATCCCGTCCCGAAGGTTTTCGGGATAGAAATTGTTGCTTTTCACCGAATGGGTGAGGTGAAAAGCTTACAATTTCTTTATCGTGAGCGAGAATCGCTCAATTTGGATTTTTATTAATTAAATCAAACATACAGCATATGGATAAGCCGGGAAAAATTGCACTTTTTATTAGCCTTATTGCTTTGGTGGCTGTTGCAGTGGTGGTTGTACTATTTTTCACCGCAACCGATAAAGGAAAAACAGAGGAACCCGTTCAGGAACAAACCAAGGCCAATACTGTTAACACCGAATCGTTGTCGATAGCCTATATCAATACCGACACCTTACTGTCCGAATACCAATTGGCCAATGATATGATGGAGAAGCTCCGTAAGCGCCATAGCGATCTTCAAAAAAAGATACAGGAAAAACAAAAAACTTTCGATAGCGATGCCGCTTATTTCCAGCAACGGGTTAAAAATAACGAGCTATCGGAACAAAGTGCCCAGATCATTTATAATGAATTGCTAAAAGAACAAGCCAAAATCGATTCACTGCGTTCGGTTTATAGCAATCAACTGGCTAATGAGGAATTCCAATTGAACCAGGAACTCCTCGATACGGTGACCAATTTCCTGAACCGCTATAACAAGGTGAGCCGCTGGGATTACATCCTGCAATACAGGAAAGGCGGTAGCATTTTTGTAGCGCCCGAGTCGATGAACATCACCAATGATGTTTTAAAGAAGCTCAATGAAGAATATGAAAAGTAAGATGAATAAACTATTATTTATCCTCATAATCGGGTTTGCGATCGCCGGATGCAGCAATGAAAACAAGGAGGGTTTTCAATCGGCGCCTCCGGGGATCATTTCACGCGACAGCATGGTTGATGTATTGGTAGATATCCAATTAGTGGAATCGGCCCTTAAGGTAAAACATCGCCGCGTTGATCAAGCGCAGTATTATGCCCGCATTTATTATGATTCTATTTTTAAAAAGCACCATATCACCTATCCTAAGTTCGACTCAAGCCTTAAATACTATCAGCAGCATGAATTAAAAGAGCTGGAAGCCATTTACGAAGATGTGATCGAAAGGCTTAATAAAATGAAAGGGCGCATTAAGTCCGAATAACCGAAATAAAAATTTATTGTAAGGTAGCTGTGGCCGTATAACTTTGGGCATCGCCCCCAACTACTATGGTGTATTCCCATTCCATCTTATCAGCATCAACAAGCCTTCCTGTGGCATCTTCAAGTTGCCATCCATCACCTATGGTTTGATCGGGGATAGAAATCCTTGACTCGGTAACATAGCCATACGGAGGTTCATAGTCTTCGCCTGTGTTACCGAAGTTTTCCAACAAGACCCGTGCACTATTACCGGGATCAACCTTAATTTCAACCGTATAATATACCAATTCGCTTTTGGTAGCTTCATCTTCATCAAACAGCCATGAACCAAGGAATTTATCACGAGCATCTTCATCGTTACCATTGGGGTTAACCAGATCATCCTCTGTACATCCCGGCTGTATGAATATTGTTATTAGTGCAACCAGTAAAACAAACAATGAATACTTCTTCATAATAATTAGGTGTTTGTGGATACAAAATTATGATGTTTCACCAACCAACTAACATGCCTAAAACTAATTATAAGCTATAAAAAAACCCCGCAGGCATTTCATCTTGCAGGGTTTTTTATCGAGTATTTGCGCTATGAAATTATTGAACTATGAGTTTTGAAGCATCAATCACCTGTCCGTCGGCTCTAAGGTTAATAAAATAAGAGCCTTTTGCCAGCTCATCAATTTGAATATTTTCCAAATGCCGGCCTGCTCCCATTACACCTTTGTTACGAATGGCGACGCGGTTTCCGATAATATCGAAAATCTCGATCATAATATTCTGGCGTGTGCTGATTTCATAATCAATCCGAACGTGTTCCACTGCGGGGTTGGGATAAACCGATTTGATGCGGTTACTGAGTTGAGCCGTTGTCTCTTCCAGCCCAACCGGATAACAAGGATTCCAGATTCCGCCATTGGCTTCCAGATAGCTATTAATAGTATCATTGGAAGGCGGCCAAATGTACTGTTTGATAATGGAGTGATCGGGCGAAACCAATACAACCGTGGGATAAGAAGCTATCTGCCATGAATTGATTACCTTGTCACCGCCACCGTCATAGCCGGAAGCTGCAGGGAACTCAATGCCAAAATCCTCGTTAAACTGGGCTAATTGAGAATTACTGGCACCGAAATTCACACCCAGAAAAAACACATTTTCTTCGTTACATCCGTAATCAAGGTAAGATTGATTGATTTCGGGAGCATATGTTTGGCATCCACCGCATGTGGTGGTATAGAAATTGATCAATACCATATTCCCCTCGTCGAGAATTTCAAACAGTTCATGAATGTTGCCTTCAAGGTCTTTCACCGTAAAGTTCTTGGCCGTATCCAAGGGCGTTTGGGCCGATAAGGTGATTGTAAAAAATGCGATTAAAATCAGTGTAAAAAGCCTTTTCATAATATTTCACTTTTGATTACAGTACATATTTGAGAGTGTAAAGGTATATTATATAACAAATAAAAACAAATATTTACATAATTGCATTTGTTAAAAAACTGTTAACCAAAGTTATTTAAGCAATAATGCTTTATTTGGCCAGGCTCTCATAAATTTTATTAGCCAGCCGGCTGGCCCCTATGCGGAAATATTTTTTATTCAGCCATTTATCGCCCAGGAGATGCTTGATCAATACATAATAATCAAGTGCATCTTCAGGTTCCGAAATGCCTCCGGCAGGCTTAATACCGATCATTTCGCCGGTACGTTCATAATGAGCCTTGATAACTTCACACATCCCCATGGTAGCCCCCAATGTTGCCGCCGGCTTGACCTTACCGGTGGAAGTTTTAATAAAATCGGCTCCGGCATTAATCGCCAATTCGGAGGCTTTTTGGATAAGCGTATAATCGGAAAGCTCACCTGTTTCCAAAATTACTTTCAGATGCTTATCCTCCGCTGCACTTCGCAATTGCTTTAATTCATCCAATACGATATCATACTGTTCTTCAAGCATTATTCCCCTTGAAATAACAATATCAATATCATCGGCGCCCATCTGAGCGGCATACTTTACTTCCATGGCTTTCACATGTATAGGTGACTGACCTGCCGGAAAGGCGCCGGCAACCGATGCTACGGCAATAGGAGTATCAATTAGCTTTTCTTTTGCAAGGCTGATGAAGGTTGGATATACACATATTGCCGCTACCGCAGGAATGTTATTCGCCTCATCTGCATAGGAGCTCCCCTGTTCACACAGTGATGAAACCCGCTCATCGGTATCTTTACCTTCAAGCGTTGTGAGATCGATCATTCCGAGTAATGCTCGCAAGGCATCTTGTTCATCTATTCCATTGCGAGCTTCCTTAACCATATCGAGGGCTTTTTTCTCAGCTTGCTCCATATCAAAATTTTGACTTGTGCTATAGTTAAAATTCATACATATCAAATTTATTTCTTAATAAAACCACCCTGCCAGGAATTTTTTTTCGGCTTCTGCCATAGCTGGTTTAGACCGGCCTTGTTCATGAGACTTTTGATCTCCTCAGGGGGCATGCCATGTGTTAATTTGGTGGGTTCCCAAATAATGAGCCTGCCATTCGGTCTAAGGGTTTTTCCAATGACATTAACAATTGGCTCCCTCTCCAAAGGAGGAATATCATGCAAAACATACATTATGCTCACAGCATCAATGGAGCCTTCGGCAATATTTGCCTCCCGGATATCTTCATTATGAAAACGAACATTGTTATACTTGCCCAGTCGTTTACGGGCCTGCTCTAACCAATATGGTGAAGTATCCAAACAAATCAACGCTCCGTTTTCATCATCCAGGCTGCTCAGTATATATTTTGAGCCTGTTCCGGGGCCGCATCCAAAATCAAGAACCCGTTCATTACCTTTGAGCGATAATTTGCGGTAAAATGGAGCATAAAAAAACCGGCTACCGAATATAGGTATTACAACACCGTGAGCCAGTTTTTCGATCAATGAGGGATTATCAAAATCCATTTGACGGTACTGATACGATTCCATAGCTTATCAGGTTACAATTTCCGGGCTATATATGCTTTGAAGTATATATTCTTAGATCCTTCATATTCACCGGTTTCAGTTTCCGACAGATCGTTTTGCACCGGGTAACTAAAACCAAGAAACTCAAGGCTTTTTAAGAGTTGAAAACCGTCACTAATCAATACATCTTCAATCTGGTTCCTGTCATGCCGGAACATTTGTATAGAATCCTCATATGGATTCAAGTCGATACCTTCCTTCTGGTTGATCACATATTGCCGGTCCATTCCGGGTTTATGGTCTTCAACAGTGAATGCAAAGATACCGTTCCTTTTTAACACTCGCGAAACCTCGGCCGTTAATTTATGGATATCACGGAAAAAATTCAAAACGCCCACTGCGATCACATTATCAACAAAGGCATCGCGATAAGGTAATGGAAGTTCATGAAGATCATGCTGTTTCAGATCACGCGAAATACCTTTCATCCTGCAAAGCTTAAGCAACTCGGGAGAGCCATCGAGCCCGTATACCTTTAGCCCAAAGTCTTTGAAAAGAGCCGCACTCATGCCCGATCCTATTCCCAGATCGAGTAAAGATTGTTTTTGTTTGATGAATTCAAACACTAAGCCGAATACGACTTCAGGAGCATACCATCCTGATTCCTTTGCCTGCTGGTCGTATCCGGCCGAATTCTGTTCATCATCAAATGCAGAAACCATAGTATTTAATTTTAAACGTACTGGATTACAATTACTTATTCCTTATTTCGAGGGCGCAAAAGTAGCAAAAATTCAAATCCCTGCCTTTTTTATGCCATTTTATGTGCAGAAGTAACTCCTTCCATCCATAAAAATTCCAAATGATTATAAACGAAACATTGATTTTTCAACTAAGACCTTCCAGGTTCTTAACAAGAATCCCTCATCAAAGGTGGAAATCATTGTTACAAAGCAGTGGTAAAATAACGACAAAAGCATGTAAAATACGGTTAAACCGTATTTTACATGAGATTGGCGGTATTTTACATGTAATTTGAATCATTAGGGATTAACCTTGTCTACAAATTAACCCTCTAAGCATATATAATCATGAAAACAAATCTATTTCTATTCAAAGTAACCTCGCTATATCTGGTAATTTATTTGGTATGCGGCTTTTTGGATGCAAACCCACAGGATTCAACTGCTTTAGAACATAATGAAATGAATTTTTATGAGCTTCAGGAAGCTTTTTATAATTATTGGGAACCCTATGATGTAAGTAATGGGTATTATTATCAAAATGGCGAACGCCTGAAAGCATTCGGATGGAAACAGTTTAAGCGCTGGGAGTGGTTTTGGGAAAGCCGGGTAAATCCCGAGACCGGGGAATTTCCTGAAAAGCTCAGGGATGAATACTTCACAGAGAAACAAATAAAAGGTGGGGCAGGACCAAAAGAAGGTGATGATAGCTGGACGAGTTTGGGGCCTTCTTCAACACCCGGCGGATACCACGGGCTGGGACGATTAAATTGTATAGCTTTCCGGGAAGGTGATGAAAACACATTTTATGTGGGTTCTCCAAGCGGTGGTCTTTGGAAAACCACCGATGGCGGTTCCTCGTGGGGCCCTCTAACTGATGACAATCCTGTTCTTGGAGTAAGCGATGCGGTTGTTATTCCCGGTGCGACTCCAGCTTCAGATATTGTTTATATAGCTACCGGGGACAGAGATGTGGGGTTTGCCATGCAGGCAATTGGTAGCGGACAGGTTAATGAAAACAACAGCATTGGGGTGATGGTGTCCAGCGACGGTGGAACAACCTGGGAATCTACCGGCTTATCATTTGATGCAGCTGACAAAACACTTACTAACCGGCTCCTGCTCGATCCAAATAATAATAGCATTTTGTATGCAGCCACTTCTCTTGGAGCCTATAAAACCATTGATGGAGGAACAACGTGGGCACAAATTTCGGAGCATGAATTTATTGATATGGAATTCAAGCCCGATAATAGTAGTGTCATTTTCGGATCAACAAGGGTGGGCGGAAAAATATACAGAACAACAGATGGGGGAGGTTCATGGACCGAACAATTGGATGTATTTGGAGGCCACCGCACTGAACTTGCAGTCACACCGGCCAATCCGAGTAGAATTTACGCTGTTGTAACCGATGGGTACTCTTCCAGCGTCGGCCTGGAAGCCGTTTTCAGGTCCGATAATATGGGAGATAGTTTTACTGATATTTATGAACATCCTACAATTGGAAATACCAATCATAATTTATTACAGCGTGATTGCAATCCGAATGCCCAAACGGGTGGCCAGGGACATTACGACCTGGCCATAGCAGCAGACCCCAATGATGCCGATATTGTTTATGTAGGTGGCATTAATACCTGGAAGTCAACTGACGGAGGAGATAGCTTTGCCATTGTTAATCATTGGAGCACAACCTGTGGTGGAACAGTCGAGACTGTACATGCCGACAAACATGCGCTAGCATTCAGAGGCAGTACATCCATACTATTCGAATGTAATGACGGGGGCTTATACAAAACTGAAAATGGGGGAACTAACTGGACCCACCTTGGAGATGGGCTGGTAACAAGCCAGATATATAGACTGGGGTTATCAGCGCTAAGCTCAAATGAGTTGATAAGCGGATTGCAGGACAATGGCACAAAAGCGATGCTCTCAGGAACCTGGACCGATGTATTGGGAGGCGACGGTATGGAATGCATAATTGATTTCAAAAACAACAATATACAATACGGTTCACTTCAGAATGGAAAACTCTACCGCTCTACCGATCATTGGAGCAATTCCACACTCATACATTTAGCGGAAGGAGCCTGGGTTACCCCATTTATAATGGATCCGGTTAGCAGCAGCACATTATATGTCGGTTATAATACTGTATTGAAATCAGGAAATCAGGGTAGCAGTTGGTCTGTAATTGGCTACATTGACGGAAGCAATGGAATACGCTCTCTTACTATTGCTCCTTCAGATCCAAATTATATTTATGCAGCCTTTCTTGATGTGATTTACCAAACCACAACCGGGGGAGATTCCTGGACCAATATCACAGCAGGCCTACCTGTTGCCACTTCAAACATAACCTATATAACGATCGATGAAGATGATCCTAATACCATTTGGGTCTCGATGGGTGAGTATAATGAGCATGGGGTTTATCAATCAACCGATGGAGGGTCAACATGGACTAATATATCAACAGGCCTGCCCGAAGTGCCGGTTATGTGTGTAATCCAAAATATGAATAATGATGCGGAAACAGAATTATATGCAGCTACCGATATTGGGGTTTACCAAAAAGTGGAAGTTGGTGATTGGGTGGATTTCAGTTCGGGCTTACCCAATGTGGTAGTTACCGAGCTGGAAATATATTACGATAATATTGAACCTGATGACAGCAAATTGCGTGCTGCTACTTATGGAAGAGGATTATGGGAATCACCTCTTCCTCCGGCACAGATATGCAGGCCCCCAACTGATCTGCTTGCTGATAATATTGGTGTTTATTCAGCACGTTTAAACTGGACCTCTGCCGGAGCCTCCCGCTGGAATATTGAATATGGCCTTGATGGTTATGAATTGGGAGAAGGAACATTGATTGAAGGAGTGGGGGCAAATCCTTATTCGCTTTCAGGACTTGATGGAAATACAGCCTATGATTTTTACATACAAAGTGATTGCGAAGATGCTACAGGCATGAGTGAATGGGCCGGACCGGCTTCTTTTACTACGATAAGGGAAGGGCTTACCTGTGAATTTTCACATCTGATCACAGCACTACCTTTTTCTCTTTCCGATCATACTACCGAAAACAGTGAAAACGACTACAATATGGGCAATGGTGCTAATACATGCGGTACAGGCTATATGGAGGGCGAAGATTATGTATTTGAATTCACTCCCGATAACGATGTTTTTCTTGATGTAACCATCTCCAATAATACCGACCCAACCGGAATTTTTATTCAGGATGGATGTCCGGATGACCCTGAAACATCATGTATTGACGTTAACTATTCAATTGACGGGAATCCCTCGTTAAGTGCAGTCCCTCTGACAGGGAAAAGCACCTATTTTCTTATTGTCTCCACTGGTGGAGAAGTAGAATTTACAACATTTGATATCCTCCTCGAAGAAGTGATCTGTCCTGATCCATCTTCCATTATTATTGAGGAGGTAACCGGTACCACAGCCACCCTGTCATGGACCACCGGAAGCTCAGCGTTATGGAATATTGAATATGGTCCGGGTGGTTTTGCTCATGGTGAAGGCACACTATTGGAAGGCATTGTTGACAATCCTTATACCATAACCGGATTGGATGCCTCAACTGCCTACGATGTATACGTACAAGATGATTGCGGTGGAGGAGAAACCAGTAACTGGGCAGGCCCCCAATCTTTCATGACCACCGAACTTTGTCCTTCTCCTTCCATGCCTATGGTAAACAGCACCACTTATACCACTGCAGAGTTAAGCTGGGATCAGCCTGCCGGTACTTCGGCCTGGGATATCGAATGGGGAGTATCGGATTTCACATTGGGTGAAGGAACCTTAGTGACAGGGATCACAGAAGTCCCTTATGAATTAACCGGGCTGTCTCCCGGTACCACTTATAAATATTATGTCAGAAGCAACTGCACAACCAGTGGTAATGGTGTTGGTGAGTGGTACCCCGATCCAATGGCAATGCCGGTAACATTTACAACTACCTCACCGCTTGAAGCTCCACTGAGCGAACATTTTGAAAACGGAGGATCGATACCCAGCGACTGGACGCAGGAAAACATAAGTGCATCTGTCGATTGGACCTTCCAAAATGGGGGACATGACGGCAATCCACCCAACGCTGCCGGTGGATCTTATAATGCATTTCTTTTTGCCGAAGAAGCCGGCGATCACCAAACCCGCTTGATCACTCCCCTGATCGATGTTACTTCAATGGGCGGAATGGTTTTATCATTCATGCACACACAGGCCGCATGGACAGGACAGGATGAGTTGAGCGTGTATTACCGTCCTTCTCTTGATGATGAATGGATACTGTTACCTTCGGCCACATGGACCGAAACTATTGAAAGCTGGACCAAGGAGATGTTCGCGTTACCGGGAGCTTCATCTACCTACCAATTCGCTTTTGAAGGTAATGCCAGTTATGGCCACGGGGTATGCATTGATATGTTTAAAATCGATATTCCCATGAACATGGAATGGATGGGTGACTGGAGTTGCGATTGGAATTACATGGATAACTGGATGGGAGCCGAATGCCCGGGTGCTCTTGATAATGTATATATCGCCAGTTGGGTTGCCAATCAACCTGAAATAAATGCCAATGTAGCCTGTAATAATCTTGAGATCGAGTCATCTGCCCAGGTAACACTACTGCCGGAAGGCACATTAACCACTAATGGCACATTAACAATGCATGGGGATGACGGCATCTTAATCCAATCCAATGCCACCGGAACAGGCTCCCTGATTACAAACGGAGATATATCCGGTGCAGGAAACCTGCAAGTACAACGCCATATCCCCGCATACACCGAAGATGCCGGCTGGCATTTCCTTTCTTCACCGGTGGATGTACAGGCTATTTGCAATGGCTTTGTGGATAACAGTGATCCGCTTAATCCCATTCCCGGCATGAACGACTTCTATAAATGGTATGAACCGACAAATATGTGGATCAACACCAAAAATGACGGAGGATTTTGGAATGATGATTTTGAAGATAACTTCATTGTAGGTTGCGGTTATTTAGTGGCTTATGAAGGCATAGAAACCAAAACCTTCACCGGCTCACCCAATGCATCCAACCTAACTTTGAATGCAGCGTCTACACCTCCATTGACCTATACACCCGGAGAAGGTGACGGCTGGAACCTGGTAGGAAACCCATTCCCTGCTGCCATCGATTGGGATGAACTGACCAAAACCAATATTGATGATGCGGTTTACACCTATGACGGGGAAGCCGGGCAATATAAATCCTGGAACGGATCGGCCGGAAGCTTTACCGATGGAATTATTCCCCCCATGAACGGCTTTTTTATTAAAGCAAACGGCGACCCCAGCCTGACCATTCCCAAGTCAGCGCGCTTGCATTCTTCCACCGGATTTTATAAAAGCGCTAAATCATCAAGGGATGTGCTTAAGCTTACAATAAGCGGCAATGGCTTTTCCGACGAAACATACATTTGTTTCAGCCATAATGGCTCAAAAGGTTTCGATCATGACGGGGATGCCTATAAGCTCTATGGCGCTGAAGATGCCCCGCAGCTTTATTCCATTATCCCGGAAGAAATTCTTTCCATAAATGTATTGCCCTATGCGAATGAATGCACCATACCCATTGGGCTTGAAGTAGGGGCTGAAAAGAATTATGTGCTTACCTGGAATGATTCTTTTTATGAAACGGTTGAACTCTCTCTTGATGATCTTAGGCAGAATAAAACGATCAACCTCAACCAACGTGATCATTATACCTGTTCAGCCTCGCCGGGTGATGAACCCGACCGTTTTCTGCTTCATGTAACCGGAGCAACGGGAATGCCGAACACTTTGCAACACGGGGCCTTTAAGATCTATAATCACAAGGATTTGGTCTATATTAAAAACCGTTTACAGGAAAAAGCAAGCATTGAGATATACAACCTTGTAGGTCAACTTATTACCAGCAAGCAAATTAATGGAGCCGGCACTTACACCATTTCAATGCAGGGCCATAGTGGCTTTTATGTAGTCCGTGCACAATCGTTAAATCATTATCAATCGAAAAAAATCATCATTAAATAAGAGAAATCATGAAAACAGTAGGAAAAATCATCATTACGATAGCGTTGATCATGTTCAGTATCAATCCATTAATAGGTGATGGACCGGCACCACCTCCCCCGGATCATGGCACTACAGGAAACCAGGAAGGCAACGGAGCGCCCATAGGGAATGGGCTCTTTATCCTTCTTGGTTTGGGAGCCGGCTATGGAATCAAAAAGATCCGGACAAACCGAAAAAACAAAAGTGATATTGGGGATTAGAGAGCGGTTTTTCCTGATGCAGCCATTCCGGTGTTACAGCCGGGATGGCTTTTTTATTTTATCCTTTAGAAATCAAAAAAAGCGAAACACCGATACTTAAAAAAGTAATGATCACGCCAAGAAGATTACAAATCAGGTTATGCCGTGCGCTACACTCCAGTAATAAGTTTTTGTAAATAATGAGGGATAATAACAGGATAAGTCCTAAAACAATTACAATACCCAAGCGATAACTATATTCGCCGATAAAAAGTACGATTAAGCATAAAAGCAGCACCCCGTTTTCGCGTAAAAATTCCATGCTACAATATAGTGCAAGCTTAATTCAAAGGCATGTAAAATATGGACAATTTCATGTAATTTAAGGTAAATTCACCCCGATAATTAGGTTATTTGTCCATTTTTTCCAAGTACTCAACAGGTGATAGGCCGTAATGCTTTTTAAAAAGCTTTGAAAAGTATGAAGGATCGGCAAATCCATGATCGTAGGCAGCCTGACTAACGTTTCCCTCATTTGAGGTCAAATATTCGGCAGCAAGCTGGAGTTTTACAATATAAATGTAATTGGTTGGAGTACACCCTAACTCTTCGCGGGTAACACGCTGAAAATTTCGTAATGAAAGTCCTATACCCCTTGCCACCTCTTCACTACGAAGCATTTTTCCTTTGTATTCCTTGATATAGTTAAAAGCCTGTTGCAGTATTTCCTGATATTCAGTTAATGTGTTCTTTTGAACCACTTTTTTTGATCCGGCTTGAATTAATGGCGAGTCCGCAACTTCCTGGCGTTGAGGTAGCCGCTGTAATTTTCGTATATAGAAGTACAAGCCGGTTATAACCAGCAATGTAATCACTATCATTCCAATGAATATTTTAGCCCAGGCATTCTTGTATTTTTCCGATACCCGTTCTATCCACCCGGGATGGCCCGTGAGCACAGCCGGTTTCCAGTATTTTGGGAATCCAAAGTCACCATAGCCCACCCAATTGAAGGGCCAGGTAATGTAAGTGGTTTCAATAGTTTGTCGCAGGTCAACCAGGGAATAATCCATATCTTCACAACCCACATCAATCTTAAGCCAATGGCCTTCTTCGGGCGTAACCCCTATTGCCAGCCATGGGATGGCCACCTCCATAATATATCCTTCATCTTTTTTCAAGGGGGAATTAATATCACCAAAAAAGCTGGTGGCGCTTTCGAAATATACATTTTGTCCCTGGGCTTTGGGAACTACAAAGGTATCTACCTTCATCTTTTCATAATCTCCCCGAAAAACTACGCTTTGATTTAAAATATCAATAATGAACTGATAATCATTAATATCCATCCTTTCTTCACTGTCTTTTTGGGTATCCAGATAGATTTCCATGGCATCATTCAGGTAGATCTCCGATGCCTTAATATCTTTATCCACTTGTGCAAATAAGTGCTTATCCTTCACATCAAAACCGAAATACAAGTAATCCAGGTCCCAGCACATCAGCACCTCGATGGCATTTTTCGAAAGCGGCTTACGAATGCTTGCAGTGTCGAAATCCTCGGGGTAGAGCTCGAAAATAAAATAATCGGGTGTGTGATGCGGAAACGAAAAAGTGTCGCAAAAGATGCGACCGGCATATTTTTTCCAGTCATCCAGTTCACCATCGATGTTGATCTCATTTTTGGCATAGGGGATGGAAATTGTATCATGAACGGGATTTTGCACTGCATAACCGCCGGAAGTACAGATCATCGAAAAAATTAAAACTATTAAACAATTGTTTCCCGCCACATTAAAGCAATTATACGGTTTTTCATCTCGTATTATAAGCGCCCCTTACTGATTATTGTTTCTTATAGCGAATTTAAGCAATAATTACATAAAAGTAATATTTTTTTAGGTCAATTTGATGATTGTTTTTGGAGACAATGAAAAAAACATCAACTCATCCTTCAGCTTCTTAATTATTAAAAAAATATTTCAACGTGGAAAACTCAGCAGGGCATTAAGCGATAAATTTATTGAAAATGCCGATGTCAATGGATCAGTATAAGTGGCGCTGATCGGCATTACAGAATTGCTGGGGGCGTAGTAAACCCTGAAGCACCATCTGAATGAACTGCAAAACGACATCCATCATATCTTAAAAATTACATCGATTTGATATTATCTATCTATTGTTGTATCTTTGTAAGTACATTACTATTAAAGTAATGTAAATCAGGGGGTTTTTAAGGGGGATGTTAATACATCAGTAGTTCGAACATAATTAATTTCTACTCTTCAGATCAGGTTACATTATTGCCGTTCCTCCTTGCAGTTGGCATAGTTATACAATGCCATACCATTAAATTGGATTCTCGTGCAGGATAGCATCCAAGGCAGGAAGAGTAAGTTATTCTGAATATAATTCATATTGATGACTGTGGGTTAAATAAAATGGTCCTCTGCTAGATCTAATGATCAGCAAAAAGCTTGTGATATATATGTAATAGGTTTTCAATATGTTAACACAATTTTGCTCGTAATTTTTATAGGGATGACGTAATTAAAGTATGTATGGAAAAAGGTAAGGGAGAAACATTTTCATTGAAAAAATGCCCAACCGGGATTAACGGATTGGACGAAATGACGCAGGGCGGATTACCCCGGGGCAGAACAACCCTGGTTTATGGAGGGCCGGGATGCGGTAAAACGGTTTTGGCAATGGAATTCTTATACAGGGGAATAATGAATTATCAGGAACCAGGAGTTTTTCTGGCCTTTGAGGAACCCCAAAAAAGCCTGGTTACTAATTTCGCTTCTATGGGGTTCCACTTATCTGAAGCCATCGATAAAGGAAAGTTGTTAATTGACTTTGTCAAGATCGATCCTGCCGAAATTACAGAAGCCGGTGATTTCAACCTTGATCCTGTTTTTATCCGCCTCGAGCAGGCCATACAAAAAACCGGGGCAAAACGAGTCGCCATCGATACCATTGAAACCATCTTTTCAGCTTTAACAAAAGTAGAGAAACTCCGCTCAGAAATAAAACGTCTTTTTCAATGGCTTAGCGAGAAGGGAATGACTGCTATTGTAACAGGAGAAGAAGGAAGAAATGAAGCCACAAAATACGGATTGGAAGAATATGTTTCCGACTGTGTAATTGTATTGGATAACCGTATTCGCGAACAAGTCTCGAAAAGACGGCTGCGCATCCTTAAATACCGTGGATCGAGCCATATAGCCGATGAATGCCCTTTTCTTATCAGCAGCAACGGTTTTTCGGTATTACCGGTAACATCCCTTGAGCTCAATCATCCGGCCGGCAATGAACGAATTTCCACCGGTGTGTCCGATCTGGACGATTTAATGAGTGGGTTGGGTTATTACAGGGGATCCAGCATCCTGGTAAGTGGTACTGCCGGAACCGGAAAAAGCAGTATTGCTGCCCATTTTGTTGAAGCTGCTTGCAAGCGGAACGAAAGATGTCTTTACCTTTCTTTCGAAGAATCGGTGGATCAAATTGTGCGGAATATGAAATCCATAAAAATTGATCTGAGCCCCTATATTGAAAACGGCTTGCTTACCATTAAATCGGAACGAACATCTACTTTGGGTCTCGAGGAACATTTACTAAAACTGCACCGCTTAATAGAAGACCAATCACCCAAAGTGGTTATTATGGACCCGATAACCAACTTCTTCAGTGTGGGAAATTTCACAGAGGTAAAAAATATGCTGACCCGGATATTGGATTTTCTGAAACAACATGAAATAACCGGGTTTTTTACCAGCCTCACCGAACCGGATAATAGCCGGGAACAAACAACGGTTGGCATTTCATCCATAATGGACACCTGGATTGTATCACAGGACTATCAGGACAAGAATGAAAAAAAGCGTATCCTATACCTGCTAAAATCAAGAGGCATGGGTCATTCAAGAGCTATAAAGGAAATGCACATTACCCCGGAAGGTGTAAAACTCACAAAACCCCATTTCAACCTGGAACGGGATAAATTAGATGACAATTAAACTATTGGAGGAAAAACTATGGAAAATGAGCAACATAAAAGCATTATTTTAAAACTATATATTGCAGGAACAACCGAAAAATCGCAGGCAGAGGCCGAAAGGCTTCAAGAGGTTTGCGAGAATCATTTCCCCGGAAAATACAAAATTGAAGTGATCGATCTGTTGGAAAGGCCTCAACTGGCATCTGATGAACAAATATTTGCTGTACCCACCCTGGTAAGGGATTTACCTTTACCGGTTCGAAAGGTGATAGGTGATTTTTCCAACGTCGAAAAAGCTTTGGTGGGTTTGGATCTTTTACCCCGGTCGCACTAAAATAAAGAGTTGAACGAATAAACACTGGAAAAATGAATCCACGGGAAAACAAAACGGACCAACGCTACCTTAAAATTATTAATGAGAGTGCTGATGGCATTGTAATAGTTAATGATCAAGGAAAGGCTCTTTTTGCTAATCCCAGGGCCAGTGCATTATTACAGCGGGAACCGCATGAAATAACCGGTGCTAACTTTGGCTTTCCACTTTTTGAGGAAGAGTCAACAGAGCTTCAAATACCCAGGAGCGAGGGCACATTAAGTCATGTTGAATTGCGAACAGTAAAAACCACTTGGGAAGAGCAGGATGCTTATATATGCAATTTGAGGGATATTACTGCACACAAAAATACAGAACACAAACTTAGAGAAAGTGAACAAAAATACCGCTCTCTTTATAATTCCATTCGTGATGCCATATTGGTAGCCAATACCAACAGGGAAATTATCGATTGTAATGAAGCTTTTACCGAACTTTTTGGATACCGGCTTACCGAAATAAAAGGGAAAAAGACCAGCCTTATATATGCAAACGAGGAAGAATACAAAGCCATGGGCGAAGCCATAATAATGCACAAAGGCGACCCAAAATTCCTGTTTAATGTTCATTACAAGAAAAAAAGCGGCGAGGTTTTCCTTGGAGAAACCAACGTATTTTATAAACAGGATGCTGATGGAAATGTAATTGGTTTTTTAGGACTTTTCAGAGATATTACAGAAAAAGAGAAAGCCGATAAAGAGCTTCGCGACAGTTATAAACGCATTCGAACTATTGGTAATAATCTCCCTTCAGGAATTATATACAGAAAACGTCTGAAAAAAGGAGTCAAGCCAAAATTCACCTATATCTCCGACAAGGTAAAACAATTGCATGGTTGCACTCCGGAAGAAGCAATGAAAGATTCTGACCTTATATACAACAATATTCTTGAAGATGATTTAAAGCTCTTGAAAAAAGAACGCAACAGGGCAATGGAAGAGCTTACTCCCTACAGTATTGAAATAAGGGTAAAAAGGCCAAATGGTGATATCCATTGGCATCAGGTTATTTCCCAACCACATAAAATAGAGGATAACTATATTTTCGATGGAATTGAATTTGATATTAGTACGCGCAAAAAATCAGAAGAGGAACTTAAAGCAATTTCAGCAAGACTAGCCCGCCAAAATGAAGATTATGAGGCTATCAACGAAGAATTAAATCAATCCAATGATCAACTTCAGCAATTAAACAAAGAACTGGAGCATGCGAAAGAAAAAGCCGAAGAAAGCGATCGCTTAAAGTCGGCGTTTTTAGCCAATATGAGCCATGAGATACGTACACCCATGAACGCTATTATGGGATTTTCGGGCTTGCTCGACGATCCTGATATATCACCTGAAGACCAGAAAAAGTATGTTGATATTATTCAAAACAAGGGTGAAGTTTTGATGCAATTGATCAATGATATTGTCGACACTGCTAAAATTGAAGCGGGTTATCTTACCCTGCGCTATGAAAATATAAATCTGAATGACTTTTTTGATCAAGTTTACACAACCTCTCAAAACACCATAAAGCAAAAAGGGAAAGCCGATGGCATTGAGATGCGTTACCGAAAGCCGCTTCCGGATGATAAGGTTAACATCAGAACCGATCCTGTAAGGGTGCGACAGGTAATTGATAACCTGGTCAATAATGCCATTAAATTCACCAATGATGGATATATTGAAATCGGATATCAAGAGCCTGAAGAAGATTTGATTACCATGTATGTTAAAGATACCGGTATTGGTATTCCGGAAGATAAACAAGCCTTGGTTTTTGAACGTTTCCGGCAAATAGAGGATGAGCAAAATCCCGATAATTTTTATGGTGGCACAGGTCTCGGTTTAAATATAGCAAGCAACCTTGTCGGGCTTCTGGGCGGCTCCATTTGCCTGGATTCTGTCGAAGAAAAGCCAGATCAAACCGGAGGTACTACTTTCTATCTTACTATTCCTTACCTACCTGTAAGTAACGTTAAAAGTGCCAGTGTTAAAGAAAAACTTAGTGAAATCCCCAATTGGAAAAATAAAACTATTCTTTTAGCTGAGGATGAAGAATCGAACCTCGAATATATTAAAGAGGTTCTTCGCCCTACCAATATTAATATGCTGGTAGCATTAAACGGAAAAGAATGTGTTGAGATTTTCAAAGCTAATCCCGGGATCAATTTGATTCTTATGGATCTTAAAATGCCGGTTATGGATGGCTATGAAGCCACTCACCAAATACGGCAACTCGATCAAAAAATAGTCATCATTGCCCAAACCGCCTATGCATTGACCGGCGATAAGGCGAAAGCTATTAAGGCTGGATGTAACGATTACATCGCCAAACCGATCAAAAAGCAACTATTGGTTAATTCAATATATAATCACATTAGCCAGCGATAAAAGATGAATTCCACCATTAAGCTACAATTGAAAAAGGCTTGACCGTTTTTATCCCCGTCCCGAAAGTATTTGGGATCGGGGCAGGCTGTGAGCGAGAAACGCTCTATTTGGGTGCAAATCAGCTAACAGCTACAAAAAAAGCCCACTTGCAAGCAAGGGGCTTAATGGATTTATACATAATTTAATGGTCCTTAATTATTCCGGGTGAATGGCTTCAACCGGGCAAACATCTGCACATGCGCCGCAATCGGTGCACAGATCAGGATCAATGGTGTAAGGACTTCCTTCGTTGATAGCTTCAACGGGGCATTCATCAATGCAAGTACCACATTCTGTGCAATCATCTGTTATTACGTAAGCCATAAGTTGTTAAATTTTAAAAAGTTAAGTATTTATGTTCGTTCACAAGTGCAAATATATACACTTCAAAATTAAAATACCTAGCAAAGTCAAAAATTTGAACTTTACTAGTGCATTATATTTATCGCCTGCCAAACGGCAAAGACCTCTAAAATATTGTAAACGTATTTTTTATAGCAATATGTAGAACGATGATAAATTAGACGGTGAAACAAATTAAAAACCAATGAGTAAGCAGGAAAGTTTTATGGAAAATTTGTGGGAATTCTATCAAAGATGAATAATAAAACTTATAACTTTGCGTCGATTATTAACATGTAATTAACAATCATTGAAAAGGTAAACCACATAAGATGAGTGAAAAAAACAAAAATGTTGTTGAAAAGGAAGATGTAGTTGTCCGTTTTGCCGGTGATTCAGGTGACGGCATGCAGTTAACCGGGTCCTTATTTTCCGATTCAACAGCAGTAGAAGGTTTCGATTTTGCCACATTTCCGGATTATCCGGCCGAGATACGTGCCCCACAGGGTACTATTGCCGGTGTATCGGGTTTCCAGGTGCATTTTGGGCATAAAGACATCTACACCTCCGGTGATTATGCCGATGTGCTGGTAGCCATGAATCCGGCTTCGCTGCGCTCTAACCTTAAATGGACCAAAACAGGAGGAACTATTATCCTCGACCGGGACGCATTCACCGAAAAGGGATTAAAAAAAGCGGGTTATCATTCAAATCCGCTGGAGGATGGAAGCCTGGATGATTATAAGGTAATAGACCCGCCCATTACCACACTCACGAAAGAAGCTGTAAAAGACCTGAATGTCGATCACAAAATGGCTCAAAAGAGTAAGAACATGTTTGCCCTGGGCATGCTGTTCTATCTTTTCCACCGCGATTTCAAATCGACATTCGATTTTTTTGAAGAAAAGTTTAAAAAGAACCCACTTGTAGTGGATATGAATAAGCGGGTTCTTAAAGCCGGTTACAGTTATGCCGATAGCGTTGAAGCCATGCGTTCAACCATCAGTGTACCGCCTGCCGATCTTAAAAAAGGCACTTACCGTAACATTACCGGTAATGTTGCCACCGCCTGGGGGTTTCTGGCTGCCGCCGAAAAGGCGGGCAGGGAGCTGTTCCTCGGTTCATATCCCATTACACCTGCATCGGAAATTTTACAGGAATTATCAAAACATAAACAGTTTAACGCCAGGGTATTCCAGGCCGAAGATGAAATCGCCGGTATCACTTCAACCATCGGGGCATCTTACGCCGGAGCGCTTGGCATAACAACCACTTCCGGTCCCGGCTTGTCGCTGAAAAGTGAAGCCATCGGATTGGCGGTTATGACCGAGTTGCCCATCGTAATTGTGGATGTGCAGCGTGGTGGTCCTTCAACAGGATTGCCCACTAAATCGGAGCAATCGGATTTGCTGCAAGCGCTTTTCGGTCGCAACGGCGAATGTCCTACTATCGTTATTGCTTCCCAAAGCCCGGTGGATTGTTTTTATGCAGCCTATGAAGCTTCCAAGCTTTCGGTTGAACATATGACACCCACCCTGCTTCTTACCGACGGCTCCATTGCTAATGGCTCCGAAGTATTCCGGATTCCGAAGGTGAAGGAAATGGATTCCATTGATGCCCCCATAGCTGAACCCAATGATGAGGACTTTAAACCCTATAAACGCGATGAGAAAACCCTGAGCCGCCAATGGGCCATCCCCGGAACCGAGGGCTTAAGGCATCGGGTGGGAGGCCTCGAGAAAGAAAATATCTCCGGAAACGTTTCGCACGATCCTAAAAATCATCAATTGATGATTGAATTGCGTCAGGACAAAGTAGATCGTGTGGCCGATTACCTCCCTGAACAAAAAGTTGTGGGGAAGGAAAGCGGCGACATCCTGGTGGTAAGTTGGGGAGGAACTTTCGGAGTAGTGCGTGAGGCTGTTAAGGAAATTCAGGAAGAAGGAAAGAGCGTTAGCATGGCGCATTTTCGTTATATTAATCCTTTGCCGAAAAATACCGGCGAAATCCTGAGTAAATTCAAAAAGATCGTGGTTTGTGAGATCAACAAAGGACAATTTATGAATTACCTGAAGATGAATTTTCCCCAATATGACTACGACCTGTATTATAAGATACAAGGTTTACCCTTCCTGGTATCGGAATTAAAAGATAAGTTTAACGAGGTAATCGAGAAACTTGACCAATGAAACAAGAAGCATTAGAAAATATTCAACCCCTGAGCAAGGATGATTTCATTAGTGATCAAATGGTGAAATGGTGCCCCGGGTGCGGCGACCATGCCATCCTGGCTGCTGTCTCAAAGGTTTTTCCAAAACTTGGAAAACGTAAGGAAGATTTTTGTGTTATATCAGGCATCGGATGTTCTTCACGATTTCCCTATTATGTGAATACCTATGGCATACATGGTATTCATGGACGTGCATTACCCATTGCCAGTGGGGTAAAAATTGCCAATCCCAACCTGAGCGTTTGGGTAACCACCGGCGATGGCGATGCCATGGCCATAGGTGGGAATCACTTTATCCACACCATGCGCCGAAATCTTGATATCAATATTGTACTGTTCAATAACCGTATTTACGGCTTAACCAAAGGACAGTATTCCCCCACAACTCCCATGGGTGACGTAACCAAAACCTCTCCACAGGGAACTATCGAAAGGCCCTTTAATCCCGGTGAGCTGGTTATGGGCGCGCAAGGTACCTTTTTTGCCCGCGGAATCGATACCAACCCCAAAATGATGACCGAACTTATGCTTGAAGCAGGAAATCATAAGGGGACATCACTGGTTGAAATTCTTCAAAACTGTGTGATCTATAACAATGGGGCCCATCGTATGATCACGGCCAAAGACACCAAGGACGACTATCAGCTTCATTTAAAGCAGGGCGAGCCCATGATCTTTGGCAAAGAGGGTAACAAAGGCATCCGTCTTAACGGCATCGACCTTGAGGTGGTAACCATTGGAGAAAACGGCATTACGGAAAATGATCTGCTGGTACATAATGCCCACAATGCCAATCCCAGCCTTCACCTGATGCTGGCCCGGATGATGCCCCCGGAATTCCCCGTTGCATTGGGCGTGATCAGGGCAGTGAAGGAAGGAGTATATGAATCCCTTTTGGAAAAACAGATTGAACAAGCACAGGATCAATCCGGTATGAAATCCGTCGACGACCTGCTGTTTAGCGGAAATACATGGGATATTTAATAGAATGTAAGCAGTTGGCATTCAGCAATATGTGCCAACTGCTTATTGCTTTTGCCAACTTTGTTAGGCAAGTTTTCCCACCATCTCCTCAAAATAAGCTGCCGCTTCGAGCATATGCGTTCCGTACCAGCCAAACATTTCGCCATCAACCCTCAGGAATTTCTTCTCCGTATAATTGCTTTGCAGTTCTTTTTCTTCGCTCAGGTTGAATTCATAGGGCTCGCTGGGCAATAGGATCAAATCAGCTTTATTGATGTAGTCTTCAAGATTTATCTTTGGGTAGGCATTTTCTTCAATCACATTTGAAAAGCCTATTTTCGTAATCATCGAATCGATAAAGGTATTTTTTCCGGCAGCCATCCAGGGATTTTTCCAAACCGGGTAAAGGACTTTGAATGGTGTTTTGGGTTGTTTTAGTTTTCTGAAAGCTTTTTCGATATCCGAAATCCAAATAAGCGCGTCATGCTCCCTTGAGAACAGCTCCCCGATCTGAACGATCATCCCCAGGGCATCTTCAAAATTTTTAATATCAAATACATAACATGGAACATGTTGATGCAGGGCTTTAATGGCCTTTTGTGAACTTTCCTCCTTACTGGCCAGCACTAGTGCGGGATTAAGCTGCTTAATTTTTTCGATGTCAGGATCTTTGGGGCCGCCTACCCTGGGTTTACGCTTAATAAGGTGATAAGGATGTCGGCAATAGTCCGTTACGCCCTTTAGGTTTTTTTCTAAAGCCAAATCACATAGGGTTTCGGTTATAGATGGACAAAGCGAAACCACAGTTTTTGGTGCTTCCTTTAGTTTAACTTCCCGCTTAAGATCGTCAAAATATTGCATGGCTTTCCGATTTACTTACTTATGAACGGATCGAAAGTAATGATTTATATATGTGTGAGCCTATTTTAACGGTGGAATTTTCTACCTTTGCCTGCCATGCTCGAGAGTTTCAAAAACTATGCAAATACCAATCACTTATTCGAGCAATCGGATAAGGTGCTGCTGGCCGTAAGTGGAGGCATCGATTCGATGGTGATGGTGGATCTTTTCTATCAGTCGGGATTTTCTTTTGCTATAGCCCATTGTAATTACCAGTTGAGAGGAGAAGAATCGGATGGCGATGAGGCTTTTGTTAAGGCAAAAGCTGCGGAATATAAGGTTAGTTGCTATGTTGAGCGTTTCGACACCTTACATTATGCCAGTGCCAATAAGCTTTCAATACAGATGGCGGCTCGCGATTTGCGGTATAAATGGTTTAAGGAACTCATTAATGAAGAAGGATATGCTTATTATGCCACGGCTCATCATCATGATGATGAACTGGAAACCTTTTTTATCAATCTAACACGGGGCTCGGGCATTGCCGGATTGCACGGTATACTCCCCCGCCAAAACCGCTTGATACATCCCATGCTATTTGCCTGGCGTGAAGAAATTGAAGCCTACGCTTACGGGCATAAAATTGCTTACCGGGTTGATAGCAGTAACCTCACTACCAAATATATAAGAAATCAAATACGCCACCGCTTGATGCCATTGCTCAAGGAAATCAACCCACACTACCGTGAAATCCTGGCTTCTAACATTGAGCGGATAAGGCAAGCCGAGCATCTTTACCGAAAGGAGATAAGACGAAAGCACCATGAATGGGTGCAACCTGCCAGTGATGGGTTCAAAATTGCCATTGCCCCGTTACAAAAGGAGAGCGGGGGTAAGACATACTTGTACGAATTTTTGGCCCCATGCGGTTTTACATGGAATATGACGGATGAAATCATGCAGACACTCGATGCCACGCCGGGTAAGCAGTTTTATTCCTCCTCACACAGGGTGTTAAAGGACCGGGATTATTTGATCATTAGTTCCATTGATGAAAGTGAAGCCGGCGAATACCTCCTTTATGAGAACGATACAGAAATGACGGAACCTTTCAGGTTAACAAAAACGGTGAAAGACTATAATAGTAATGAGGATATCCCCAAGAACAGGTATATCGCCTGCCTTGATCATGACAAACTTCAGTTTCCCCTTAAAATCAGAAAATGGCAGGATGGTGACCGTTTCAAGCCATTGGGAATGCAAACCTATAAGAAAATCAGTGATTTCTTTATCGATGAAAAATTTTCTCTGGCAGAAAAGGAAAAAGCCTGGTTGCTTTTATCGGGAGATGATATAGCCTGGGTGATCGGTTACCGGATAGATGACCGTTTTAAGCTGACACCGGAAACCCGGAAGATATGTCAGCTGGAATTACTTAAACAGCATGATTAAATATGTGGCATGTTTATTGAAATATGCAGAAAATTTTATATAAAAATAAGTGTATTTAAAATAACGTTGGTTTTTAAAATATTGAGGTACATGACAATGAAGTTTAACGCTAGTAGATTCAAGCCCTTATTGCTTACTGCACTGGTTTTGGTTTTATCGGTTTCGGGGTTTAGCCAGATACTTGAACCAGTAAAATGGTCATTTTCGAAAGAAAAGCTTAAAGACAATACTTATGAACTCCAGCTCAAGGCCACCATTGATGAGCATTGGCATTTATATTCACAGGATATTCCCGAAGGAGGGCCCAGGCCAACAACATTCAATTTCGAAACCGAAAAAGGTTATGAACTAATCGGTAAAACCAAGGAGCCCAAGGCCATTGAAGAAATGGACCCCAATTTCGATATGGTGGTTAAGTATTTTGCCGAAGAGGCTACTTTTACCCAAAAGGTGAAAATTACCACTGATGAACCGGTTGTGATAAAGGGTTATGTAAATTTCATGTGTTGTGATGATACGCGTTGCCTGCCACCTAGCGATAAGGATTTCACCTTTACCTTTAATGGCGCCGATGCAAGCCAGGCAACTGCTTCAGCAGAAGAATCTCAAGCCCCGGTGATGGATGTAAAAACCATTGAAGAATCGGATGAAACGGTATCGGCTCAAAAGGATCAGGAAAAAGCAAAGGGGGAAGAGACAATTGACACCCAGCCGAAGAATACCGGTGGAGGAGGGCTTACCGGGCAAGCCAAAAAATCGCTTTGGCTGTTTTTTGGTTTTTCGTTCCTGGCCGGGTTGGCTGCTATCTTAACCCCTTGCGTCTTCCCCATGATCCCGATGACGGTGACCTTTTTTATGCATGATAAAAAGAGTAAGGGTGGGGGAAAGGCTTCAGCGCTGATATACGGATTTTCCATTATTGCCATTTATACAATAGTAGGTACAGTTGTGGCAGTGACGCTAGGCGCCAACTTTGCCAACTTCCTTAGCACGCATTGGCTGCCCAATATATTTTTCTTCCTTATTTTTACCTTCTTTGCCGCCAGTTTCCTGGGTATGTTCGAATTAACATTACCCAGTTGGATGATCAACAAAGCCGATCAGAAAGCGGATAAAGGAGGATTTGTTGGTGCCTTTTTTATGGCCTTTACCCTTGTGCTGGTATCGTTTTCATGTACCGGCCCTATTGTAGGCGCTATCCTGGTGGCTTCTGCCGGCGGTGAGGTGCTCACGCCTATTATCGGTATGCTGGGCTTTTCATTGGCTTTTGCACTGCCATTTACGCTTTTTGCGTTCTTCCCTTCATGGCTGGCGAATATGCCTAAATCAGGTGGCTGGCTTAACTCGGTGAAAGTTGTTCTCGGTTTCCTCGAGCTGGCGCTTGGTTTGAAGTTTTTGAGCATCGCCGATCAAACATACCACTGGGGCCTGTTGGACCGCGAAATATACCTGGCTCTATGGATTGTAATATTCACATTACTTGGATTTTACTTGCTGGGTAAGCTTAAGTTTGCCAATGACAGCGATACGAAATTCGTTAGCGTTCCACGCACCTTATTAGCCATTGTAACCTTCTCGTTTGTGGTTTATATGATACCGGGCATGTTCGGTGCTCCGCTTAAGGGACTATCGGGTTACCTGCCTCCCCAGCAAACTCATGATTTCGACTTGCACGAAGTAGTAAGGGAAAACGCAAAATTAGCGGTTACGGCTGCCGGAGGAAGCGGCACTCTAGCCTCGGGCAACACTGATAAAACTTTATGCCAGGATCCGAAATACAGCGACTTCCTCCATCTGCCCCATGGCCTGGAAGGTTATTTTGATTACGAACAAGCCCTTAATTGTGCCCGTAAAGTAGATAAGCCAATATTTATCGACTTTACCGGCCACGGTTGCGTGAATTGCCGTGAAATGGAGGCCAATGTTTGGTCGGATCCAAGAGTGCTGCAACGCTTGCGCGATGATTTCGTCATTGCGGCCCTGTATGTGGATGATAAAACCAAGCTTCCTGAATCGGAATGGGTAAAATCATCATATGATGGTAAATGGAAGAAAACCCTCGGTAAAAAATATGCCGATTTTCAAATATCGCGTTTTAACGTTAATGCCCAGCCATATTATGTACTATTAGATACCAACGGGGAGATACTGGTTGAACCCCGCGCCTACAGCCTGAAAGTAGATGCTTTTGTGGAATTCCTGGATAAAGGCTTGAAAGAGTTTAAAGAACGTAAAAACGAAGGTAAGCTGACAATGGCTGAATAGATAAAACCGGAACAAAAACCCGGATCACATCGTGATCCGGGTTTTTCATTGATTGCTTTTCCTTATTTATTCATTTCAGCATAATGACGGTAGAAATTGGTAATGGTTTCTATGCCGTTATAAAACTGCTTTAATGGATAATTTTCATTGGGTGAATGGATGGCGTCCGATTCCAGTCCGAAGCCCATGAGCATGGATTTAGTTCCCAGGATTGACTCAAAGGTGGAGATGATCGGGATACTGCCGCCACTGCGGAACGGAATAGCTTTCTTACCATATACATCTGCAAAGGCTTTGCTTGCAGCTTGGTAAGCAGGTGTGTCGGTAGGTGCTACATAGCCTTGTCCGCCATGAAGTTCTTTAACCTCAACCTTTACCGACTTGGGAGCGATAGATTTGAAGTAATCTTCAAACAACCTGGCAATCTTCTTATGATCCTGGTTGGGAACCAGTCGCATGGAGATTTTTGCATTGGCTTCGGCCGGGAGGACGGTTTTAGCGCCTTCGCCGATATATCCACTCCAAATACCGTTTACATCAAGTGATGGGCGAATTCCGGTGCGTTCGATGGTGGAATATCCCTCTTCACCGTCGACTTCTTCAAGATCGAGCTCTTTCTTGTAATTATCAAGGTCGAAAGGAGCTTTGGCCATTTCCTTGCGTTCCTCTTCGCTGGCTTCCAATACATCATCGTAGAAACCGGGGATGGTTATGCGGTTTTTATCATCTTCCAATTTGGCGATCATGTTGGCAAGCACATTTGCCGGATTGGCAACAGCGCCGCCAAACAGGCCGGAGTGAAGGTCGCGGTTGGGGCCTTTCACTTTTACTTCCATGTAAGCCAATCCGCGAAGACCGGTGGTAATGGTTGGGGTGTCCTCGCCCATCATGCCGGTATCGGAAACAAGGATAATATCCGATTTAAGCAGGTCTTTATTTTGTTCGCAGAATTTGCCCAGGTTCGGTGATCCGATTTCCTCTTCACCTTCGATCATGAATTTTACGTTAACACCAAGCTGATCATTCTTTACCAGGGTTTCGAAGGCCTTGGCGTGCATAAAACCTTGTCCTTTGTCGTCATCGGCGCCGCGGGCATAGATCTTTTCATCACGGATCTCAGGCTCAAAGGGTTTGGTATTCCATAGATCGATCGGATCAACGGGCATTACATCGTAATGGGCATACACCAATACCGTAGGTTTTGTTTCATCGATGATCTTTTCTCCATAAACTACCGGGTTACCATCGGTGGGTAATATTTCAGCTTTATCCGCTCCCGCTTTCAGGATCGTATCTTTCCAATATTCAGCGGCTTTTTGCATATCATCCTTATGTTCTTTAAGCGAACTGATAGACGGTATCCTGATCAAGCCGAATAATTCTTCCAGAAAACGATCTTTGTTGTCTTCGATGTACTTTTTAAGTTGTTCCATATGAACGTTTAGGATTAATTGGGTTATTACTATGATTTTAGACGCCAAAAATAATAAAAATATGTAGATGAAAGGAATGTGCCGTGTTGATTAGAATGGTACAAGGTATAAAAATGAATGAATGATTGGTTGAATGATTGGTTGAATGGTTGATTGAATGATTGATTGAATGATTGGTTGAATGATTGATTGAATGATTGATTGAATGATTGGTTGAATGCCATACATACTAAGGGTAGAATTAGATGAATTTAACAAACTACTCGTAATGCTTCAGTGAAATCTTCTCTCCGTCAAAAACAGCATAGGTAAAATTGGTGATCCAGTCGCCAAGGGTGAGAAATTCGGTGTGTTTGTCTATCTTAGTATGATACGGTTTGTGCCGGTGACCGAAAATAAAATAATTGATTTCCGGGTGTTTTCTTAACATGGTATTAGCAAAATGAAAAAGTCGTTCGCCTTCAGGGTCCTGATCTACAGCAAGGCGCTTACCTTCGCGGATTTCGTTGGCCAGGCGGCTTTTTTTGGAAAAATATAAAGCCAGGCGTGAGCCAATATCCGGATGTATCCATCGAAAGAGCCACTGATTCAGTTGGGCTTCAAAAACCTTTTTCAAAAATTTATAGCCTCTGTCACCGGGTCCCAGCCCATCGCCATGAGCCAGAAAAAAACGTTTTCCGTTAAAAGACTTCATCACGCTTTTGCGGTATAAGATGAGGTTTAGTTCCTGTTCAAGATAATCGAAGGCCCAAATGTCATGATTGCCTCTGAACAGGTATACCGGGATGCCCGAGTCAGTAATTTCGGCCAATTTTCCCAGCAGCCTTACAAATCCTTTTGGAACGACGGTTTTATATTCGAACCAAAAATCAAAAACATCGCCCATTAAGTAGATCTCATGAGCATCTTCTTGGATATCTTCCAGCCAGCGAACCAGTTTTTTTTCCCGTTGCAGGCTACCTTCATGATCGGGTACCCCGAGGTGAAAATCGGATGCAAAGTATATTTTCTTGTTGCCGGGCAGTTTTACGTTGGTTTCTGTGCTCAAAACTGGAATTTTTCGGGGTTAAAAGTATAAATTTTTCTGCCTGCCACAGAAGTAGCAATCTAGTTGGAATTATAGATGCTGTCGACTTTTTGTTCCACTTCCTTCAGGGACAGATTATGACCGATGATTCTTCCCTTTGGGTCGATAAGAAAATACTTAGGCAGGTTGTCGATATTATATAACTTGGCAACCGGCGATTTCAGATGCTTTAGATCACTAACATGGTCGAACTTCAATTTATCCACTTCTATGGCTCCTTCCCACATTTTACGATGTTGATCGAGGGAAACGCCGAGAATACGGAAACCTTCATCTTTGTATTTATTATACAGTTCAACAAGTTGCGGATTATTCCGGCGGCTTACGGCATTCCAGGCTGCCCAGAAATCAAGCAGTACATAATGTCCCTTGTAACCGGAAAGCTGAATGGTATCGCCCTCAGGATTAGGCAAGGCAAATTGCGGCGCTATGGCTCCTTTTCTTAAACGTTCTTTGGCGATGCGTTCCTCTTTTTGTTCCTGCATCATCTTTTGTACACGCTGATGATGATCCTGTGCATGTTTACTTTGGGGTTGGGTTTTTTGCAATGCGCTATCGATAAGTTTAAAAAGTTCGTAGTCTTCATCTTCCCTGAATAGTTTGAAGCTATAAAGTCGCTGGTTCAGAATATAGAGAGCTGCCAGGGTTCCGGGGTGGGAACGTATGATGTTTTCGGCAAAAGCCTTTTGATCACTAACAATGGATTTATACACCGAATCGATCTCCTTACGGATTTTATAAAAATTTTCTTTCTCTTTGCTGGCGCGAAAAACCTTGGCAAGTGAATCGAGCTTCATGCGATGCTTGTTTGTATAATCAAAATACTTCTTCAGTAATTCGGCCGAAGGGTTACCCGAGATCGAATAATTACGCCTAAAGGTTTCGCGCTTGGCCTTGAAATTGATGGTATCGCCGCCGCTACCCACAAAGGTTACATGTTTTTTATTAAGCTTTAATACATATAAATTGGGGTGCTTGAGGTAGGTTATAAACTTAAAGCTACCATCCTCGGCCAGCCTGGTCGAATCAATATTAATGATTTTTTTAATACCCAATTCCTGGAGCTTAAGCTTATCTCCTTCCTTGGCGCTTTTAACAGTACCTTTAACCACTAATGTATGCTCCGGATCGGAGGTTATATGTTGGCAGGCATTTAATAAAAATACCGTGATCAATGCATAAATTGGGATTAACAGGGTTTTTCTCATGCCGGACTATAGTTTCATGTATTACTATTGTAATTTCAAGGCAAAGATAATGATATTGCGCAATGGCTATATTGATGTTAATATCAGATGCCGGTAGTTACTTTGATAAGGTTTAAAAAAAAGATTAAATCAGAACGCCTAAAACTGATACCATGAAGATATCAGCATTTTTCTTTATAACATGGCTATTTAAAGTTGAGGAACCAACTCCTTGATAATACCTGCCAACTTCGGTTCAACGGCCGAAGCAGCTTCTAACACATCTTCATGGGAGATTTCCACAATTTTGCCTTGTACACCCAAATCGGAAATGATGGATACCGCAAAACAGGGTAGGTCCATATGCCTGGCCGCAATTACCTCAGGAATGGTCGACATACCTACGGCATCGGCTCCAATGGTCCTGATGTAAGTGTATTCGGCGGGTGTTTCGTATGTTGGACCCGATACAGCTGCATATATGCCTTTCTTTACAGGGATATTCATCTTACCGGCAATCAGTTGCGCCTTCTCGATTATCGAGCGATCGTAAGGTTCACTCATATCAAGAAACCGGGGCCCGAGTTCATTGTTGTTCAGGCCTATTAAAGGATTATCGCCCATCAGATTGATGTGATCGTAGATAAACATAATGTCACCGATCTGGAAGTCGGGATTCACACCACCGGCCGCATTGGAAAGGATCAGGGATTGAATACCCATTTGTTTCATCACCCGGATGGGGAAGGTTAATTGATCCATAGAATAACCTTCATAATAATGAAAGCGGCCTTTCATAGCAACTACCGGGATTTCATTCAGATACCCGAAGATAAGCTCACCATGATGGCCATCTACCGTCGAAACCGGAAAATTAGGGATTTCTGTATAAGGGAACGAATCTTTAATGTCAATTTCTTTGGTTAATCCTGCCAGCCCTGACCCAAGAATTATACCGACTTTAGGTTCCAACGCTGCTGCGAGTTTCAGATGTGTTGCGGTTTCTTTTATCGTTTCTAACATAATCCAATACCTGTTTTTCAAAATCTTCTTTTCTGTTATCAAAATGGATCTTTACCTCAATAGGCATATAAAAGATCGGCATTTGCTGTGCAAAGGTCTTAATTTTTGGATAACTAAGACGCATGGCATCTTTTTCGGTAGTGACTATAACTTTCTTGCTGCCTACTATATTATCATAGGTGTTTTTGATTTGTTTAAGGTCGCTGATCGAATAATGATGATGGTCGGAATATTCAAGGGTTATCAATTCATCACAAAATCGTTTGAGGTAATCCACCAGGGGATAAGAATTGGCTATGCCGGTAAATAATAATATGGTATTTGCTTGTTTCGGAAGAGATTCATCCAATTCACTCCACAAGGGTTTAAAGTTATTGTATTCAATGTAAGAATAATAGACACTTTGGTAGGGGCGAGGCTTGATCTTATCTTCAACCAGGCGTTTGGCCAGGGGAGAAAATACATTGGCGGTTTTTGTAATAATGATCATGTCGGCCCTTTTAGCCCCCGACTTGGGTTCGCGTAAATTGCCGGTAGGCAATATAAAATCATCGGTATACAGCGAATGATAATCGGTTAACAACATGGATAAACCCGGCTTAACCCAACGGTGCTGGAAGGCATCATCGAGAAGGATCACCTCGATTTCGGGGAACTTTTTCCGGAGTTGACGGATTCCGTTAACCCTTTTTTCATCCACAGCTACGATCACGTCTTCAAATTTGCGTGCATATTGCAAAGGTTCGTCGCCCGTTTCAACGGGTGTATGATTGGGGCTAACAATACGAAAACCCTTAGAATGCCGTCCATAACCCCTGCTTAGGGTAGCTACTTTATAATGCGGCCGTAATATCCTGATAAGGTATTCGATTTGAGGTGATTTTCCTGATCCCCCGGTTGAAAGGTTGCCAACCGAAATGATCGGTATATCAAACTCTTTAGAGCGAAATACCCCCCAGTCAAACAATTTATTGCGCAAAACAACCATCAGCCCGTATATCAGGGCGAATGGTATTAGAAGTATCCTTAAAAATTCCACGCAATAAATATATTAATTTCCCTTGTCATCACAAACCCGGTTTTAGTTATTATTTTATTATGCTTATTTAAACCCTGAGGCATAGTGAGTTGTTAAGATGAAAATTTTTAGGTAAACTTTGGTGATGAAGAAAATATGTAATTTAGTAGACGGCCAAACAATTTGAAAAGGTAAATTGATAAGCTATTGAAAGAATTCAGGTAAACGAAAATCAAAAATTCGATCCATATGGAATTAAAAGAAATTACAAATTACCTCGAAAAAATGGCCCCAACTTCTTTGCAGGAGGCATACGATAATTCAGGGCTATTGATCGGAGAATCCGGTAAAGAGGTGAACAAGGCTCTTATTACCCTCGACGTAACTGATGAAGTGTTGGATGAAGCCATTTCAAAGGAATGCAACTTAGTGATAGCGCATCATCCGTTGATCTTTAAAGGCATTAAACGGTTCAACGGGAAATCTTTCACCGACCGGCTGGTTACCAAAGCCATTAAGCATGATATTGCCATTTACGCCATTCATACCAACCTCGATAATGTGGACATCGGCGTAAATTCCATGCTGGCTCAAAAGATTGGGCTTCAAAAGGTGCGCATATTGTCGCCAAAGAATGATCAACTGCGCAAGCTCATCACTTTTTGTCCGGTCGACCATGCTGAGAAAGTCAGAAAAGCCATATTTGCTGCCGGAGCCGGTAACATTGGCGAATACGATAGCTGCAGTTTTAACCAGGAAGGCCTTGGCTCTTTTAAGGCAGGCGAAAATGCCGACCCTTTTGTTGGAGAAGTAAATGAATTGCACTACGAAAAGGAGTATAAGATAGAATCGGTGTATCCGGTGTATATGGAACGGCAGGTTATTAATGCCATGATTGATGCGCATCCTTATGAAGAAGTGGCTTATGATGTTGTGCCTCTTAAAAATGAATATCTAAGAACGGGGTCGGGAATGATTGGTGAGCTGGAAAATAATGAAGATGAATTAGCGTTTTTGAAACGGATAAAAAAAGTTTTGGGTAGTGGAACTATCAGATATTCAAGACTTTTAAATAAGGATGTAAAAAAAGTGGCCCTTTGTGGTGGTGCCGGAAGTTTTTTGATAGATGATGCCATTGTGGCCGGGGCAGATGTTTTTATTACCGGTGATGTAAAGTATCATCAATTTTTCGATGCAAATGGGAAGATGGTCATAGCAGATGTTGGGCACTATGAAAGTGAACAATTTACCAAAGAACTAATCCATCAATTACTGATGGAAAAATTTTCTAACTTTGCAGTCCTTATTTCGGAAAGGAATACAAACTCAGTTAATTATTTGTAAATACAGGAATTTGATATGGCAAAATCGGAATCAAAAGCCAATAAAACCAAAGAAAAGGTAGCTGATCAGAATACCGGAGAGCAGCAAAAAACCGACGACAGTATTGAAGCGAATGTGGAGCGCAAGCTGGTTGCTCTTTACAGTCTTCAAAAAATCGATACACAAATTGACAAGATCCGTAGTATACGTGGCGAGCTTCCCCTTGAGGTTGAGGATTTGGAAGATGAGATAGTGGGGCTTGAAACGCGTATTAATAACTACCAGGAGAAGATCGGGGAGATGGATAATGCGATCAGTGAAAAGAATAATGCCAAGAAAGAGAGTGAATCGCTTATTGCTAAATATAATGAGCAGATAAAAAATGTAAGGAACAACCGCGAATACGAGTCGCTTTCAAAAGAGATCGAATTCCAGACCCTCGAAAGTCAGTTGGCCGACAAGCGCATCAAGGAATACACCGAACAAAAAGAGGAAACTCAAAGTAGGATAGACGAGACCCAAAAATTGCTTGATGAGCGAAGGAACGATCTGGACATAAAAAAGAAAGAGCTTAAGGATATTGTTGCTGAAACGGAAAAAGAGGAAAATAACCTGATCAAAAAATCAGAAGAGCACCAGGAAATTATCGAAGATCGATTACTCACAGCTTACAAGCGAATAAGGAAAAACGCCCGTAACGGGCTGGCCGTTGTGCCTATTGAACGTGATGCCTGTGGCGGTTGCTTTAATAAAATTCCTCCACAGCGTCAGCTCGACATCAAGATGCACAAAAAAATTATTGTGTGCGAATATTGCGGCCGAATTTTGATTGATGATAATATTGCTGAAAAGGTGAGCATCAACTAAAGAAATGATGTTTAAACATAAATTAAGAGAGGAGATCTAAAAGAAGACTCCTCTTTTTTTATTTTTATACAAAATTTACTAATGAAAAGACTGTTACTACCGCTTATTCTTGCTTTTTTACTACCCCTGGCCGGGATTTCGGGAGGTAATTACCATTTTAACAGGCAGTGTAAAAAGGCTTATCATGAAATTCTTGCATTACGTCTTGATTCAGGCAAGGCAATCCTCGACCGGGAAAGGGAAGTTAATCCCGATAATCTTATACCTGTTTACCTCGAAAACTATATCGATTTCCTTAAGATCATCATCAGTGAGGAGGAAGAACTGCTGGAGAAGCTGAAAGACAATAAAAAGAAACGCAAGGAACTGCTATTGGAGGGTAATAAAAATTCGCCTTATTACCGGTATTGCCTGGCCAATCTTGAGTTACAGTGGGCTTTTTCACGTTTAAAATTTGAAGAATACTTTGCCACGGCATTTGAAATAAACCGTGCCTATCGTTTATTAAGTGAGAACCGAAAGAAATATCCCGATTTTCTGCCCAATAACATTGAAATGGGTATACTGCACACCATCATCGGGTTGGTGCCGGATAAATTTGAATGGTTCACCAGTTTATTTGGATTTGAAGGCACCATTTCGCAAGGCGAAGAGGAGTTAAAGGAAGTGGTTTTTCTTTCTTCCGGTTCACCCTACGCTCATTTAAGGACCGAAGCATTGTTCTTTCTCACTTTCATTTCGCTTAATCTGAATGAGGATCTCCAGCAAGCCGAGCATCTGTGGGGCATTTACCAGGCTGATTCGATGAAGTCACTTGTAGAGGGTAATCTTTTGTTGACTTATGCACAAGCCCGGCTGGCCATGGAAACCGGAAGAAATGATGAAGCTATCGGCCTATTGACCGAAAGGCCTCATGGTAAACAATATTATCCTTTCCATTACCTCGATTACCTGGCCGGAAGAACCAAAATGTATCGCATGGATGAGAATGCCGTGGAATATTTGTTTGATTTCACCTCGAACTTCAACGGGATTAATTTCATTAAATCGGCCTATCAATATATTGCCTGGTATTTTTTGCTTCATGGCAATCAGGAACTTTATCATCAGAATATGAAAAAAGCTGATTACAATGGTTCTTCCATTGTGGGCGCCGATAAGCGCGCCGAATTAGCCCTGGAGAAAAACATAACTCCGGCCAAATGTATCCTTGAATCGCGTTTGCTGTTCGACGGGGGTTATTATGACCGTTCTCTCAAGGTGCTTAAGCGGGTTACCACTGATGAGGTCAATGGATTATCACAACATGATTACCTGGAATACATTTATCGCTTTGGCCGCATCTATCAAAAAACCAATAAAGATGATCAAGCCCTTGAATGGTACCGGCAAGCCATTGAAAAAGGGCGTGGTACACCTTACTATTTTGCTGCCAATGCTGCCTTGATGAGCGCTAAGATTTACGAGAAGAAAGGCAATTTGGCCAAAGCCTTATCTTATTATGAGATGGTGCAGGAGCTCGATTTCGACGAGTATGAGCAAAGTATAAAACAAAAGGCCAAAGCACGGATGCAGCGGTTGGAAAACCAATAAAAAAACCGGTTCAAAACTGAACCGGTTGATTGGTAAAAAACCATATTTGATTTATAACGGAGTGCCTATCCTTTTATTAATATCTGATACCCAATGTAATCATAAACATGCTCCGGGCATGATCGAGCTTGGCGGCATCTACCAAATTGGCGCTATACAAGTAATAATCCGTTGAGTATTCATTTCGAACATAGGCCAGATCAACAAAATAATCCTTTTCCCTGAATCCGAAACCAAATGTATAGGAAGTAAGTTCTTCATCATTTATACCGCCCTGGTATGGGCTTCCGTAAATGGCGTAGCCGCCTCTTATGCTAAAGGCATCGTAAACCCATTCCGTTCCTAATCGCAGGTTGCTAACACTGGTATAAGAGGACCTGATAGCATCGTTAGCTTTAAAAAACTGATCGGAAGAAGAACGGAGCCGGGCATTTGAATAATCTACAAATTCATAATCGGCGCTTACAAAACCATATTGGCCTATAAAAATGGCCATGCTACCGATAGCGCGCCAAGGGGTTTCCAGGTCATAGTCGAAATTGCCCTGCGGCGAATCCTGCGTATAGGAATCACCATTATCGAACTGTGACGTCATGGAAGCGCTCCAGGTATCGGAGAGATTGCTGTAAAAGGTGGGTGAATGAATAGCGCCGCCCAAACGCAGCCATTGTGTGGGTCGGGCAATAAAGCCCAGCTTAGCGTTGAATCCGGTTCCTTCGGTTTCAAGGTCGAAGTTTCGTGTAAAGGATTGGAAATATCCATCGCGGTTCCGGTTATCGGTTTCGGTGTAAGTGCTTTGTTGGTGGTATCTGATATAAGGTACACCAATGGTTGCACCAAGGTATAAATGATCTTCATAATTGGCGCCAAAGGTGAATACCATTTTATTTTGTGACCCGTCTTTCGTTATTGATTTCTGTTGAAGAACCCCACCATCGGGCATGTCGGCATGGTAAACATAATTACCGGTTGTATCGAAAATCACATCGGTTTGGTAGGCGAGCCAGGTGCTGAACCGGTCCATATCTTCTGGAGCAACACCTTGAATTCTTTCCAGGTAGCCGGTTAACAATGAATTTTGATTGTTGAATCCTTCAATAAGGGTGCGGTTGTTAAAATCATTGCGCCGGTTCATGCCAAAACCAAACTGAAAGTTCTTCCATCCGTTCTTCTTATTGTTATTACCCATCTGCATTACTATCCCCACATTATTCAACCCAAAGGAGTATTTGTTATCCTCTCTGTACCTATTCTTAAAGTTAGCCTCGGTAACGGTTGAAAAAATTGTGGGAGTAATAACTAATTCGGAACTATTGTAGAGGCCAATTCCCGCCGGGTTATCACTAAGCGAGGAGAAATCGGCCCCGATGGCTCCGAAAGCACCGGCGGCGCCCATATAACGGGCTGTACCGCCAAAAGTAGTTCTCGAGTAACGCAAGGCATCAACTTCATTTTGCGCCATGCCTGTAGCAAAGGCCATTGCCAGTAGCAATGTGATTACAAAACTCTTTTTCATCTCAATTCGTATTAGTTATTTTCTACCTCCTGATCCGCTGGAACGACGTCCAGAGGAACTGCTGCTTGATTTTGATGAACCTGATGATCCCCTGCTATAGCTTGAGGATGACCTTGATGATGAAGACCGTGAATAGCTTCCACTGGATTTCGACCGTGAAGGACGGGAATAGCTCTTCGGTTTGCTATGGCTCCTCGATGGCTTGCTATAACTTTTCGAAGGCTTGCTATAGCTCCTTGATGGCTTGCTATAACTTCTCGATGGCTTATTATAGCTCCGTGAAGGTTTGCTGTAGCTTCTCGAAGGTTTGCTATAAGACCTCGAAGGCTTACTATATTCCCGTGCAGGCTTATTATAGGAACGTGTCGGTTTTGAATACCGTTTATTGTCATTGTTGATCGTCCGGTTTTGAGGTTTACTGTATGACCTGTTGTTCCTTGCTTTCGGACTGGTAATCTCGCGGCTCGAATTAGGTTTGCGGTATGAAGGCGAACTATATGTTTTCGGTTTGTTTTCAGGTTTGGTGTACCTGCGGCTGTTGTTGGGCTTGGTATATTCATACCTTACACGCCTGTTTTCACTGCCCTTACCTTCTTTGGATAACCGGCTTGAAGAAGAGTATTCACCAGGCTTTTCTTGCGGTTTTACATAGTTACGTTTCGATCCCTCTCCGCTTCTTTGCGAAACAGCAGTTTCACGTTCAGTGGCAGGTTTCGAGGTGCGGCCTTGGTTTTCTTTTCCCTGGGAAAGGCGAATATCATTTCGCTCTTTACTTGATTCATTCCTTGAGGATGAAATCCTTTCTGTATTCTGTGTTGAAACCCGGGTGTTTTCTTTCGATACGTCAGTGTTCCGTTTGCCTGCATTCCTGCTGTTTTCGGCTGCAACTTCAGAACCACCGGTTCGTTCAGTGGCATTTCGCTTGCCATCATCCAGTTGCCGGGTAGAGGAACGATTGGTATTTACTGCATTGCGTCCCGTATTATCTACCACTGTGCCTCGCTTATTGCCGGTAGTTTGCTCGTAGTATTCTCCAAAGCTCCTTTGAACGGTTGTGCCGGTATTGGTGTAATACGTTGTTCGAGGTCCGTAGTAATAAGAGTTAGGATCATAACTGTTGTAATAAGGTGTATGGTAATCATAGTAACCACCACCATACAAACCAGCATAATATCCGTTATAGAAGCCGTTGTAGTATCCTAACATGTAAGAATTGTAGGGGCTGTAATATCCGGTCATCATCCAGGGGCTCATACCCCAATAGGAGCCGTAATGGTAGGGGCGGTTCCACATACCCCATGAATAATATGGCCTGTAACCCCAGTGCATTCCAAAGTTGTACCTTGGCCAGAAATTATAGCTGAAATAAATACTCGATCCGGCCATCCATGGATCATGAGTATACCAATAATAATCAGTATAGTAGGAATTGTAGTAACTATCGTAAAAATGATCTCTATGGAACCTTCTTATGCGGGAAGCATACTCATAATCATAATAATCATCGTAATTGAAGGTGCCTCCGTAATAATTGTTGGTAACGTGTGTGTCTCCCTCACCATCGGTGTAGCTTTCTGAATAATCAGGCTGGGGTTCAGTAGAGTATTCACTGCTTTTAGTATAAGATTCCTCTTCATATGCATTGCCGCTTTCATACTGTTCATCGGAAGAATAATAGTTTTCGCCGTATTCGACGGTATATCCTTCTTCCTCTTGATCAGCGGTGGATGCGGTTGTAGTAGCCTCTTGCTTGGCTTTTTCTCCCGGCGTATAATACACGTCGTCGTATGAGCTGCGTGTATGATAACCGGAGGAACATGAAGCCAGTATCAAGGCTGTTGAAACGATTAGAGCGGTTAAAGCTTTCATGGTTAGGTCCTCCTTTATGTTAAATGTTTTAGCTTCGATCAGCGTTTGAATATTTTGTTATTTTTGTGCCTCCTTTTAAGGAAACACATTTCAAACGTTAAAATTGCAAATATTATACCATACGGAAATATGGCTAAAGAATTTTCAACAAGAGCGGAGAATTATTCACAGTGGTACAACGATTTGGTGATAAAAGCTGATCTGGCCGAGAACTCAGCCGTTAGGGGATGCATGGTGATAAAACCTTATGGCTTTGCAATATGGGAGAAAATGCGCGATGTATTGGATGGGATGTTCAAAGATACAGGTCATTCCAATGCTTATTTTCCGCTGTTTATTCCCAAATCTTTTTTTAATAAAGAGGCTGCTCACGTCGAAGGTTTCGCCAAAGAATGTGCAGTGGTGACCCACTATCGCCTTAAGAATTCCGAAGACGGCAAAGATATAGTGGTTGATGAGAACGCCCGGCTGGAGGAAGAACTGATCGTAAGACCTACATCCGAGACTATTATTTGGGATACCTACCGTAACTGGATTCAATCATACCGTGATTTGCCTATCCTTGTGAACCAATGGGCCAATGTGGTTCGCTGGGAGATGCGTACACGCCTGTTTTTGCGGACAGCCGAATTCCTTTGGCAGGAAGGGCACACCGCTCATGCCACCAAGGAGGAAGCCATAGCCGAGACTAAACAAATGCTGGATGTATATGCTGATTTTGCGGAAAACTGGATGGCTTTACCTGTAATGAAAGGTACTAAATCGCCCAACGAGCGTTTTGCCGGAGCGGTTGAAACCTATTGCATCGAATCCTTAATGCAGGATGGTAAAGCTTTGCAGGCGGGAACCTCCCATTTCCTGGGACAGAACTTTGCTAAGGCATTTGATGTGAAATTCCTGAACCAGCAAAACCAGCAGGAATATGTTTGGGCAACTTCATGGGGGGTTTCTACCAGGTTGATGGGGGCCCTTATTATGGCTCATTCCGATGATAATGGCTTGGTATTGCCCCCGAAGCTGGCTCCTACACAGGTTGCAATCGTTCCTATATTCAAAAGCAAAGAACAATTGGAGAAGATATCTGAAAAGGCAGTTGCTATTAAAAAAGAGCTTCAGGCTAAAGGTATTAAAGTAAAATACGATGATCGCGATACTTATAAGCCCGGATGGAAATTCTCCGAATACGAATTCAAGGGCGTACCAGTGCGTTTGGCCATCGGTCCCCGCGACCTGGAAAATGGAACCATCGAGGTAGCGCGTCGCGATACACTGGAAAAAGAGATTTACCAGCAATCCGATATAGCCAATAAAGTGGAACACCTGCTCGATAAGATACAAAACAATCTTTATCAGCGTGCGTTTTCGTTCCGTGAGGATAAAACCTTTAAAGCCGATACCTGGGAAGAATTCAGGGATATTGTTGAAAACAAAGGCGGTTTTGTTTATGCTCACTGGGATGGTACCCCCGAAACCGAGCAGAAGATCAAAGACGAAACAAAGGCGACCATCCGACTGATACCGCTGGATGATAAACGAGAAGAAGGTAAATGTATTTATACCGGCAAGCCCTCCGAAAGGCGAGTGGTTTTTGCACGAGCTTATTAGCCTGTCCATTAGTGGAACGGGCCATTTTTTTCTGCTCACCTGCCACGTTGCAGGTGAGCAGTTTTTTTTAACAATTATCGATCCAATCCATGCTCTGAAAATATCGCCAACTGCTAACTGCGGGCTGATAGCCCTCAGGGATACCAACTTATTAAGAAGTGATTCGTTTATATAGCAAACTTTATAAACTGTATTTTTGTAACTCCTTTAAATAAATAAAACCAATATTATACTATGGATGAACGACTAAAAGCATTTAAACGATTACTCGATATAATGGATGACCTTCGGCACCAATGCCCCTGGGATCGTAAGCAAACCCTGGAAAGTTTAAGGCACCTAACGCTTGAAGAAGTTTATGAGCTCTCCGATGCTATTATCGAAAAAGATATGGATGAGATCAAAAAGGAATTGGGTGATATTATGCTGCATCTTGTTTTTTACGCCAAGATAGGGGAGGAGAAGGGATCATTTGACATTAAGGATGTGCTGGATGGCATCTCCGATAAGTTAATCCTGCGCCATCCTCATATTTATGGTGAAGTTCAGGTAAAAGATGCCGATGAAGTAAAGGATAATTGGGAAAAGATCAAGATGAAAGAAGGACGGCGTTCAGCCCTTTCGGGTGTTCCCCGGTCACTGCCGCCCTTGCTTAAAGCATATCGTATGCAGGAGAAGGCCCAGGGAGTTGGTTTTGATTGGGAGGAGCCGCATCAGGTTTGGGAAAAGGTTAATGAAGAGCTTGATGAACTGAACCGGGAAGTGGAAAACAAGGAAAACCATGAAAAGATTGAAGAGGAATTTGGTGATCTGCTGTTTGCCATGATCAACTATTCCCGTTTCATAGGCGTGAATCCTGAAGATGCCCTGGAGAAGACCAACCGCAAATTTATCCGCCGCTTTCAGCATTTGGAAAAGAGCGCCAAGGATGAAGGACGGTCACTGCACGAGATGAGCCTGAAAGAAATGGATGTTTATTGGGATGAAGCGAAAAACGCCGAGCCCGGAAGAACGCCCGATAATAAATAACCGCTGGTGGCCCCTGATCATAATATAAAACACCTATTAATGCTGGTAATCATTGGATTGCTGCCATTTAACCGGGTATGTGGGCAGGCTGAACTACGCTATCAGGATATCTCCACTGATTACCTTGAAAGCTATTTCCATAAAACCGCTGATATTGCAGCTAGTCCGGTTTACTGGAATACCAAAGAATGGGCAATTTTTGCAGGGACTATTGGGAGTGCTGGTGTTGCTTATGCCTATGACAAAGACATCCGCGAATTTTTCCTGTCCCATCAAAATTCCACTACCAAACAGTTAACCAATTATGTTTTTGAACCCCTGGGCAATCCCCTTTATTGGGCCGGAGCCATCGGCGCCACCTACCTGATTGGAGAAATATCCGATGATGCCAACACCCGTGCTTTTGCGCTCACTTCGGGAAAAGCATTGGCTCTCAATGGCTTGTTTACTCTTGCCGGAAAGCATCTAACCCATCGTGCCAGGCCTTTCCAGGGTGAAAAACCCGACCCGGACAACTGGAACGGTCCTTTCAAAAACTGGCGCTTCGATGCTTTTCCATCAGGCCACACATCTACTGCTTTTACCATGGCTACAGTCTTTTCCGAATATTATAAGGAAGAAAAATGGGTAGCCCCTGTTGCCTATACCTTAGCTGCTTTTGCCGGCCTTTCGCGTATTCACGATGATAAGCACTGGGCT